>CAYVRW010000005.1:0-50058 GCA_964453575.1 uncultured Coxiellaceae bacterium | reverse complement strand
TCGTGACCATGATTGTCAATCCACGCAATGCCATGGTTTATTTACCTGCTATCAGAGGCAGCGCACCTTGTGCAATCAAATCATCAGCCACTTTGATGCCAAGCTGCATGGCATTTTCTGCTGTATCCGTGTGTTCTGCCCGCAATATAAGCGTACCTTGCGAATTTGCCACCAAACCTCGCAGCCATATTTTCCCATTTATCATTTCAGCAAATGCAGCGACAGGTACATGACACCCGCCCCCCAATTGCGTGCATAAAGCACGCTCAGCCGTGACACAACGATTGCTTTTTTCATTATTAAGCACAGCAATAAGCTTTTGTGTTTCCTTATCATCCGATCTGCATTCTATGCCTAACACACCTTGACCTGGTGCAGGCAGTGATTGCTCTACACTCAAATAGGAACGAATACAGTGCTGCAAATCCAAACGTTTTAAACCTGCTGCCGCAAGAATAATGGCGGTAAATTCGCCGCGCTTTAAACGATTTAATCGGGTATTAACGTTGCCGCGCAATGACTTCATTTGCAGATCAGGACGTATAAATGCTAGCTGACTTTGACGGCGCAGGCTGGATGTACCAAGGATAGCTTGCAAGGGTAAATCTTCTAAGGTATCACATTGCAATGAAACAAACGCATCTCTAGGATCTTCACGCTCACACATAACGGGTAACGATAATCCCTCAGGTAATTCCATAGGTACGTCTTTCATCGAATGCACGGCAATATCTGCCCTGCCATCTAATAAAGCTTCTTCCAATTCTTTAACAAATAATCCTTTACCGCCTATTTGCAGCAAGGGTGTTTCTAGCATTTGATCAGCAATTGTCGTGAGCCCTAATAAACTGACAGCAAGATGGGGATGATGTTTTTCTAATTGCGTTTTAACCCAATTGGCTTGCCAAAGTGCAAGCGGGCTTTCTCGAGTTGCGATAATAAGTGATGATCGTGTCATAATGATATGTCTGAAAATTAGCTATCATAGCGGTAACGTTACGATTGAGCCATAGGTTTCCGCTATAAAAATATAACTTGTTGATTTATAAGAAAAAAGCAACAAGACTAAAGTGCTATACTGATTATATGAGGCGTGGAGCTTAATATAATATGGGTATTCCTTTAGAAAATTTAGTACAGCAGCGGCGTCAACTCGAGGCAAAAAAAGGAATGGATGCTCACGAAGTTTCTGCGTTAGAAAAAGATCTTAATGATAATACCTCCCTGATCAGAATTGAAGTGGAAAAGTTGCTAAAAAGCAAGCGGATTATATCGCAGGAATTAATGCGAGAGCCGGTTGTAGCCCAAGCATATGAGCAAGCACAACAGAAGCTTCAAGATCAACCGCCCTCTTTGCAAAGAGGCCCAACGCTCAATAGAGCACCGAGTATGGCCAGGATGACAACAAGAACTGGAGCGCCAACTCTTGATAGAGCCCCCACACTTAATAGAGCTCCAACACTTAATAGAATGTCAACCAAGGCAACTCTTGAGAGAGAACCTCGGCTGACAAGAGCACCCACTATTGCTCGAACCCAATCACTTTCTGATGAAATGCACACTTCGATTGAAAAACTTAGAAATGCCATTGTCAATGATATTGAAAGCCGCTATGCAAACAAACAAGGTGCTGAAAACATTAAAGCTGTTACCAATGCACAGGCACTCCATGATATTTCTTCACCGACACTAGAAGACATTGATAAATTCCTCTCAGGTCCTGAAGGAAGTCCTTTTATAAAAAATGCTTCTCCATATCTTGCACAATCTCAGGTGATTCGTTTACAACAAGCTAAAGAAGATGGTAAAAACACACTGGATACATTTGCTGTATCACGCATAGATCTTGCTATAGCATTACAACAAGCCATACCTGGTTTAGAAAGCTCGAAGAATCAGGAAGAATTTAAGAACTTTGCCAATAAATTAATGTCAGAAAAAGAACCTGTACCACCCAAAGATATTATGGAGTTTATCAATAAATCCAAAACAGCTTCAGGACAGACAGTCCTACAAAATGCAGCAGCAGAATACACAAAACAACATAATCAACAATTACTTCAATCACAAAAGGAAAATAAAACTCAGCATGAAAATGTTACAGCATTAAAATATTTTGAAAATACCCAATTACAATGGCAGGCTGAACAAACCGCACTACCCTCAAAATCATATAAAACCTCTGATATAAATTACCTGAAAACAAGAGCAAGAGTCACAAAAAATGCAACCCTGGTATTAAAAAATATGCCAGAGGTCGATAATGCTGGAGCAAAAATATCACAACATGTCGTATCTGCATTGACCCCTGAAGCGAAAAAGAAAAATCAGCCTGATAACAATCAATTGTTAAGCAACACGTTAGATTCTGTTAATCCCATTAATGCATTTATGCAAGATACTCAAAAACCTTTATTTAATAATACAAAAGAAGAAAAAAGATTGCTATCAAAACTCGAATCTGTCCATGATACAAAAATGCAGAAAATATTATTAAAAAAAGAAATAACTAAAAAATTAGAAAAAAACCCTTCTAATATGAAATCCATTACTGTTCCCGCCTCTTATTATTTGCGAAGTATTCAAATTGAATGGATGTCACAAGAATTAAAAAATCCTGAATCTAACGCAAACTACTCTCAAATGAGATTCAATCTAGTAAATGCGGCAATTGATAATTTGAAAAAGAAAACAGGAAATCCAGAGATTATACTGGGCAAGCTGGAAACAGATTTATCCAATTTGAATGTACGTTTTCAAAATTCAGCAACTCCTTACATTAAACAAGGAACATCTGCTGCCGTTAAAGATATTTCAACTTTGAGGAATGATATTACCATGGGATTAGAAGCAGACACGCAAAAAACGAATGCACCTGTCACAACTGAAAATGTCATTGCTGAAAAGCAAGAGCAAACTATGGGTTCAACCCCGAAAAAAGTTGAAGAAATACTGGACTCAAATGAAAAAGATGCTGCTATTATGATAGAACTTGATGAACAAATGAAACTGGTAAATGATAAAAACTTATCTTCGGAAGAAAAAATTGATGCCGTTAATGAATCAATCTCTCTAATACATGACTTGAGCACAACGGCTCATGAAAGTGAGCTGGAAAAAAAGTGGGGGCCTGATCTAGAGACTCGATTAGAAACGTTAGAAAAAGTTCTTGAAGATAAACTTGAACGGGCTGCTAATAATGAAAAAAGCGCAAGTGCAGAAGCTGTTGTACCAGCTTCAAAGTCTCTTCGACAATCTTGATACCATCTACCAATCTCAAAAAGCATGGTCACAAAAGGAAAATTTTTGTATGATGGTTTTTTTATAAGGAAATGCCTGATGAATAGAATGAATTATTACTCAAACACTCCCCATAAAACATTATATATTTTACCTAATTTGATCACTGCTACCTGTTTGATATTGGGGTTTTACGCGATTATTTTCGCCATGGATCATCGATATAAGGCCGCAGCCATATGCATTATTTTGGCTGGTATTGCGGATATACTTGATGGACGCATTGCAAGATTCACAAACACACAAAGTGAATTTGGTAAAAAATTCGATAGTATTGCCGATATGGTAGCATTCGGTATGGCTCCGCCTCTTCTCATCTATCAATGGTCTTTATCCACATTGGATTGGTTTGGGACCATGGTTGCGGCCAGTTATGTACTGTCCGTTGCATTACGTTTAGCAAGATTTGGTTTACAATCAAATCATGATAATTTCTTAGGATTGCCTTGCCCGCCTACATCCTGCATGTTAGCTGCTTTTGTATGGCTGGGCGCATCACATCAACTTCATCCTTTATTGTTATCCATGAGCATGGCTTGCATGATGCTCTTACTTAGCGTTTTCATGATAAGTCATTTTCAATACAACAGTTTAAAAGCCATCCCTATCAGAAAACATGTGGTGAGTTTTATCCTATTAATAGGCATGACCATAGCGGCAGCCTGTTACATTGGACTACCGCAAGTGTTGTTTATGATCACTTTAATGTATGTATTGTCGGGCCCTTTGTATGCGGGTTATAAAGTTTATTTTAAATAACCAACTTCCCTGGGTTCATAATATTTTGTGAATCCAGGCCATTTTTTAATGCTAATATGGCTTTAAGACCTGCTGTTGATACATCATGCTCAAGCCATGGCAAATGTTCATAGCCAACTGCATGATGATGAGACAAACAACCCCCATGATTAATAAACGAATCTTCGGCTGCTTTTTTAATAAATAGATATTGTGCCAAAGGATCAGACGGAGTTTGCTGACATGCAAAAGTAAAATATAAACTTGCACCTGTATGATAATTATGACTCACATGACACCCACACCAGGCTGAAACTCCGGTTTTTTTAATGGCTTCTATAATAGATTCGCGTGTTTGGTGATAAAGATGCATTAAATTACTCCATGATGTGGCTGTTTCGCTGACATCAGCAATAAGACCATAATCCATCACATAGTCACGCAAATAAGGAAAATCGTATTTTCCTCTTTCAAACGCCATTCCAGGCTTGGACCCCAAATGAAATGCTCCATGTTGTTTATAAATAGCATGCACTTTGTTACGATGACGTTTTAACGAGTTTTTGTCGCCTTCAAATGCAACTATCATTAAACATGCATGATTAAAATCAAAATGTTTTACATGTTTTAAATACCATTTCACGGCTTTAGATATGAGATGATTCAAATGAGAATCTTGATCTTTATAAGCAAAAGATAATGCTGTTTTATCTGCATCATTTAAACGGGTAATAATGGGCATGCAACCGCTGCGTTCACATTCGTAAATCGCAGCAACACCTGCGTCAAAAGTAGGAAACAAGTACCCATAAAATCCTTTGCAAGCAGGCACGGGGCGCACACGTACAGTCGCTTCAATGATAACGCCAAATATACCTTCACTTCCCATGCATAATTGGTTTATATCAATTCCATTTGAGGCCTTAGGTACCGATTTTGTCGTCATTACACCTTCGGGTGTCACCATACGTAATGACAAAACCATATCCTCAATCTTTCCATATCTATCGCTTTGCATACCTGCAGAACGAGTTGCAATCCAGCCGCCTAAAGTAGAATATTCAAACGAATCTGGAAAATGTCCCAGCGTAACACCCAATTGATTTAATTGTTCTTCAAGAACAGGTCCTAGCGCTCCCGCTTGAATTCTTGCTGTGAGTGATTGTTTATCGACTTCTAATACGCGACACATTTTTCTCATATCTAAGCTAACGACCATGCGCTGTTGTGTCACTATTGATTCAACACAGCCCACAATATTAGAACCGCCCCCAAAAGGTATAACGATAAAATTGTGTTGCTTTGCTAAGTCGATAATTTTAATAACATCATCTTCGGATTCAGGATAACATACGCAATCCGGTGAACTATCAATTGTTCCCTTTCTAATACGTAAAAGATCTCTGAAACTCTTGCCATAACTATGTATTAAACGCTCATAATCATCCCATTTTATTTGATGCGGCGCTAAACTTGCCTTGATTGCTGAGCATGCTAACTCATTCAAGTTTGGTTTTGGCACAATGACATTTGCCAAATCAATGGGGGGTATCATGGGTGAATAATCCGTGAGTCCGGTGACTTTTTTTATATATGGCCAAAGATCTGGTTTTTTATCCATGGCAAATGTTTTTTCGTTATCACCCCAACCATGCCATTTCATGTGAGCATCATTTTTGCTAACTATCATTTTATTATCCTTACGCCGTTCTATGAAACAATCCTATAATACATAATGACCAAATTCCTAACATACAATGACTTATTGTGACACCTATCAAATTTTTATTTCTTGAATATAACCAACCAAAAAATAGACCACTAAAAAAAGCCAGTAACGAAAGTTGTAATGAAATGTAAAGATGGGTCGTACTAAAAATAAGGTTTGATAGAAAAATAGAAGTAAATACTTTATTTTTATTAGTTAAAAAGGTATCCAAGCATCCTTGTAAACCGCCTCGCACAATCAATTCTTCTGCGGGACAAATAAATAAACCATAGACAATGAAAGTCAATAACCAAATGCCCCATTGATAATAAGGATTCACGATAGTCGGTGAAACGATCGCGAGCGGTTCAATGATAGGCCTGCCAGCATAAGATGGTACGTACAATATGAGGTACCATTTAACAAGCACAATCAACAAACATATAGGTAAAGAAAATAAAATACCCTCTATAGTGGATGATTTAATATTTTTTGTAGTAATACCAAAGGTTTCATTGGGTAATCCCGTAGCTTTCATTATCATTAAAAAAACAATTAAAAAAATCACGACAAGCGGCGCTGTAATCATGGTGTCACTAGGGACTGTTTCCATGAGCGCAACGATACCATTCAGCGCAAAAGTAAATAAACAAACCACCGCGACGACATTCATCATGAAATAACCCATTGCCACTCTAAGCTTATATTCTTCAAGCTGTTTTTCAAGTGCTTGGGTGACAAGATCATTACCCTGACGCAATCGTTGCGTAACAGAACGAGCAATTTTAATAAAAATATTAGAAAAACTTACATCTTTTTTAGCTAATCGATTAAACTCAATAAACGGTATCACAAAAACTTTTGCTTGCGTTTTCGCAGAAATAGATGCGGAACGTGGAGCGGTGTCAAGCAAAGCCATTTCACCTATGGTTTCTCCAGGATGTATTATTTTTAAAATATGTTCATGATGATATTCTTGATCTTCTTTAACTACGTTTAATGTACCTTCATATACAATAAAAAATGTTTCAGAAACATCGCCTTCTTTTAATAATAACTCTCCTTCGGATAACTCTAACAGATGCGATGCTTCAAATAATTCATACAGTTCATTTTTACCCACGCCTTCAAAAATAGAGCTTTTAGAAAATACAGAAAAATAATCATCGGCATTATTTGCACCTATTTTTCCACTCAGTGAAATTTTTTTCATAATAGCCTCATTAATAATGCACTATAAAATTTTGGCGACATAAGGTGAAGCCATGAAAGTATACGATATTTACCTGGCAATAAAAGTTCATGTTTTTGTTTTTGCATCGCTTTCACGATACGATTTACACAAGCATCAAGTTGTATTGAAGATTTTTTACGACGCTGTAAATTTTTATCATTCAATGTATGATGAGAACCATATGAATTATCACGAATGTGAGTTCCATCTATCCATCCTGGGGAAACGGTGAGCACATTAATTTCATGGCGCAGTTCCATGCGAATGATATCAAGAAAACTTTGCAATGCATGTTTAGATGCAGAATAACCGCTATGATACGGAATAGGCACCTTGCCTTGTATGGAAGAAATTCCCACTATCATGCCATGACTTTTTTTTAGAAAAGGCAAAGCATAATGCACACAATAGACAGCCCCTAGATAATTGGTTTCGATAAGTTTTTTCATCACAGAAACATCGTGAAGTGATTCAAATGATGACCACATGCTGACACCTGCGTTTAAAATCAGATAATCTAAATTACCGAAACTATCTATAGTATGCTGAATCGCTGATTGGCAATCATATTCATGAGCAACGTCACCGCAGACAATCTCAATGGCAGAAGCTGGATTACATAAGGCCTTGGTTTGCTCTAGTTTGTCTAAAGAACGCGCCATTAATACCAGCTTTGCACCTGTATCGCTTAATTTGATAGCTAATGCTCTGCCTAGCCCCATGGATGCCCCAGTAATAAATACAGTTTTGTTATGAAACATACTAAACTAACATCCTTTTAGATCACGCACTGATATTTCTAATTGTTGAGTAAGCATTCTATAATAATCAAATAAACTTTTTTTATCACTGGCCACAACGTTTGGAATAATACATTGCCCAATAACCACGTTAATTTTTTGCGGTTTAGGCAAATACCTGCTCTTATTTAATGCCTTATGAGTACCATTTATATAAACCGGAACCAAAGGAAGCCCAAGCTCTGTTGCGATCATCGCAATACCGCTTCGAAAGGATTGCATATCTCCTGTGAGTGATCGTGTGCCTTCGGGATAAATGATAAGATTTTTTTTATTATCTTTTGCAACAGCTCTACATGTATCAAATGTATTTTTTAGGGACTTTTGTGTCGGTTTCCTATCTATAGAAATGATATTCATAAGTTTATTTACAATAACATTTCTCGTCTTGTTATCAAAGAAATAATCCTTGGCCGCAATCATATAAAAATTATCAAATGTGTCCCCGGTTGCCAACATTAAAACGGCCGTGTCTAAATGGCTGCAATGATTACTAAAAATAATGTAAGGAGCAGAAGGTAAATTTTCTCGTCCTTGCACCTTCAATGGGCAGTACCATTTAAAAAATGCTTTGCAAAACTGGTAAAAAAAAATTTTAATAAAGCTATTATTGCTATTTGCTATTTTTTTATCATTTATTTTTTCTGAAAAAACCCATCGAGTGACGCCAGGGATATGTATGTCCCTCCAATATTTTTTCCAATTAATAGCAAGTGGTTGATAACGAAATAAACTTTCTTTCGGTTGCAGTTTATTAATCTCATCTGAAACAAAAGAATAACTATATTCGTAGCAAAATGGAAGATAGGATTCATACAATATCTCAAACTTATACAATTCTTGTTTAATTACATGTAATTTTTTTCTTAATTTTTTAATCCATGAATAGCTATAATGATCCAATTTATTAATAGTTTTTGATATCAAGTTATTTATGTTTCTAGGAGATAACACATGATCCATTGAAATGCATTTAATAGGAAGCAATGCGCGAATATATTTACCAGCGAAACTTGAATCAGACTTGCGATAATTTTTTCTATGCCAATCACGTATCATTTTAACGCTAAGACCCATGGAACATGGATTATTGTTTGATGTTGCTAATTGATAAACTAAAGAAGCTTTGTTTTGCAGAGAAGCTGAAGCGATTAATAACATAGCATTACAGACTTCATCTACAGGAATTAAATCTAATGTAATATTTTTTTTCCCAACAAAACAAGGATACCACCCGCTCAATGATTTAACGATAGGAGCACTGGTATTAAGTCCTTCATTCCAACCTGGAAAAGGAAAATGTAATGAACTCTCAATGATTGATGGCCTGATAATGGATTTATTTAACGTTGGATAACGCTTTACTAATAGCATTTCGGTTAATGCTTTAGTGAGCACATAAGTATTATTCCACCCCCAATGATTTGCTCTCTCTCTTCCTAATTCAATAAATTTTTTTCGTGAGGGATTGTTTTTTATAGACATTATATGACATAAATCAGAATATTCTTTTTCTGCATCAAACATTAACCCATTAGGTGATTTATCAAGTTCCACTTTCTCTTCAAATATGCCATTTTGCTTGCCTGCAACATAACAAGTGGATACATGAATGAGTGAAGCCGAACAACAATGCTGGGTAAATTCAGCGACATTTAATGTGCCATTAATATTAATCAAAACAGCCTGTCTAATGTCAGGGAAAAAATCGACCATACCAGCCGCATTGAATACCAAATTGACAGTTGCATAAAGCTTTTTTAAAACATCTGGCTCTATTCCCAAATGAGGAAGAGTTACATCCCCTTCGACAACTTTTACCCGGCTTGATATATAAGCATTAAAATGCTCGCGATATTGATCACGCAAAGGCTGAAAAGCAGGAGAGTTAAGGATTTCTTGCAAAAATCGTTCTTCAGCAGAGACATTTTTTTTATGCCGTATCAAAATGTAAATACAACCTACCATAGGCAAGTGGCTTAAGGTCATAGCTAACAGAACTTTACCTAAAAAACCTGTTGCCCCTATCAGCAAAATATTTTTTGCTTTATAACTCTCAAAAAGAGAAATGACTTCAGTGACTCTAGACTCCATTTATAAAAAACTCCGATCAGACGTGAATCGATTCTATTGACTTAATAAAAGGATTGCAACCGACTCAGATAGAAGCAGATGAAAATAAAAGTGATCTTACGACCTCATCCAACGCTTCTTCCCAATGACTTGGCCTTATTTGAAAAATATCCGTGATTTTTTGACAACTTAAGACGGAATAAGCAGGTCTTTTGGTCAAGATTGGGTAATCAGAGGTCTTAATAGCTACCATATCTTTAACGGTTAAAGTGGTGTATTTTTCAGCAATATCAAGGATTTTTTTAGCAAAATCATACCATGAAACGTGCGGCTTATTGGCGAAATGATAAGTTCCCCATGGAAGATCAGTAAGATCTTGAATTTGTTTTATGATTTGCCAAACAGTCAGAGCTACCTCCTTCGCAGCAGTAGGACAACCGTATTGGTCCGATACAATACGTAATTGAGATTGATCTTTTGCCAAACGCAGGATAGTTTTAACAAAATTATTCCCAAAACTACTAAAAATCCAGCTTGTACGCAGAATAATATGTTGCGGCATCTGAAGACGTACGGCTTGCTCACCTTCCCATTTGCTCTTTCCATAAACATTTAAAGGAAAAACGCTATCTTTCTCTACATAAGGTTCGTCATGCAGACCATCAAAAACATAATCCGTGGATAGATGAATAAGTGGCGCGTGAGCTTCACGACATGCACAAGCTAAGTGTTCTGCACCCTTAGCATTAATGTTATAAGCAAGCTCTGGTTCTTGCTCCGCACGGTCCACTGCGGTATAGGCCGCTGCATTAATGACATAATCAGGACGACATTCTGTAAAAACCGTTTTGATAGCATCTATAGAAGTAATATCTAAGGATTGCTTATCATAACTAAACAATGTCACATCATCAGGCACGGTACGTTTTATTTCATGCCCAACTTGACCATTAGCACCTGTTAATAATACTTTTATCATGCAAAAGCTTTTATCCTATGATGTTCTAAATACCATGCAATGGTTTTTCTTAACCCTTGTTTTATATCATGCGTAGGCCGCCAGCCCAGCTGTTCCTGCATTTTTTTCGCATCAATCGCATATCGAAAATCATGTCCTGGTCTATCTTTCACAAAACTAATCAAATCAAGATAAGCCGCAACCGCATACCCAGTTTGCTCTGCCACTATTTCACAAACCAAATGGGTCAAAGTCAGGTTATTATATTCAGTATTAGCCCCTATGTTATAATTTTCACCTAAATTACCCTTAGTGAGAATTAAATCAATTCCCTGGCAATGATCTTCCACATAGAGCCAATCTCGTATGTTGCTGCCATCACTATAGATAGGAATAGCTTTCTCTGCTAAGCAACTTGCGATAATGGTTGGAATAAGTTTTTCTTGATGTTGATGCGGGCCATAGTTATTGGAACAATTCGATAAGGTCACTGGCAAATCATAAGTATTAAAGTACGCTTGAACTAAATGGTCCGATGCAGCTTTCGATGCAGAATAAGGAGACTTAGGCGCATAAGCTGTTTGTTCGGTGAATGCAGGGTCAGTTTTGCTCAAACTGCCATAGACTTCATCCGTGGAAATATGATGAAAACGACAATTCAGCTTATTTCTATGACTTTCTTGCAGCCAAACTTTACGTGCCGCTTCAAGCAAAGCATAGGTACCCACAATATTGGTCCGTATAAAAGCACCTGGATCAGCAATTGATCTATCAACATGGCTTTCCGCAGCAAAATGCACAATGGTATCAATATTATTCGTGCGTAAAATGGTTTCAATTTCTGCACTTGAACCAATATCGGTCTCGAAAAATAAATATCGGTTATCCTGGGTAAAATTAGCTACATTTTTTAAATTGCCTGCATAAGTTAATTTATCAATATTGGTAATATGAATGTCTGGATAACGGTCCAACATATATTGAATAAAATTACTGCCAATAAAACCTGCACCACCGGTCACTGCTATTCGATTAGGTTGATAATTCATGGCATCACATACCTTGGAAGTTTTTCATAAGAAATGCTCTTTAATGACGCATATTCCTGGTCTTTTTTCGACACAATGGGCACCCCCTGCATGGGCCAGTTAATATTGATAAAAGCATCATTCCAGGCAATACCATGGTCATCATGCGGTGCGTAATAATCGGTACATTTATAATAAAAATCTGCTGACTCACTCAATACAAAAAATCCATGGGCAAAACCCTTTGGAATATAAACTTGACGTGCATTTTCATCACTTAATTCCACACCTACCCATTTGCCAAAAGTTGGCGAACCATGACGGATATCCACAATGACATCAAAAACCTTGCCTGCTGTGACACCTACTAATTTTCCTTGAGGATGATGAAGCTGGTAATGCAAACCGCGCAAAGTATGTTGCACAGAGCGAGAATAATTATCTTGCACAAAGGTCTCTTTTATTCCCATTTCTTGATAACGCTTTGCCTGAAAACCTTCAAAAAAATAGCCTCGCGCATCTTTAAATAAGGCAGGCTCAATAATCATCACCTCAGGTAATACTTCATTACGCATAAGTTTCATCATTTTTATACACTTCATCCTTAAGTATTTTAAATAAATATTGTCCATAGGCACTTTTACCTAAGGAATGAGCAAGACGTTCTAATTGCGCTTCATCAATATAGTGACAGCGAAAAGCAATTTCTTCGGGGCAAGCAATTTTTAAACCCTGGCGTTTTTCAATCGTTTCAATAAACTGACTGGCTTGCAATAATGCATCATGTGTCCCGCTATCCAACCAAGCTGAACCACGGCCCAAATCCATGACTTTAAGTTGATTGATATCCAAGTAATATTGATTAACGCAGCTAATTTCTAACTCACCACGAGCAGAAGGCCTGACATCTTTGGCGATGTCCACCACTTGGTTATCATAAAAATAAAGTCCAGTCACAGCACAATTGGAGGGCGGCTGCTTAGGTTTTTCTATAATACGAATGGGTTTTTTGTGCTGATCAAACTCAACGACACCATACGCCTGCGGATTATCAACCGGATAAGTAAAGATCACTGCACCTTCATTAATTCGATTAGCTTTTTTCAACATCTCGCTCAAATGATGTGCATAAAAAATATTATCGCCTAACACTAACGCACATGGTGCATGACCAATAAAAGATTCACCAATGATAAATGCCTGGGCCAAACCTTCTGGTTTTTCTTGTGTCGCATAAGAAAAACGCAAACCCCATTGACGACCATCTTGCAATAAACGTTTATATTGTTCTACATCTGAAGGAGTGGTAATAATCAATATCTCTTGTATACCTGCTAACATGAGGCAGCTTAAAGGATAATAAATAAGCGGTTTATCGTATACCGGCAAAAGTTGTTTATTAATACCTAACGTCACAGGGTAAAGTCTTGTCCCGGTGCCGCCGGCTAAAATAATTCCTTTTCTTTTTTGCATAATGACATCATCCTAATGATAGCCAAAATAAATAAAGTTGTTATTATAGACAGTTGGAATGATAAAACAACATGTCCTGGTGAGAGAAGGTTAGCTATTCATTTTTACGCTCCAAACAGCACATCCCTGTGCTTGGTGTTGTCATCCTGACAACAAGTCGCTAAAAAATGAATAGCTAACCTTCTCCTAACGGATAGTTGATGAAACAAGGAAGCATTTGCTTTAAAAAAATGGTCAAAACCAACATTATTATTATCATGAGCACCTATAACGGCGAACGCTTCATCAAGCAGCAGCTTGAAAGCCTGCTCAATCAAACGCACCCTAGCGATATTCTGATACGTGATGATGGATCAAACGATGATACTTTATCCATTGTAAAAGATTACGTCGAACGTCATGTATGTATACATTTATATAAAGATAATCTAGGACACATAGGGCTAAGAGAAAGTTATTTTATATTATTAAAAGAATCTTTGAAATTCTCACCTGATTTCATTTGTTATGCTGACCAAGATGATATCTGGTTTAATGATAAAACAGAAAAATTACTTCATACATTTACCGAAAAAAAACCTGCCTTGGTGTTTTCTGATGTGGAAGTTGTTGATGAAAACTTAAATCTTATTTATCCATCCCTTTCGAAATTACAGCAATTGGATAACCATACGGAAATAACTTTAAAAAAATTATTGTTTTACTGTCCAGCTTTAGGCTGCACCATCATGTTAAATAAACCTCTAGCTAAGCTCATCACTAGCATGCCAAAGTTGGGTAAATCATTAAATCATGATAAATGGGCTTTAGTGCTTGCATCTATTGTAGGAAAAATAATTTATTTACCTGAACCTACCCTGAAATACAGACAGCATTCAGCAAATACGGTAGGTGCCATGCTAGGAATTAAGCGTAAAACCTGGACTTTTAAAAATTTTCATTTTTTGAAAATGCGTTATCAAACAGCATTAGATCAAGCCCACGATATGAGCAAAATTCCGTTTTTACCCGTAAAAGAAAAACGCTTATTAATGCAATTTATAAAACTTTTTACTGAAAATTCATTCAAGCGTCCGCTCTATTATTTTAAATTTATTTTTACACCGCCTAATTGGAAACGCAAATGCGGACTTGCATTAAGTTTATTTTTTAAATTTTCGATTCAGGAATAATAATGATAAAAGGGGCTTTAATTAGGACTGTATATTTAATAAGAAAGATATTTCATTTTTCTCGGTATTTTTTTGATGCTATGTATTCAAAACTGCTTCATAAAAAAAATAGCGCCATTTTATATTATGGCGCCGCCTCAAGCTTGAAAAGAAATCTTTGTGTTTTTTCGCATTATGATCCAGACAATATCATAGATCCTTATGTGATAAATTATCTAGCTGCACTTTACGCATGTGATTGTGATATTATCTTTATAAGTACATGCGCTCATTTAAACGACACAGAAAGAAATAAAATCAAGGCTATTTGCAAAAAAATCATTATTAAAAAAAACCGCGGGCTTGATTTTGGAGCTTATAAACTTGGGATAGAAAATGAAGAACACATAGACAAATATGAAAAAATTATTTTCGCTAATGACAGCGTGTATGGTCCACTTTTTGACTTAAATAAAATCATTCTATATGGTGACAAGCACAACCTAGATATGTGGGGCGCAACGGATTCTTATATGATTAAATACCACATACAAAGTTATTTTGTGGTTTTTTCAAAATCTTTATTTTCCAATCCTTTGTTCAAGAAATTTTGGAACAAGGTTTATAACTTAGGGCTAAAGAATAATATCATCGTTCGTTATGAAATAGGCATGTCACAATTTTTTTTAAAAAATGGATTTAAATTAGGTGCATACTGCTCTTGTCCCCTATTAGGAAATCGTATCATGCATGATCCATCACATCATTCATGGGACAAATTGATCTCAGATTATCAATACCCATTTATTAAACGTTTGCTCATACGCGATAATCCCCATCAAATTGAAATAAATCATTGGCAAACACTTATTAATCAACTAAGTTCATTTGACACAAATCTTATTATTCAACATTTAACAAGGACATCATGCCAAAAGTAAGCATTATCATGGCCTCCTATAACCATGAAAAGTTTGTAAAAGAGGCTATAGAAAGCGTATTAAATCAAAGTTTACAAGATTTTGAATTGATTATTATCGATGATGCATCGAGCGATCATACGGTCAATGTGATAAAAAAATTTAATGATGCACGTATAAATCTTACGATATTAAAACGCAATCAGGGACAATTTGCCGCGACCAACTTCGGGCTTCAACATGCAACGGGTGAATACATTGCCATTCTTAATTCTGATGATGCTTTTTATCCTGAAAAACTTAAAAAACAAGTTCATTTTTTAGATAATCATTCCAAGATAGGTGCTGTATTTAGTCATGCTGATGTTTTTTACGAAGATAGCCGTCATTTTTTAAATAAATTTCGTGCCTATTCTTCTATTTTCAATCAATCTAATCGCACTAAACACGAGTGGCTTAATTATTTTTTCTTTTATGGAAATTGTTTATGTCATCCAAGTGTATTAATACGGTCCCAATGTCATCAAGAACTTGGGCTCTATGATCCGCGATTTGCCAACTGCGCGGATTTTCAATTTTGGATACGTCTGATAGCAAAATATGACATTCATATTATCCAGGAAAAACTGACCAAATTCAGAATTCATAAAAAAAATGGCAATATGAGCGGCCAGTCGTTTTCAAGCCAAAAACGTATGCGATGGGAAGATTATCAAGCTAAATTACAGTTTTTTGATGGTTTATTATCAGAAGATGATTTTTTCATGGCCTTTCCTGAAACCAAGAAATTTATACATAAGAAACATGCCCCTTATCTTACCGATTATCTGTTAGCACGATGGGCTTTAGAGAAAAAAGATTGTTATCTTGATGCACTAGGCTTATATATCATTTTCAACATGATGAAAGATGGTGAAAAAACGCGTCTATTGGCAGAATATTATGATTTTTTTCCTAAAGATATTATCCAGTTGACTGGACAATCCAATCCTTTTCAGATGTCCGCGGGATCTAGTATCCTTCGCCGTTTTAAGTCACAATAAACATTCACTATCCAAGGATTGGACACATGATAGAAACCCTAGATTTTATTTTTCCCGAAATGATGGCACATCCCGCATTATTCACCCATCCTGATCCTAAAAGAATCGTTGTATTGGGAGACCATAATCATCTTATCCTTAAGGAAGTTTTGAAACATACTAATATAGCAGAAGTTTATCATACTGAATCGAAGGTAGAACAAAAAAAAGGCATAAATATTATTTTTGAGGTGAAACTTGTCTCATTAAAAGCCAACTCCATAGACATTATTATTAATGCTACTGATGTTGATCCTCAAAAAACAAAACATTTTTACGAAATTTTAAATAACGATGGGATACTCATACAACAAAGCGTTTCGCCTTTTGCCATAAATCCATTAAAATCACTTACCCATGTCATGCATCAAACGGGTTTTAGTGACTTACAATTACTTAGCTTTCCTCAACCCCATTATGCAACGGGGTGGCAATCGATCGTGATGGCATTAAAACAAGGCATGTTTAAACGTTTACGCGAAAAAGTTATTTTCAATAAACCGTTTAAAACGGATTATTATAATTTTGATGTGCATAAAGCAGCAACCGTATTGCCTGAATTTATACGTGATAGTAAATTATTTTAGAGTGAGGCTTTTTTATGAAAGATAAAAATTTTTTAAATGATCTTGCCAGCCGTCTATCCAAAGCACTGCCTGACAGTGTGCGTAAAATGCAAAAGGACATAGAAAAAAATTTCCATGTCATTTTGCAAAGTGCCTTTAATAAAATGGACTTGGTGACGCGCGAAGAATTTGATGCGCAAGTCAAAGTTTTGGCACGAAGTCGAAAGAAAATTGAAGAGTTAGAAGCATCTATTAAAGCCTTAGAAAAACATATTAAGAAATGATGCTTGTCTGTTATATTGAATGCATTATTGCTAATTCATCCACATATCCATCTCGCATTGGATAAGGATGACGACTTATGAATAAATCACCTAAGAGCTCATGCGCAGTGAAATGATTAGCTTCATGATTAATTGACAGAAAAGCTCGGCAGTTATTGCGAATGAAATCAACGTATTTTTTTGCGTACCCTTCACTCATTTCTGTGATTGAATCCACATTTAAAATAATATCAAAATGACCTGGATTTAAGTCTAGCCAATTTGGAGTTCTAAGCTTGATTGGAGCTATCTCATTTTCCCCAGGTAATGACACAGCATTTTCGCCTAACGTAGCCACCAGAAAACAAGCCTGGCCCACTAGAGCTGTTGGTAAATCCACTATGGTATAATCATGAAAGCCCAGACGATGTGCGTAATAGGCTGTTCGCCCCATACCTGCCCCGATCTCAAGACATCGACGGCCATTGATCAAACGAGCAATTTTTTCAATCCGATCTGCTTGATAGATTGCTTGAATAGCCCTGTAAGATGCTGGACCACGGCAAGTTGTTATGGCGAGCTCGCCAGGAAATGGTGCAGGAAAATCGTAGGCCAATGGTAACTGCGATACTACAATGTCAGCGTCTTGTAATGGTTCTTGCGGCTTTCGATGAGGATTCGAAGATCCTCCGACGGAATTCCAAAGGCGAAAGATGCCCAAGGCAACAGCAAGCCGTTGCAGTTCTGCAAGGCCAATGTCCTTTTGTAAGTTCGCCTCCTCCTGCCCATAGGATAGATTGAGCGCTAGATTATCGACTCCATAATAAAGGTTCGTCGTTTTTGGGTTTGCCAATAGGTCTGCTAGATCACCGCGTTCACCCATTAACGCATCGTGCACTGATTTTCTAAGTGCTATAAAAGAATTATCAGACCATATCGCACTGGTTTCAGAAACAAAATTCTCAAGTGATTTTTTATAGGCTGCTCGTAATCGATTAAGAAATGATTTGCTAGGTTTCCAGCCACCTGTTGTTAGAATTCCTTGGTTGCTTGGTACTGCTTTCGCTTTTTTCAAACCAGTAAATTCTATTATGCGATCGATCAATGTCATAAGTATCTTCCATAAGTGTCAGATAGTCAGTGGTGATTATATTCTTTTTCGACTAAATAGTAACAAGAACATCCTAATTATACACTCTTCACGTAAATTATTTCATCTGATATACTCTTTCGATTTGTCATTCAGGGAGTTTCACGTGCAAAGCATTGCTGTGTTTTATTTGGCTCGTATCAAGGAAGGTTTTCCCGCTATTGAAGCATTTGTTCATTCATATCGTAAATACCCCGCAGGTCATCCACATGATTTTTACATTATTTATAAAGGAGAAAAAAAACCTGGGACCATCGCAGCTATTGAACATATTTTTTCAGGTATAGATTATAAAATTATTTATATTGATGATGATGAAGGTTATGATATTCACGCCTATATTAAAGCTGCAAAACAAGTCCCTCATGACGATATCTGTGTTTTCAATACCTTTACACAACTATTAACGGATAATTGGCTAAAAAAAATGGCGGATAATTATTATAAGCCAAATGTAGGGGCAGTTGGGGCAACAGGTTCGTATGAAAGTCTTTACTCCTCCTATAAACTGATATCTAAAGCTATCTGGTTATTTTCAGGAAGAATTCGTTATAACAAATTATTCATCAATTATTTTAAGCTTTATTTAAAATATCACTTTCCTCCCTTTTATTTTTCTTCTTCACTATATAGAAAAATACGCCGATTTTTGGGTAATATAAAACATCAACGCGGTAGTGTGCATAAAAAAAATTTTAATACTGAGTATAAAACGCATTGGGAATCAATCATTAATAAAGATGCATCTTTACACTTTGTCACTGAATTTCCACAATTTCCCAATCCTCATTTACGATCAAATGGATTTTTAACAGCAAAAAAACGGTTTCTTGAATTTGATGGTTTAGAAAATGATAAAATTTCATGTTGTAAATTTGAAAGTGGGTATAACAATCTTTCTGCAAAAATCCTTAACTCGGGTTTAGATCTATTAATTGTGGGGGCTGATGGTGTTGGTTATTCAGTTCTCGATTGGTCCAAAAGCAAGACCTTTAGATTATTTAACCAGGAAAATCTTTTATTATCAGATAATCAAACTCGCCAATATTCTAACATGGATCGATATGAACGTGCTTTTGTGACTCGAATAACGTGGGGTGACTATTTAAGTTCAGATTTAACAAAAAAACAAAAGAATACCCTGCATTTGGACATTGATTTTCCAGTAAATACTCAATTATCGACATTAAAAAATGATTTTCCACAATTAAAATTTAGCATAGTCATTCCCACACATAATCGATTGTCTTTGTTAAAAGATGCCATTTATACTGTTTTACAGCATAAAAACTATGATAATTGGGAGTTAATTATTTTTGATAATGCATCATCTGATTCTATTGAAGCATATGTTCAATCCTTGAATGAACCTCGTATCCGTTATAAAAAATCAAATGATTTCTTACCTGTTACAAAAAGTTGGAATAACGCTATCGACATGGCCAGTGGTGATTATGTCATGTTAATCGGAGATGATGATGGGTTAGTCCCTGACTATTTTACAAAACTTAATACACTCATCCATGCTTTTGAACAACCTGATTTTATTTATGCGTCTATATATCAATTTATGCATCCTGGCGTATTACCTTCAATGAGAGAGGGGTATTTGCAATTAGTTAAGAATGGGTTCTTTTTCACTGACAAAGATAACCCTTTTATACTTAGTAAAAAAGATGCCGACCGTACTTGGCAAGGCTCATTATTGCTAAAAAGAAATTTCGGACTTGGCCTGCAGCAGTTTATTTTCAAACGAACATTTTTAGAAAGTCTACGTATCAATGGTGCTATATTTCATTCAACTTACCCGGATTATTATCTTGCTAACCTAGCCATGGCGAAGGGAAATAAAATAGTTGTTTCACCTAAGCCTTTTGCTTGTACCGGTGTTTCAACTGCATCATTCGGATACACTCTTTTCAATAATCTACAACAAACAGGTGAAATTATCTTAAATTCGCCGCTGACTAATGATGATTTATATCCTAACTATAAATCTCATTTATTGCCGGGTTCAAGCTATCAAGATAATTATCTTGTAACTATGGGGCATATTGCAAAAAATATTTCAACGCAATATTATTTGGCATCAGGTATTCAACGTTATAGAAAATTGCAAATATTTTCATTTATATCCAAACAAACTTGTGCTCGCTGGATGATATCAAGCGTTGGAAAGAGTTTTTGGTCCAAACTTAAATCATTTGAAAAAATATGGGCATTATGGATTACCTTTTACCATCGCATGGGTAAAATTCAAAAAGTAAAAATATCAGAAACTGCATGTCCGGCCACACAAATACACATCTCAACAGGTGAATTTGCTAACCTTAGACAAATCTATGATATGCTCGAAGACAGACCAAACGATTAATAAAATTTGCACAAGGAGTGTTTTACATGTCATTGATTGATTTATATCATCACCATAAAGGAAAAGCTTCGGATAAGTGGTCGCTTTATTTAGATATTTATGATGTTCTATTTAAAGAATTTATAAATAAACCCATCGCGCTGCTCGAAATTGGAATTCAAAATGGTGGTTCGCTTGAAATTTGGGGACAATATTTTACTCAGTTTGAAAACATTGTTGGATGTGATATTGACGAAAATTGCAAAAATTTAACTTATGATAATTCTAGGATTTCAGTCATTGTTGGTGATTGTAATCTTGAATCAACCCAAAAACAAATAACCGAAATCGTTTCTGCATTTGATATTATTATAGATGATGGATCACATTTATCAGGTGATATTATTAAAAGTTTTTCGTATTTCTTTCCTAAATTGAAAGAAGATGGGATTTATATTATTGAAGATTTACATTGCAGCTATTGGAAACCATTTGAAGGAGGTTTATTCAATGCACTGTCATCCATTGCTTTCTTTAAGCGCTTAGCAGACATTATCAATGCAGAACATTGGAATATTGATAATCACATCTCAGGTTTGTTAGAAGATTTTTTTATTCATTATCATTGCAGCATTAACAATGAAAATCTTGCCTATATTCATTCAATTTCCTTTTATAATTCAGTCTGTGTCATAAGGAAAAAAAATCCGAATAAAAATTTATTAAATCAACGTATTTTAGCGGGTAATTCATTTCAAATTTGTAAAAATGATCAAGATACTGAAATATTAAGAAAAATATTTGAAAAATTTAAAATAGATTCTCACTCGCATTTAAATAACTTGTTCGAAGATAAAATGGCTCTTGATCAGGAGTTTAGTAAATTGATTAATGAATATAATGATCTAAAAATTGAGCATCAAAATTTGCTAACATTAAATGCGAAATTAATCACTGATAATAATATGCTTATTAATCAATATCAAGCATTATTAGAAATAAAAAATGCTATGTTATTATCGAAAAGTTGGATATTAACAAAACCTCTTCGTTATATAAATAATAAAATTACTAGATTAAAAAATAAAATCGTCACCATATTTTCACTTAATTTAGGAAAATAACATGAAAGTTGTCATTCTAGCAGGCGGCTATGGAACGCGAATCAGCGAAGAATCCCACCTCAAACCAAAACCCATGATTGAAATTGGCGGCAAGCCCATTCTATGGCATATCATGAAAATCTATTCGCATTATGGATTACATGATTTTATTATTTGTTTAGGTTATAAAGGCTATGTCATTAAAGAATATTTTTCAAATTACTTTCTACATATGTCTGATGTAACCTATTGTATGAAAGAAAACCGTATGGAAGTCCATCAAAAATATGCCGAGCCCTGGAAAATCACTCTGGTTGATACGGGTGAAAATACCATGACAGGTGGACGATTAAAAAAAATACGTAGGTTTTTAGATGATGAAACGTTTTGTTTTACCTATGGCGATGGTTTATCTGATATAAATATCCATACCTTGATTGATTTTCACAAAAAACACAGAAAAAAAGCGACATTAACGGCCATTCAACCTCCAGGCCGGTTTGGCGCATTACACCTGGATGATAAAAATAATGTAAGTCATTTTAAAGAAAAGCCTATAGGAGATGGCGGCTGGGTCAATGGTGGATTTTTTGTTTTAGATCCTCAAGTATTTGAATATATCGATGATGATACGACCATTTGGGAAGATGTTCCTTTGCAAAAATTATCGTTAGAACAAGAATTATTTGCCTATCAACATCATGGATTTTGGCAGGCCATGGATACCTTGCGTGATAAAAATCATTTAGAAGATTTATGGAAAACGAATAATCCACCTTGGAAAGTTTGGTAATGAAATACTTTAATAATGCGTATCAAAATCTGCGTGTGTTAGTCACAGGCCATACTGGTTTTAAAGGCAGTTGGCTTAGTTTGTGGTTACAACAGTTAGGCGCCGAAATAACTGGATTATCTCTCCCTCCAGATACTGAACCCAATCATTGGAATTTGTTAAATCTCGATTTTCCTTCTTATTATATTGATATTCGAGATAAAGAAGCGCTTGGTAAAAATATTAAAAGAATTAAACCACAACTTATTTTTCATTTAGCAGCACAGCCTTTAGTGAGACACTCTTATCAACAACCTTTAGAAACATGGATGACCAATGTCATGGGAACGGCGCATTTACTTGAAGCATGCCGTACCCTTGATTCATTAGCAGCAGTTGTCATTATTACGTCAGACAAGTGCTATGAAAATAAAGAAAAACATTATTGCTATCAAGAGACAGATCCTTTAGGTGGTCATGATCCTTATAGCGCATCAAAAGCCGCAACGGAACTATTGGTTAATAGTTACAGAAAATCATTTTTTCATTTAAACGATAGTTCATTATTAGCAACAACACGCGCGGGAAATGTCATAGGCGGAGGAGATTGGGCTTGTGATCGACTTATTCCCGATTTAATCCGAACGTTAGCCAGTCATGCTCCACTTGAAATCCGCAATCCAGAGTCCATACGTCCGTGGCAACATGTTTTAGAAAGCTTATCAGGTTACTTATTATTGGGACAACAATGCATGTCTGGGAAAGTCAATTTTGCAGATGCCTGGAATTTTGGCCCAGACCAAGACAATTATTATACGGTGCATGATGTGTTAACTGCTTTTAAAAAAGAATGGCCTGCTCTCTCCTGGCAGTATCAAACAGATAAAAAATATCATGAAGCTAGCTTATTACAATTAGATAATCGCAAAGCACGACTAGAATTATCATGGATACCCATTTGGACATTTGAAGAAAGCATTCAAGCAACAGCACAATGGTATCGCACCTGGATTGAGGAAAGAAAAGTCATTAGTTTGCAACAAATACAAACCTACAGCAATCTTGCCTATGAAAAAAATGTTGCTTGGGTCGGAGAAAAGGTTATATGCGCACCATAGAAACTTCCATACCAGGTGTATATGTTCTTGAAACCAACATGATAAAAGATCATCGCGGAACTTTTTCTCGTATTTTTTGTGATGAACAATTAAAACATGTTCTTCGAGGAAAAACTATTTTGCAAATGAATCATTCTATGACTCATTCTGTAGGAGCTATTAGAGGATTACATTTTCAGCATCCACCTTATGCTGAAACTAAAATTATTCGTTGCATCAAAGGACGAGTTTTTGATGTTGCGGTAGATCTTCGTCAGGGATCACCTACGTTTTTATCGTGGACCTATTGTGAGCTTAATCCAGAAGATGGTCGTGCCTTTCTCATTCCAGAAGGTTGTGCCCATGGATTTCAAACACTGGAACCAGACAGTCAATTGCTTTATTTGCATACGGCATTTTATACGCCTAAAGCTGAAGGAACAGTACGCTATAACGATCCTAAAATAAATATTCAATGGCCGATTACACCTACCGATTTATCAGAAAAAGATAAAAATCAACGTGAATTAACCGAATTGTTTTCAGGAATCGTATTATGAAGTGCAGACATTGCCAGAATACATTACAGCATCATTTTTTAGATTTAGGGTCTACGCCACTTTCAAATGCTTATTTAACGCAAGCTGATTTATCAAAAGATGAAATGACGTATCCATTGCGGTTATATGTCTGTGAACATTGCTGGTTAGTACAAACCGAAGATTATGCCAATTGTGACCAAATGTTCACGAAGGATTACGCTTATTTTTCCTCAACCTCAAAAACCATGTTAGAACATGCAAAAAATTACGCGTACATGATCATTAAAAAAAATCACTTAACTTCTGATCATTTTGTCATTGAAATAGCGTCAAATGATGGATATTTACTAAGAAATTTTGTTGATGCTAACATTCCTTGTTTAGGCATAGAGCCTACACAAAGCACAGCAGATGCCGCTGAAAAAATCGGTATCCCCGTTTTAAAAAAGTTTTTTAATTCTGAAACTGCCACGGAACTTGCAAAAAATGGCAAACAGGCGGATCTTATCTGTGGAAATAATGTCTATGCCCATGTTCCTGATATCAACGATTTTACAAAGGGTTTAAAAATTGCATTAAAAAAATATGGAACTATTACACTAGAATTTCCGCACTTATTAAACTTAATGGCATACAATCAATTTGATACGGTTTATCACGAGCATTTTTCCTATCTTTCTTTACATGTAGTTAAACGCATTTTTGAGCAAGCAAGCTTACGATTGTTTGACGTTGAAGAATTACCTATTCATGGAGGAAGTTTGCGTGTTTACGGTTGTCATCATGAGGACCCAAGAAAGACATTATCATCAGTAGATTCGATTTTAACTAAAGAAGAACAATTCGGCTTGCAAGATTTAAAAATTTACCATAATTTTCAAAAAAAAGCTGAAAAAATTAAACAAGATTTTATAGCTTTTCTATTGGAACAAAAAAAATTAGGAAAAAAAATTGCGGCTTATGGAGCAGCAGCCAAAGGCAATACATTACTCAATTATGCAGGCGTTAAACATGATTTAATCGATTATGTATGCGATGCATCTCCATCTAAACAAGACAAATTTATGCCAGGCAGCAAAATCCCTATCGTATCTCCTAAAATATTGTTTGAAAAAACACCTGATTGGCTGGTAATTTTGCCTTGGAATATTGTGAACGAAATTAAGCATCAATTAACAGGCTGTGCAACAAATTTTGTTGTTGCCATTCCGGAATTACGAGTTATTACATGAGAATTTTAATCACAGGCGCCACAGGTTTTGTAGGTCAACATGTTGTGCCAGCACTTTTAAATGACGGTCATACTGTGATAGCTGTTGGTAGAGATCAGCAGAAATTAAAAAAATTTTGGTGGGCTGATGCAATTACTTTTATTGAATGCGACTTGTATCATAATGTGGATAAATTATGGCAACATCATTTACAAATTGATGTGTTAATTCATTTAGCATGGGCAAATTTACCTCGTTATAACGAGTTATTTCATGTTGATACCAACTTACCCGCTGATTTAAAATTTTTAAAAGCAGCTATATCTGCTAATATCAGACATATTATGGTTGCAGGAACATGTTTAGAGTATGGCATGCAATCTGGACCGCTTGATGAAGAAATGCCTACTTTTCCAAAAACAGCTTATGGTATAGCAAAAGATACATTGCGAAAATCTCTTCAATTACTACAAAAATCTGAAGATTTTATTTTGCAGTGGGTGCGTTTATTTTATTTGACGGGTGATGGGCAATCGCCAAACAGTTTATTACCGCAATTATCACGAGCAATTGATGAAAATCAAAAAATATTTAATATGTCTCCTGGTGATCAGCTACGTGATTATTTACCTGTTACACAAGTGGCTTCCTACTTTGCACAACTAGTTAATAATAAGCAATGTAACGGCATCATTAATTGTTGCAGCGGAAAACCTATTTCTGTTTATCAGTTAGTAATAAATTATTGCCAAGAAAGAAATGTCGAAATTACTATTAACTGCGGACATTATCCTTATCCCCAATATGAACCGCTTGCCTTTTGGGGTATCCCAAAAAAAATAAGTCTACTTATGGAAATATGTTCCGCATAACACATTATTATTTGGAGAAGAAAATTGAACGCAATGGAATTTCACAATACTATAAATCTGATGAATAAAGAACTTACAAGAGATAGCCCTATTTATTCTCCTTCTAATTTTTGGATAACATTAAATAACTTGCACCTAGAAAAAATTTCAAGTTTAAGACTTGAAAATTTTAAACGCACAATCAATCAAATGTATTTTAATTGGGTTCCTCTGGATTTTAAAGACAATCAATATAATCAATTACTACGTTATTGGTCTCAAAATCCTTCGGTAATCCCTTTGCAGACATCGATAGATACAAACGATCTTTTATTTGTTGATTGTTCTGAGAAGAATCCTTTTTTACTTGATCCAGATTATAAGGATTTATACCGATTTTTTGTCGGTATGCTTTGGCAATATGCCCTCGATCATGATCCTGAAAAAATTGGAAATAGGATTAGCGAACCTGACATAGGTAATCCTTTGCGAATTTATCTGAAAGATAAATTAATTTCTCAGGATTTAGCAAATTCCTTACGTGAACGAAGTACAATGACAGAATATATAAAAATACTGAGTAATAGCAAAACTCCTGTGATTGCTGAATTAGGCGCTGGATACGGGAGATTAGCCTATGCATTTCTTGCTGGCGGCCCATGTCGTTATTTTATTTTTGATATCCCTCCGGCATTAAATGTAGCGCAATGGTATTTAACAAAAGTTTTCCCTAACCATCGTATTTTTAATTTTAGACCCTTTCAATCATTTTATGAAATAGCAGATGAAGTTGAATCAGCGGATATTGCTTTTTTTACCGCCAACCAAATTGAATTATTTCCAGAAAACTATTTTGATGCTTTCGCAAATATTAGCTCACTTCATGAAATGACACATGCTCAAATTGACCATTACAAAGCAATTATTCAAAAAATAACTCGATTTTTTGTATATTTTAAACAATGGAAAAAAACTTTTAATAGTCTTGATAATATTGAGCTCTTAAGCAAGGACTATCTACTTTCATCGCCATGGAAATTGCTACTCAACCGAGAAGATACGATTCAAAATTTATTTCAAGAACAGGGTTTTGTAAAATTGAAATCATCATAAAATCGATGGAGACATGTTCCACATAGTGCGTCATAATAATTCTAACCGTGTTCCATTCCGTTACATTTGTTTTCAATATGGTGTTTTATGAAAAATAAATATACTGTCTTCGGTCATGATGACTATGAAATCCTAAAACGTGAAGTTTTATATAAAGGTGTTTTTACTTTATCGCGCTATGCTTTGCGCCATCGATTATTTAAAAACGGCTGGAGCAGCGATTTTTCGCTAGAACGTTTTGAACGAAAATCCGCAGTTGCCATTTTGCCTTATGATCCTATCTTGGATAAAGTTATTTTAATTCAACAATTTCGCATTGGCGCACTTGCTGATCCAGAGAGCCCATGGCTTATCGAAATTCCTGCTGGCCTTATAGAACCTGGTGAAAAACCTGACGAAGTCGCACATAGAGAAAGTGAAGAAGAAGCGGGTTGTAAATTACTTGAGTTGCAACCCATTTTTCATTACTTCGTAAGTCCAGGCGGCAGCAATGAACAGCTTAGTCTTTTCTATGGGCGTGTCGATGCAAAAAATATCGACGGCATACATGGATTAGATCATGAAAATGAAGATATCAAAGTATTAAATGTCAGCAGCCAGGAAGCGTTTGATTTAATGGATCAAGGAAAAATCAAAAACGCGCCTACCTTGCTTGGATTGTTGTGGTTAAAAAATAAATTATAAAGGACGACTATGCATAGGGAAAAATTACCTGACGGCGCTAAGCTTGTCTCTCTTCAAATGCATCATGACGATCGTGGTACATTTGCTGAATTGTATCGCAATGAATGGTCTCTTGGCCTGGAAGTATTGCAATGGAACGTTACGCATAGCAAAACTCATGTATTACGCGGTGTACATTTACACTGGAAACATTTGGATTATCTTATTGTACTAAAAGGCCATATGACATTATATCTGCATGATGTTCGTCCTGATTCGACAAGCAGAGGCCAGACATTTGTGGTAGATCTTAAAGAAGATACGTTGCAAGCGGCTATTATTCCCACAGGTGTCGCACATGGATTTTATTTTAATAAAGATTCGACTCATATCTACGCTGTTTCTGAATATTGGGACAAGGAAGATGAATTAGGGTGTATGTGGAACAGCCCAGAGCTTAATATAGCTTGGCCAACGAATAATCCTATACTTTCTGAGCGTGATCTAAATGCTTTAACTTACGATGCTATGATTCAGGAATATTTAAAAAAGGTTAAATAATGATGCGTAAACGTATAGGATTAATAGGTTGCGGCGGTTGGGGAAAATACATTCTTAGAGATTTGCTTGCCCTTCAAGCTGAGGTGTTTGTTTTCGTGCTCAGTGAAAAAGCAAGAGATGAAGCATTACAATTAGGTGCAACTGAAGCCTACATAGGCTTAACAGAAACCATTAAACAAGTTGATGGATTTATTGTTGCTACACCGACAAGCACGCACGCGGATGTGATAGCTCAAATACTTCCTTATGACAAGCCTATTTTTGTTGAAAAACCGTTAACACACGATATTCATCGTGCGCGACAACTGATGCATAATGGAAAAGACAAGATTTTTTTGATGGACAAATGGCGATATCATCCTGGTGTTGAGATCATCGCTCAAAAAGTAAAAACAGGCGATTTAGGCGACATTCAACTCATCAGAACTTGCAGATTAGGATGGGGAAATCCTCATCCTGATGTAGATGCCTTATGGATATTATTGCCGCATGATTTAGCTATCCTATTGCATATACTTGGCAGGATACCACCCCTATATGCTATCACTCCTTTACTATCATCAGATCCCAGCGCTGGTGTAATCGTGATGTTAAAAGATAATAATTCACCTACTGTGATATTTGAAATGTCCACCATTCAGCCTGAAAAACGCCGTAGTTTATATGTTGTAGGCAGTGAGGCCAGCATAGAATTATCGGGAGCTTATGATAATGAATTAACTTTTGTAAAAGGCAAACCTGCTGCATCAAATAGTGAAGCCCATAAAATAGCGCTAGATGATAGCATGCCGCTTTATCTGGAATTGAAGGCCTTTTTAGATTATTTAAATGGAAGTTCACCGCCCATGAGCACTCTAGAAGAAGGTGTTTTAATCGTGGAAATAATTCATGAGATAAGAGCACGATTAGGTTTAGTAAAAATAGCTAGTGAAGTCATATTATGACATTATTTACTATTTTATTACCAGTACATCGAAATGCTGATTTAATAACTTATGCAATTAAATCGGTTTTGGCGCAAACGATTCAAGATTTTGAATTATTCATTATTTGTGATGGAGCTCCGTCGGATACCGTTACTTCTGCACAGTCATTTGCGAACCAAGATCATCGCATCAGTGTTTTTCCATTTCCCAAAGGCGAACGGCATGGTGAAGCTTATAGACATATTGCATTACAGCAAGCAAAGGGAAAATATGTTGCACACATCGCTGATGATGATTTTTGGTTTCCTAATCATCTCGAAGAAATGTCAAAACTACTTCAACGTTTTGATTTTGGTAATTTAACCGCATGTATTGTAAATCCTACTGTAGAAAATGGAATTTATGGATTGGCCGATGATTTACATCATCCAGCTACAGTTCAACGAATGTTAAAAAGCAAATATAATTTTTTTGGTCTTACGACCTCAGGTTACACCATGGCGGCGTATCGACGTTTATCCCAAGGTTGGTCACCCGCGCCTCAAGATATATGGACAGATCTTTATATGTGGCGAAAATTTTTGAGAACAGAAGGTTTAACATTTGGAACTCGTATAGCAGTGACAGCGTGTCACTTTTCGGCCAAACCGCGTGCGCAGTTATCCACCTTGGAAAGAAAAACTGAAACAGATAAATGGTTTAACAAAATGCAATGTCCCGAGCAACGTGATCAATTGACTCAACAGGTACTTAAAAAATTATGTCTTAACTACACCGAATTACAAGTTGAGTATCTTGTTTTGCATAGGGAGGTATCCTCCATGTATGGTTCTTTATCTTGGCGGATGACCAGTCCATTACGTCATGCTAGGAAATGGATCAAAAGTCTTATTGTAGCAGTTTAAAAAAGTATGGTTATAGTTGTTTCTCGCTCCAAAGCATACATCCATGTATTTTGGGTGACATCCTGTCACCAAGTCGCTTAAAACAACTATAACCATACTTTTTGCCGCTATAGCCTGCTTAGTTTACGAAAACTCACAATAAAACACTGACGCATATAATGCATTATCACCTTAATGACATTCATTTTGTTACCAGATTGATAAGCAGATACAATTTTCAACCAAAACACTTCGATTCTAAAGCGGCATCTTAGAAGTATATAATGCAATCGTTTAAATTTTTTTGTTTTATTTTTAGAAATTTTTAACTGTGTCGCAAATAATTCCATAACATTCAACCATGACTCCCTAACAGCATCAATGGAATATTTTGCGAGCACATCAGCATAGGCATTTTTACAAATATCATTACGTAACATTGGATTTTCAATAAGCGACAGCATTGCTGATGTCCATGATTCTGGGGAATTTTTCACAATTAATCCAGTAACTTTAGATTTAATGGATTGTCTATAAGGAGGTACATTCGAATATATCCCAGCAATACCACATGCGCCATATTCCCGATATTTGTTATTTGTTTTACAGCGATTAGATAAATTATCTATAAGAGGAGCTAAACCAATGTCCCAATGCCGCTCCATTTGAAATGCAAGGTATTCAGAATAACTTGATATATGTGGAAAAAATCGAATTTTTTCATTTTCTAATATATTACGGGGCATCACACCTGCAAATTCAAAAATAACTTGGGGAAATTGTTCAATGATTTTAAAAATACTAGGAGCAATCATATCCAAATCGTCGACTCTGGATGTACTCCCTGCAAATCCAATGCGAATTTCATTTGATTTAATTTTTGGCATTTTATTTATCAAAGAAAAATCAAAAAAAGGTGATAATACTTGAATCTTGTTATTAAAACTAACAAGAAACTTAGCTAATTCCGGTGAATTAGTTAATACTAGACTTGCTCTTGAAATAATATAGGTTAATGATTTTCGAACAAGCTTATCTTGATAATATTTAGCAACTTCCGAATTACCTTGAAGCATCCAAAAATTATCATCTAAGTAATAAATATAAGGATGATTTTCAACCTCAAGAAAATTGATCCATGCTATAAGCACAGGATCGCTGGATCGTACAAACAGAGGAATAGTATGCGACTGAAAATCTGATTTTTTCAATTCATGAGGTAAACGTTTTTTATAGGTAAATCCGTAAGGTATTAAAGCTAACAATAAGCGTTCGATGATTTGTGTTGTGGCAATTTCGCCTTCCATGATCATGAGAATTTCAAATTGATCCATATGTTCACTGCCAAAATTGCAATCTTAGCATTTTTAATAAAAATACGTAAGGTCCAGCTTGATCTTATTATAACTTGGGCCTACACTTTTCATCTAGTTGTTTTACAATATCTCTCATCGTTCTTCTTTTTGTTTCATATAACTTTCCCAAGTACCGAGACCCAGTACGTATTGCATAATCATAACCTAGCCCTCTACCGGCTTCAGGCGAATAAAACGGCATACCATTCTCTTCTAATAATAACTTTCGTTTTAAAGGTTGCTCAGTCGATGTAACACGTTGACAGATGGCTTGTGCATAGCAAGCGGGTAACGAACGTTGCAGATAACCAATAACATGGGTACGAAAGCACAGTAATTGTTTAAAGTTCCATGAATGATCATCGTATTTTTTTCTATAAATTTCATTAGCTATTAAAAGATGGTTAAGACTAAAAGACTTTTCATATCGTATGGTGTGTGGACCAAAATCGTGTCGAAATGATCTTAAAGCCTCTGCTATTTCTTCATCAGAATTTGCTGTAATAGCATCAATTAATAGACTAAAATCATAGGGTACTTGAGCATCAGCTGCCTCATCAGCCTCTTTAATAATGCTTACGAATTGTGCTTCACCATCTTTAACACGATCAAGATAACCCGCCATCATCTTAAGCATATGCTCATCATGCGCATAAGCGGCTAATTGGCATGGGGAGTAATCTATAAATGTATTGCCTGAAAGATCTGTTACATTACCTGATTGAAAGAGAAGCTCGGGATGTTCCCTAATAATGACTTCAGCTTGCTCTTGTTCTCCACGGACAACATGCATAAGCAGCCTATCAAATAGTTCATTTTTTCCAGGCTGAAAAAATTGATGCTGATTGAGAGTTACGGTTTTTTCTTCTTTTTCTTCTTTATATTCTCGCAAGGTTAGTCTTTTTGATATGGTTTCTACAATAAATTCTTGTTTGTCAGAATTTTTAATAGTATCCAGGTTAATAGCATAATATTCGCTTTTTGCCATGGCTGCTAATGTTTCATAAGATATACGTTCGAATAAGGTAGTAATATCATCTTTAATTAAAGCAGGATAAGAAAGTAATTGAAATAAATCATGAATAAATTTTTCCTGTGGTACATTTTCTGAAATTGTAAAGTTCACTTTAAAAATATCGGAAATGTTACCTTTCGGAACATTTTGAATAATGTAATCAAGCATAGTCAATGAAATAGTAAAATCTTGAATTCCCATGTTATTAAAACAATCTAGTAAACATTCGCGAGGAATTTCTACAAAAATTTTATTATAATAAAAAGCATCCTCCTTGTCATTATTTCTTAAAATGAAATAACCTAAAAAATTGGTTGTTATACCATTATAAATAATGTATTGATGTTTTAAATGTGACAATATAGCTTGTTTTTTTTCAGGATTTTTTGCCTTTAATTCAACATAAAACGCTCGAATCATTAGCACCACAATTGAAGTAATTGCCCGACTTGAATTGTGCTCAGGGTCAAATGCCTTAGGTAAAAGATTTTTTGATACAAATATATTTAATAATAAAGGTGCGGGAAGTAATTCACTGAGTTTATTAAAAATATCAAAATTGCTTAGCATATAATAATGATCAATATTAGCCTTCAAAATAAGATTGGCTAAATCCTGGGGCTTTAATTTTGTACCAATCAGATCCAACATATTACAAAAATCTTCCTGTAATTTCTTATTATTGAACGGATTATTATTCGGCTCTTTAATGATTTCTGCTAAAAAGACAGGAGGAATTTTTTTTAGGGCAAGTTGGAGGAACTCAGGACATTGATTTTCTTCTAAATCAAAAAGTTTATAGATGTATATTTCAGTCCATATATCTCCTAGTTGATCGAGCTCAAATACGGTCGCATTTTTAATAAACTGTTTTGCAATATCAACATCGCATTCTTTCAAAAGATAATATAAAAAACTTTTTCCGGAAATTTCTTCATGGATAATTGCAGTAAACGTTAATCTTTCTTCGTCTGAAATTGAAAATGATTTAAAAAAATCTTTTTGTTTAATCATTAATTTTAAATATTCAGGCTTTAATTCCTTTGCCACAAGGGCATATCCAGCTAAAAAATCACCATTAAATTTAAGGGGGCTAAAAAATATACTCTCAAATCCATTTAAAATGACCTTATATGATTCTTCATTCAATATGCCCGCCTGTTCACACCTGCTTAAATTATCTGGGGCGTAATATTTTCCCCAGTGGTTTTGTACTAAAATGGCTAATAAATAAAAATAACTGTCCTTCTTATCTTCTGGACAAAGCTTCACTACATCATGGAGTAAGTCGGCCAAAACAGGTGTTTCAGTTAATTCATTACATCTTTCTTGTTTTCGTTTAACGCATGTCTCCAAGCGTGTTTTGTAAGGAAACGCAAAGAATTTAGCTGGTGGCTTGTACGCTGGCGCGCCATATATTGCATAATCGTAGCCCAAACCTTTTGGTTCATTTTTTACCGCAGGATAAAAATCCTTGAAACTAGCTAATATAATCTGACGTCTTAATCCCTTATGGCTATTACCTTCTAATACCTGTTGCGTGTAAAAAATTGGAATACAACAAATGGGCAATGATCGTTGTAGATAACCTATAACTTGACACCAATACAGTGTCCCGTGTTCTTTGCTCCATACGTCATAATTACTTATATAGATTTCATAAGCTTTAATGAGATTTTGAATATTAAAAGATTTTTTATTTTTAATATATTTAGGTTCAAAGCGTTTTCTGAATTGATCTAAGGCTTTTTTGATTTCTTCTTCATCGCCACTCGTTATAACATCTGCGAGCTTAGCAAAATCATAAGTCTTTCGATTATTAAATGCCTCACCAGCTTCTTTGAGCAAGCTATTAAATTGTTCCTCACCATATTGCACCTGATAGGCATAAGGTTTCATCATCTCGACCATATCCATATCATGCATATAACAAGCCAATTTCAATGGCGAATAATCCATAAATATATCGCCTGATGGAGCTTGTACGTTACCTGACATGAAAACCAATTTAGGATTAGCTTTAATAATGGCTTCAGCTTCATCTTGTCGCCCATGCACTATATGTAAAAGCAGTTCATCAAGCGGTTTATTTTCCCCAGGTTGAAAAGATTGATGTTTTTCTTCTGGAACTGATAGGATTTTTGATACTTTTCCAACAATATATGCCTCTTTTTCTTTATTGTTTATGACAGAGGACAGTGTTTTAGAAAAAGCTTCGTTTTTATGGATTGTTTGCAGTTTTTCATTCGAAATATTTTTTAATAGTTGTTTAACATGTTTTCCATCGATTTCTTTCAACATGCGGCATAATACGGATGGAAAATCTTTGTCTGGAATGTTATCCCACACTGTAAAATCTATCATCTCTAAGGGATATCGACGATCAATCCATTGGTATGGAATTAATTTATAATATTGTTTGTTGACGGGATCAAAATAAAGTTCGGGACTTAAGACTTGTTGACATAAGAGATCAACGATGGCCTCTATATCTGGACGAAATTCGGTATAGTCTTCGCTGTTTTCAAGAAAATCATACATACCATTCTTACTATAAATCCCTAAACTATTAATAAGATTTGTAGCTCTTTTAACAAATTCTGTATAATTTGTATGTTTGGCATCTTTCCATGGACTTGGATTTTTTTCGTTATTAAGCTTTAAGGCTTCAAAAATGTTATTTAGTTCGAAATGCAGATTTGTTTTAATACATTCACGAATAGCATTTGGGTTAAATTCGCCAACAAAATACTTACGAAATGCTATGAACTCTTCTTTTGTAACTTTCGGTACATGAGTATCTTTGATATGAGAAGTCGCTACTGAAGGATTCCAATTTTGTTCTGCCGCATCATGTGCAAGAGGTTTGAGAGTATGGACACTACAAATTTCGGAAATATGGTGTTGTTCATTATATTCATCCGCATGACATCTGATTATATTGTTACGTTTTTCAGCCAACCAATAGTTTAATGATGTGTTTGAAGAAAGAGAAAAATAAGCATTTTCAATATGAATATCTAATCCAGGAGAACAAACGCTAAACATATCACACAAGTCATTATAAACAGATATTTTTTTCGTTGGAGAAACTTGTTCATTATTTAATAAAAGATATATCTTTTCTAGACTGCTTTTAATCTTTTCAAAATAAGCTGCATTTTGGCTATTCTCGGCCCATTGTGGGTGAAAAATATTGTCTTTGAAAAGAATAAAATTATCATCTATCAAATCAGTATACAAACCATTATCTTCACCCCAAACCGCAAATTTTTCTATCAATTGATAAAACTGATCCTGAAAAGGTTTTTTTTCTGCAGGGGTGCCGCCTTTTGGATAGTTAGCAATGCATTCTGCCTTCCCATCGTAGGGAGAGCCTTGTTCTTCTTTAATTTCTAAAGCTACTGCAAAAGCTTCTGGCTTTAAATAAGCGGGTAATAATTGGCCGGACTGTGACATGCCCTATTCCTCGTATATTGTATGTTGTTAATTTGGTTAAATATTATACATTACTAGAGGATTGGCGTCAAATTAGCATCTATATGATAAATAAGGAATTTATGGGTTATTTTCTTCTGGAATAGCTAAAAATATAATAATATTTGTTATGGCCGAGCAGATCTGCTAACTATTCACGCTTCATTTGTTTCGTAGGTCTATGGCTTTCTTTTATAAGATCTCGTAATACTGTGATTTTTCTTTTATACAATGTTTCTAAATGAGCACGTGTACCTTGTCGTTGCGCTCCTTCACATCCACTATAACTAAGACACTGGGGGCTGCCGAAAACCTCATGTATCGCAAAATCAAAACCTAAACCTTTTTGTTCCGTTATAGCATTTTGATAAAAAGATTTGGCAGAAGGACAAAAAGGTTGTAATCCAAATGTAAGTTCGCGTTTCAAAGGTTTATTTTCCATCGCAACACAATATAATCCTTGACAGAAAGCCTGTGCATAACAAGCAGGTAGTGTGCGCTGCAGATAGCCGATAACTTTACTCCAGAATATTGTGCGTTGATCTACAGACCAGGGGTTATGATTGTCTATATAAATGTCGTAAGCTTGAAGAAGGTTTGCAAGATTAAAAGATTTTTCGTTTTTTATTTCTCTAGGTTCGAAGTGTTTTCTGAATGCCTCTAATGCTTCTTCTATTTGCGCATCATTGCCATGTGAAATAGCATTTACCAATTGACTAAAATCATAAGTCGGTTGATGATTAGATGCTTCTTCAGCTTCTTTGAGTATGTTTGTAAATTGTTCTGCGCCATCGTTAACTCGATGAATATAATGCGCCATCATCTTAAGCATATGCTCATCATGTGCATAAGCAGCTAATTGGCATGGAGAATAATCTATAAATGTGTTACCTGCGAGGTCTTTCACATTACCTGATTGAAAGAGCAGATCAGGATGAGCGTCAATGATGGCTTCGGCTTGATCTTGCTCTCCACGGGCGACATGCATAAGCAGCTTATCAAGTAGCTCTTTTTTACCAGGCTTAAATAATTGATGCTGATTTACGGTTTTTTCATCTTTTTCTTCCTTATGTTCTAACAAAGCCAGTCTTTTTGATATGGCTCCCTCAATGAGTGGTGTTTTCAAAGAGGCATAGAATTCGCTCTTTTCTATGGCTTTCAATTTTTCACAGGATATACGTTTAACTATTTCGTGAGTATTATTTACATTTAAACCAGGAAATAGTTTAAAGAATTCACGAACAAATATTTCCTGTGGTATATCTTCTGAAATTTTAAAATTTACTTTAAAAATATCAGAAAGGTTTTCATATGGAAACTTTTTAATAATGTGTTCAAGCATAGCCAATGAAATGGTAAAATCCTGAATTCCCATGGTATTAAAACATTTATGTAACAATATGGGATTAATTTTTGCAAAAATCTTCTGATAATGGCAAACATCTTGATCATTATTTCTCAAAATAAAATAACCAAGAAAATTTGTTTGTATACCATTATAAGTTATGTATTTTTGTGGTAAAAGTATACCCTCCTGGTCATATTCTTCACGAATTGCTTGAAGAATTAACATCACAATTGACGTAATCGCCTGACTTGAACTGTGTTCTGGGTCAAATGCCTTAGCTAAAAGATTTTTTGATACAAATATATTCAACAACAATGGTGCGGGAAGTAATTCACTGAGTTTATTAAAAATATCAAAATTGCTTAGCATATAATAATGATCAATATTAGCATTCAAAATTAGATTGGCTAAATCCTGGGGTTTTAATTTTTTACCAATCATATCTAACGTATTACAAAAATCTTCCTGTAATTTCATATTATTAAACGGATTATTATTCGGCTCTTTAATAATTTCTTCTAAAAAATGAGGAGGAATTTTTTTTAGGACAGGCTGTATGAAACCACGAGGATAGACTTCTTCTTCTAAAGAAAAAAGTTTATAGATATTTATATCGGTCCATATATCATCGAGTTGATCAAGCTCAGATACTTCTGCGTTTCTAATAAAGTTTTTTGCAATTTCAACATCGCATTCTTTTAAAATATAATGTAAAAAACTTTTTCCATCAATTTTTTCATGAATCATTTCAGAAAAAATTCTTATTTTTTCGACCTCAAATGGTAAAATGAAAAATACTGTAAAACGATTTTTTTGTTTAAGCATTAATTTTAAATACCCGGGTTTTAATTCATCGGGCAACATGGCATATCCATACAAAAAATCATACGAGAAAAATTTAATATCAATGCCCATCAAAAGTTTATTAAACCCGGCTAAAATGAACTCATGTGATTCTTCAGTTAATCTGCCTGCCTTGTTACAAACACCGATAGTATCCGCCCTGTAATATCTACCCCAGTGGTGTTTAACTAAACATGCTAATAAATAAAAATAACTGTCTTTCTTGTTTTCTGGACAAGTGTTCACTGCATCATAAAGTAATGCGGAGAAATAAGGAAACGGTTCAATTAATTCTTTACATATTTCTTGTTTTTGTTTCACACATTCTTCTAAGTATTCTTTGAAAACTTTTGCTGTTGTCACACCTATAATAAAATATGGAAAGTAACAAGCGGGTAATGAACCTAATAAACAATAAAATAGGACTTGATGCCAGTAGAGAATACGCTTTTCTTCGTTCCAAGCGCTATAATTATTTATGAAGATTTCATAAGCTTGAATGACATTTTTAATATTAAAAGATTTTTTATTGTTAATATATTTGGGTTTAAAATGCTTTCTGAAATCATCCAAAGCCTTATTAATTTTTGCTTCATCGCCACTCGTTATAACATCTGCTAGCTTAGCAAAATCATAAGTCTTTCGATTTTTCAATGCCTCACCAGTTTCTTTGAGCAAACTATTAAATTGTTCCTCGCCATATTGCACTTGATAGGCATAAGGCTTCATCATCTTAAGCATATTCATATCATGCATATAACAAGCCAATTTTAATGGCGAATAATCCATAAATATATCGCCTCGAACATGTACATTACCTGACATGAAAAGCAACTTTGGATTAGCTTTAATAATGGCTTCAGCTTTATCTTTTTGTCCATATACGATATGTAAAAGCAGTTCATCAAGCGGTTGATTTTCCCCGGGTTGAAAAGATTGATGCTTTTCTTCTGGAACTGATAGGATTTTTGATATTTTAGCTACAATATAGGCCTCTTTTTCTTTATTATTTATGACAGAGGATAGCGTTTTAACGAAAGCTTCGTTTTTATGAATTTTTTGTAATTTTTCACACGAAATATTTTTTAATAATTGTTTAACATGTTTTCCATCGATTTCATTCAACATGCGGCATAATACGGATGGAAAATCTTCGTCTGGAATGTTATCCCACACTGTAAAATCGATCAGCTCTAAGGGATATCGAGGATCAATCCATTGGTATGGAACTAATTTATAATATTTTTCGTTAATCGGGTCAAAATATATTGCGGGACTTAATACACGTTCACATAAAATATTAACTATCGAAACTACCGTATTTTCTTTCAGACGAAATTGAGTAAAGTCATCATTACTATCAAGAAAATCAATAATACCATTTTCAGGAAAAATACCTAAATTATTAATAAGATTTGTCGCTCGCTTAGTAAATACCGCATAACTTAGAGTGCTATCATGCCATACATCTCGTTTATTAAACCCTAAACCATCTAAAATATGATCTATTGCAAGTTTTAAATTAAATTGAATACATTCTCGAATTGCTTTTGGATTGAATTCATTAGCAAAATATTGCCGAAAATCAACTAAATCTTTTTCTGTTACCCTTTTTTTTATAATGTCGTCACCTGCATGGGGATCCTTGATGTAGAAAGTCGGTAATAAATGATTCCAGCCTTGATTTGAAGCCTCATCTGCAAAGATCTTCAAAACATGTGCGCTATAAGTGTCAGGAATGTTGTGTTTTGTATTGCATTTTTCAGAGTAATATTTTATTGTATTTGTGCGCCATTCAGCTAACCAGTGATTTAATGATATGTTCGAAAGAAGCGAATCCACATTAAAAATAGCATCTTGAATATGTATCCCTATTCCGGTAACACACTTACCAAGATTATTGCACAAATTAGTATAAATAGTTTTCCGGCTAGCTAAAGGAATTTGGTCATTTTGTAACGCAAGGATTATTTTCTCTAGATTTTTTTTAATGGTTTCAAAAAAATTTGGTTCCTGCACGTCTGAGTATGATGTGAAAAATTGTTCTTCTAACCGAAACAAATGGTTTTCTATCCTATAAGTATAAAGAGCATGTTTCTTACCCCAATCCCTAAATTTTTCTATCAACTGATAAAACTGATCTTGAAAAGGTTTTTTTGCTTCAGCGGTACCATCTTTTGGATATTTAGCAATGCATTCTGCCTTCCCATCATAGGGAGAGCCTTGTTCTTCTTTAATTTCTAAAGCTACTGCAAAAGCTTCTGGCTTTAAATAAGCGGGTAATAATTGGCCGGACTGTGACATGCTACTGCTCGTTATGTATGTTGCTAATTTGGTTGAATATTATACACAACTGTAGGATTGGCGTCAAATTAGCATCTATATGATAAATAGGGAAATTTATGTATTTTTTATGAGTTCGGACTAAGAAACTGCCCCATACGTATCAAGAAATCGTCTCTCTTTTCTTCTTTAAATCCATTTTTTTTATAAAGTTCTATCGCTTTATGATTAGTAACCAGTACTTCAAGAAAAAGATATCGCAACTTCAAATCATCACGACAAAATTTTACTAATTCGGCACAAGCTTGTTTAATATATCCTTTTCCTTCATGCATAGGCGCTACTAAAAATCGCCCTACCTCAGCTTTACTTTGTTGAATGTGATATACCGCTGCTTGACCTACCGGAGTTTTATCGACCTCTACAATAAAATGTAAATCATCATTTTTTTCAAGATACTTTTCAAACCATTTTTTATGCTGGTCCATGCTGATAAGAGTTGAGTCTTTAAACCATATTCTAGCTTCATTGCGCCAGGCCAGTATTAATGGGAGATCATCTTCTGCAAGAGGCCGTAATTTTAGTTGTTCATTTCCAAATGATTTTATAGATAATTTCATATGGCGAGAGCCATCACTTTCTCAGAAATGTAATCAACATCTTGCAACGTTAAACCTAAATGCAGCGGTAAAGAAATAATTTCTCGACTCGCTAAAGCAGCATGTGGACATGAACCTGCAGCATATTGATACATACTATATTCTGTATTATCACGATAATGCACGCCCGGAAAAATATGATTTTCATTAAGTTTATGCATAAGACTGTCTCTATCATTCACACGTATCTGAAAAAGATGGGTTGAAGATTCACAATTTTCTGCAATATCAATTAAACCAATAGAAGAAATTCCAGAAAAATTTTTTCTATATTGCGAAGTAAGCAGGCGGCGATAAGCATTATCTTCATCCAGATATTTCAATTGCACCAAAGCGATACTCGCCATAATGGAATTGCCATGATATTTGTATCCTAGTTCTTCCACATCATACATCCATTTATAATTGCCTTGTGATACCGTTCGCGCATAGGTATCTTTATTAATACCAAGCCATGTGAGTTTACGAACACGCTCATCATCCTCTGCATCTTTAAAACATATCATTCCGGAATCTGCCGTTGGTAAATTTTTCACGGCCTGAAAACTAAATACTGATGCATCTGCTTCTTTACCCACATGTGCTCCATGGAAACGTGTACCTGCCATATGTGCTGCATCTAAAATAAGTTTAATGTGATGCTTATGACATAATTTAACAATTTCTGAATACTGGCCTGTATTACCGCCCATACCCACAAAAATCAGGGCTTTTGTTTTATGAGTGATACGCTCGGAAACACTTTTAGGATCTAAACACAAATAATCATCGATATCAGCGAAGACCGGATGAAGTTTACTATAAAGAATAGCATGGTTTGTCGAAACAAACGTTAATGGCGTGGTGATGACTTCATCACCCTCTTGCCATCCATATTTTCTTTTAAATATTTCTAAAGCGAGATGAAGGCCTACGGTATTTGAATTAAGAAAATGTGCATAGTTAAGACCGGTATAATCCATCCATGATTTTTCAAACGCATTCGTTTTAAAACCAAGTCCCGTCCAACCTTTTTCTAAACATTCACGAATTTCAGATAAACATTCCTCAATGCGAAATTTTGGAGTAAAGAGTTGAATAGACATACGTTTCCTTGTAAATTTTTTGTTAGACACATTCGTTGGCTTGCTATACTATAGCATCTTTAAAGCAAATGTCACTTCACATACCTTCGCCCTATGACCTACCAAGCAAGATTAACCGTTTAATGTAATTTGAGGGATTAATATGAAAAATGATTTAGCTGTTTTTGAAGAACACGAAATTCGACGAGTATATGACGAAGAAACTGAAACTTGGTTTTTTTCAGTGATTGATATTGTTCAAATATTAACTTCACAACCTGATTACCAAACAGCCCGAAAGTATTGGAATAAGCTCAAGGAACGCTTAAAAAAAGAAGGAAATGAGTCGGTGACAAATTGTCACCGACTGAAATTAAAGGCTGCTGATGGTAAAAAATACCTGACAGATGCTGCCAATGCTGAAACGTTACTTCGTCTTGTTCAATCTATACCCAGTCCAAAAGCGGAACCGATTAAACTTTGGCTAGCTAAAGTTGGTTATGAACGTATGCAAGAAATGGCTGATCCTGCTAAATCTCTTGATAGAGCTAGAGAAACATGGCAAAAACATGGTTATAGTGAAAAATGGATACAGCAACGAATGATGGGGCAAGAAACTCGCAATAAATTAACTGATTATTGGAAAGAACACGGCGTCGAACAACCCAGCGAATTTGCCATTCTCACTAATATCATTCATCAAGAATGGACCGGTATCAGCATCCAAGACCATAAAAAATCCAAGGGATTGAAATCAGAAAACCTGCGAGATCACATGAGCGAAGCTGAACTTATTTTTACAGCACTTGCAGAACTTTCCTCAAGACAGATAGCTGAAGCCATGAATGCTACTGGCATGGAAGAAAATAAAGCCGCAGGTAAAAAAGGCGGTAACATTGCTAAAAGTGCACGAATGGAACTCGAGAACAAAACAGGAAAAAATGTTGTTACATCACAAAATTATTTATCAATAGATAAAAAAATCACCATCGAATAAATATCCGCGCCTGCTGCTTTTTCGATCCTCATTACTTTCAAACACAGGCGCCCCCTATTTCAGTTTATATTTACCCAACAACTCCAATGTTTTAGCATCTTTATCCTTCTTATCTCCTAAAAACTCACTCACAGCTTTTCGGGTAGCTTCCGTTGTACAATGATGCTCTTTTAAATTGTTCTTTATTTTTTTAACCAATTTCCTAGTCGCATGAGGAGGAAAAATACCAAAATGTTTAATGAAGCAATTTGCTGAAACGTTATTAAGAAATTCTTCTGTAGAGCTAAGGGAATTTTTTTTTGGAAATTTTAAACTTAAAAAGGGAAGAATACATGATTCAATAATATTTTTCGGTAATTTACCAAATAATCCTTGCGACGACTGACGCTTAGCTTGCGCAAACAACGTCAATGGCACAATTGTTTTTAAGGTTTCGATATGCTCAAATATCTTCAAGCCTTCGTCGAAGCTAGGCGAATTTAAGCTTTTTGCTAATTCTGCGGGAGTTTGCCCTGCATTATTTTTTACATTAACATCACAGTCAAATGATAATAACAAAGCAAGCATGGTCTCATTATTATTTCGAACGGCAGCATGCAGACACCTATCACCATTCGCGATAACATACCAATGTTTTGGTGCGCCCGTCTCTAATAATAACCTTACTGTATTGATCCGATTTGCAACAACAGCGTATAGTAAAGCATCCCCATATTTAGTTTTATTAATATCATCTGGATCAGCGTGTCGATTTATAGCAATAGCTTCTACACAATCCCAATGACTTAAATCCCTTGCTAATTGAATAGGGGTCTTATCATTTTCAATTTTTTTGGCAGGATCTATCTGACAAATTAATCGACTTACTCTACTGCTGTTGTTGCTATGAATAGCCGCTTTTAACTCCTCTAGAATTGTCATACTCATTCCCTTTTATACTTTTTATAAGAAGAACCGCATGTTATCCTAGTCAAAATTGCTATGTCTACTATTTACAACTCTTACATAACACTATATTTTTCACTTAGCGACAGAACTAACAGGCAACCCCTATGAAATCGAACAAATCCTATACAGCAGAATCCATTGAAGTCTTAAGCGGCTTGGAACCCGTGCGCAGACGGCCAGGGATGTACACAGATACGACAAATCCTAATCATATGGCCAGAGAAGCCATTGATAATTGCGTGGATGAGGCCATGGAAGGGCATGCGACCTCACTTGCGGTGACTTTATATAAAGATGGTTCACTGGAAGTGACTGATGATGGGCGTGGCATGCCAATTGACATGCATCCTGAAGAAAAAATGACTGGTGTTGAGCTTATTCTTACCAAATTGCATAGTGGTGCGAAATTCTCAAACAAACAATACCGTTATTCCGGCGGTTTGCATGGTGTTGGTATTTCGGTCGTCAATGCTTTATCGAAAAAAATGGTCGTGACCATTAAGCGTGATGGCAGCATTCATCAAATTGAATTTGAAGATGGTGAACGCAAAACCAAGCTTAAAACCATTGGAACGTTAAAAAATAAACGTGAGACAGGTACCAGTATTCGTTTTTGGGCTAATGAAAAATATTTTGACTCTGGCCGGTTTGTAGTCAAACAGCTTAAACATACCTTACGCGCTAAAGCTGTTTTATGTTCAGGATTGCATGTTTCTTTTCATGATGAACACAATAACGAAACCCAAGAATGGCACTATGAAGCAGGCCTGCCTAATTATTTAATGGAAACGGTAGGTAAAGTTGAACATATCCCTGATGAACCTTTTGTAGGTTCATTTAGCGGCAATACTGAAACCGTTGATTGGGCTGCGGTTTGGTTGCCGGAAGATGGTGAAGTCATTGCAGAAAGTTATGTTAATCTTATTCCCACTGCGCAAGGTGGAACCCATGTTAATGGATTTAGGTTAGGTTTATTAGAAGCATTACGTGATTTTTGTGAATTTCGTAATTTATTACCGCGCGGCATTAAATTAGCACCTGAAGATGTGTGGGAACGTTGTGCTTATATTCTTTCTGTAAAACTGCAAGAACCGCAATTTTCAGGCCAAACCAAAGAACGTTTATCATCACGTGAATGTGCAAGCTTTGTATCCGGCGTTGTGAAAGATGCCTTTAGTCTGTGGTTAAATCAACATGTGGCATTAGGTGAAGCCTTAGCAGCACTTGCGATTAGCAATGCACAACGCCGTATGAAAGCTGCTCAAACCGTGGTACGTAAAAAAATTACTAGCGGCCCTGCTCTGCCTGGCAAATTAACCGATTGCACATTGCAAGATGTCAAACGTACGGAATTATTTTTAGTGGAAGGTGAATCAGCAGGCGGTTCGGCAAAACAAGCAAGAAATCGTGAGTTTCAAGCGATTTTACCGTTACGCGGCAAAATCTTAAATACTTGGGAAGTGGATGTATCACAAGTATTGGCATCGCAAGAAGTGCATCACATATCAGTCGCTGTAGGCATAGAGCCAGGGTCTCATGATATGAGCGGCTTACGTTATGGAAAAATTTGTATTCTTGCCGACGCAGACTCGGATGGTGCGCATATTGCAACGCTTTTATGCGCATTATTTTTAAAACATTTTCGGCCACTGGTTGAAGCAGGTCATGTTTATATCGCCATGCCGCCGCTTTATCGAATCGATTATGGTAAAGAAGTGTATTACGCACTCGATGATGATGAGAAACAAGGTGTACTTGATCGTTTAGCGGCTGAAAAAAAGAAAGGTAAAATCAATGTGATTCGTTTTAAAGGATTAGGCGAAATGAATCCATTACAATTACGCGAAACGACGATGGATCCTGATACACGTCGTTTAGTACAACTGACCATTGCAAAACACGATAAAACAGACAATATGTTAGATATGTTACTCGCCAAGAAGCGCGTGCCAGATCGCAAAAACTGGTTAGAAAGCAAAGTCAATTTAGCAGAAATATAGAGGGTTACACCATGAGCACCACCAACATAGAACACATCCCATTACGCGATTTTGCGGAAAAAGCCTATCTGGATTATTCCATGTACGTCATTTTAGATCGCGCACTTCCTCATATTGGTGACGGTTTAAAACCCGTACAACGACGCATTGTTTATGCAATGTCTGAATTAGGTTTAAAATCAACCGCTAAATTTAAAAAATCTGCGCGCACGGTGGGTGACGTGTTAGGTAAATTTCATCCGCATAGTGATACTGCTTGTTACGAAGCCATGGTTTTAATGGCACAACCTTTTTCTTATCGTTATCCTTTGGTCGATGGACAAGGCAACTGGGGATCGCCCGATGATCCAAAATCATTTGCAGCGATGCGTTATACCGAATCACGTTTATCGGGTTATGCTGATGTATTGCTCGCCGAACTCGGTCATGGCACCGTGAAATGGGTCCCCAATTTTGATGGCACCCTCGATGAGCCTAGTTTATTGCCTGCACGCTTACCTAATGTTTTATTAAATGGTACGACAGGTATTGCAGTAGGCATGGCCACTGATATTCCGCCGCATAATGTCTCTGAAGTGATCGATGCATTAGTGCATTTACTCGACAATCCTGATGCAACCTTAAAAGATATTACACATCATATTCCAGGGCCGGATTACCCTACTGAAGCTGAAATCATTACGCCGAAAAAAGATATTTTAGATATTTACAAAACAGGCAATGGCTCCCTGCGCATGCGAGCCGTTTATACCACTGAAGAAGATGAAATCATTATTACCGCACTGCCTCATCAAGTGTCTGGCGCTAAAGTATTAGAACAAATTGCCGAACAAATGCAAAATAAAAAATTGCCTTTAGTTTCTGATTTGCGTGATGAATCCGATCATGAAAATCCTACGCGTTTAGTCATCGTCCCACGATCGAATCGCGTTGATATTGAAGCGTTAATGGCCCATTTATTTGCGACCACTGATTTAGAGCGCAGTTATCGCGTCAATTTAAACATGATAGGTTTAAATGGCAGACCGCAAGTCAAAGGTTTGTTAGTCATATTAAATGAATGGCTTGAATACCGGCTTGCTACCGTTAAACTTCGCCTGCAACATCGTTTAGACATCGTTCAACATCGTTTGCATATTTTAAAAGGTTTATTAACCGCGTATCTCAACTTAGATGAAGTCATTAAAATTATTCGCGAAGAAGATCAACCTAAAACGGTATTAATGAAGCGTTTTAAATTAAGCGAAGAACAAGCAGATGCTATTTTAGATATCAAATTACGCCATCTTGCGCGTCTTGAAGAAATGCAAATCAAAAAAGAACAAAAAGAATTATCGGAAGAACAAGAAAACATTGAACAAACGCTTTCATCCAATGCACGTTTAAAAAAACTTATTCGCAAAGAATTAACCATGGATAAAGAAGCTTTTGGTGATAAACGCAATTCACCTTTAGTGACCCGTGCCGAAGCACAAGCCATGAGTGAAACCGAAATTTTACCGACCGAACCCCTCTCGGTTATTTTATCGACTATGGGTTGGGTGCGCGCTGCCAAAGGGCACGATATTGACCCATTAAGCATGAGTTACAAAGCAGGCGATGGATTTTTAGCGATGGCACAAGGGCGCAGCAATCAACCAGCTGTTTTCCTAGATTCCACAGGACGTTCTTATTCTCTGCCATCACACACACTTCCTTCTGCGCGAGGCCAGGGCGAACCACTTACCGGCCGGCTAAATCCACCGCCGCAAGCGCAATTTGTGGGACTTATCATGGGTGAAAATGAGCAAATGTATTTACTTGCATCCGATGCAGGTTATGGTTTTACTACTAAACTCGAAGATTTATTTGCGAAAAACCGCGCAGGCAAAGCCACTCTTTCGTTGCCTAATGGCTCTAAAGCGTTGACGCCACGTTTAGTTAATAATAAAGAATCTGATCTGATAGCCGCTGTGACAAATACGGGACATATGTTAATTTTCCCATTAAAAGAATTACCTGATTTGACTAAAGGCAAGGGCAATAAAATAGTAAACATACCTTCTGCACGTGTGGCATCACGTGAAGAATTTATTACGGATATTATTATTTTGCAGCCAGAGCAAGGATTAGTACTTTTATCAGGTAATAAAAAATTAAAATTAAAGCCTACTGACTGGAAACATTATTTAGGTGAACGCGGCCGTCGTGGGCACAAATTACCTAGAGCATTTCAAAAAGTGGATACGTTATTAATTGATAATGAAAATAAATAAACTTATAAATGAGGTGTGATTATGAAAAAAATCCTGTTATTTCCTTTATTACTGCTTTTAGCTAGCGCAGTTCATGCCAATTGCCCGCTGCCGCAAACTATTTCTTTTCAATGCCATGATTTTCAAGGCCATAAAATGTGTACCTGGCAACCGGACAATGGATGGTATCAAGGCAGCGCTGATGATACTTCTATTCAAGAAGGTACTCGATTAGCACCTGGTGCTTTCAAAAAAGCCGTTTGGTTTCCTTACGTAGATGATAACTTTGGCGCAACTAACTGTTTTTACGTTGGTCCCAGAGGTGAAAAAATTACTTTATTCCAACAAACAGGCTATGGCAGTGTTCCAAGGCCTGCGGGTAAACTCTGGAAAATTTCAAGCATGAAAGGTTATCCTTATGTATTAGCATGTTTGACAAGTGCTTCGGAGTGTAAATTTGAGTTTGGGGAAAGAACTTAGGCTTGATCGGCGATTCCCGCTTTAAGCGGGAATCACTAAAAATGGTAGCATGATTCACGAAGATATTATTTTAACTTTATTTTGACTACCAAAATCCTGGATTTTTTTATCACGTGTTAGCAATGTCAAATTTTCAACTCTTGCAGTTGCAACAATGATTCTATCTGCAGGATCGCCATGAAAATCTTCTAAACGACAACTTTCAACTGCCACAGCTGGGGTGATTGGCAAAAGTTGAATAGGCGCTCCTTTTAAAGCTGACTCAATCCATTGCAACGTCGGTAATTTAAAATGGATCCGATTTTTGTTTTCCAGCATGGCAATTTCCCACAGGGAAATGGCAGATAAATAAAGCGAATCCTTATGTGATGCTTGGTTAATGGTTTCAATGACTTTTTTTGATAAAGTCTCGTCTCCAGTGACAAACCAATACCAAATATGTGTATCCATGATTAAACTCATTTTTCAGCATCCCATTCAAGATCGATAGGCCCGACAATATCTCCAGAAGTTGAAGAGGTATCTTTCATGAATCCAAAATAATTCGTCCCTTCTTCTATGATAGGTATTAATTTAGCAAACGGTTTTCCTCGTTTAGTGATAACATAACTTACATGTTGATCATGTACAGTATTTATTAAATGTAAACATTCTGCCTTAAATTGGGCTGCAGGAATGGAGCGCTTTAGTTTGGCCATGTTTATATTCCTATGGTCATATCAATATGACCATATTACATGAATATTCTATGACAGTCAAATACAAACCCTACAACCGTCGTCCCGCCGGTTGTACGCGGGATCCAGTTGGCTCATTCTGGATCCCGAGATCGAAT
>CAYVRW010000004.1:0-50693 GCA_964453575.1 uncultured Coxiellaceae bacterium | reverse complement strand
TTATATCCAAGCCCACCACGCCTCTCAACGATGCGCACCAGGTGGGTTATTTTTTTTATGGATAAGAAAAAAAAGTTTGGCAAAAAATCATAAGAGCATTTTGCGGAAATAATTGCGGAAATAATAATAGAACAAGTAAATCCAGTATGTTACAATTATGTACAGTTTGTATAATAAGGGTAAGAGGATGGTGGGTCGATCTAACTTACAATGTTTTCGCTCCGAGCTAGAAGATTTTGTCATTCATGTTCTAGAACCGAGTTTCAATGATCTTTTGCCAGGAAAAAATCTTAGATATTATACATCCGAAACCATACAAGATGTGTTGTATGCTAACCGAGCTAACTCGATATCTAGCTTAAAACAAATGACAGAAAGAACGGATAGGCTCAAGGCTCTTATTGAAGAAGGGAGCATTGATCCGAGATACTTAAATATTCCTTTTTGTTATTCAGAGAAAGGCCAACTTCACTTAAAAACTCCCCTGGGCGATCTTACAACATTATCCCAAGATGTCAGAGAGCTAATTAAGCGACAAGGACCCGAACATATAGCTGCGCAGTTAATATATGCAGTGGGTCAATTACATAAAAATAACCTAGTTCATCGTGATATTGATTTAAGTAATGTACTTCTTTATCAAACCCAGGAAGGAAAACTCTACATTAAATTATCAGAACTTGACGAAACATCTAATCACCAAGAATTTATCGATATTTATAAAACAGTGCGGACTCCTCCTGAAATTAAGAGAAACGGCAAAATAAACGTTGACCTCTTTCAAATGGCTGATAAAAAGAAAATTGATGCCTATCTTTTGGGTGGCACACTTATAAAATTTTTAGACATGGTCAACCCAGAAGGACATGAGGAATCAAAGCAAGTTCTTAAGATAAGAAAAATCGCTGAAAAACTGCAACAACCAGTCAATACGCGGCTTAGTGTAACAGATGCATGTGACGAATTATTCAGTGCTAAAAAATTTACTTTTAGTTGGTTCTGCAAAAAAAAGAAAACCATTATCGATGAATGGTTAGGAATCATTCCGGAGCCCATGAAAGCCGCAAAATCAGAAGACCTATTAAGTTCATCCGAGCTAGCATTTTATGATGCCGCTAAGTCTTTTGAGGAAAAATATCATCAACATACGCTTAATCCTAATGATACTTTGGCTGCTTTTACTGCTATTACTGCTATTACTGCTTCTCGCAACCTGCATGTAAAAGCAGTAGAAGTTTTGACGGATAAACCTCGTGATCAACGTTTTATTGATAATGTAAGAAGTATTCAAGCTAAAAATAATCGATTGCTGGAATTAATAGATAAGTTTGGGCTTTGCGTTACAAGAGATCACTTAATTGAAATAGTAAAACGAGCCATCGTATGTTACGACGTTCAAAACCAACTTACCAAGCGCAATAAAAACGGACGTTATTGGTTTTTTAATTGTTTTAGAACAGTAGGAATTCAAAACGCAAACAACTTATTGGAAAAATGTAGAGCTAAATCTACAAAGCAAGATGTTTACCGTGTGATCAAAGATCATCTCGAACATGGCCCAGGCGGAAATTCAACGACTTCATTTAAAACGATACTTAGGCAAGAGCTTGAAGCTTACATACCGCCAACTTCGTTGAAAAATGAAAGGAATTTTTCATTGCGATGAGTTGTGTTTATTATTTCACCAACAACAACAGTACTTCCTGATCTTCAATTTTATAAACCAAACGTACATTATTAACTTGTTCGCTATAAAGTCCCGTCATCCCCGTGATTTTAGCAGCACCAGGCGGTCTAGGATTAACAGCTAATGCTTCAATTAACTTAATCACGAGACGTTTTTGTTTCGCGGAAAGCGCATGTATTTGCTGATAAGCAGTGGGGGCAATTTTAATATCGTATGGAGTAGTCACAGCTTAACTACCTACATCTTCTTTTAACTTTTGCAGGGTTATCGTGCCGGTCAGACGCGCTTCTTTTAACGCTTCAATGGCTTCACGTAAATCCTGGTTATCTTGCGATTCTTGGAGTAAAACCAGATCTTCCACGGGAATAATAGCAGCAATTTCTTTACCGCGGCGTGTCAGGATAATACGCTCTTTGCTATGCGCGACGCGATTGATTAAATCAGCAAATTGCTCTTTGGCTTCTAGGGTATTTAAGATAGTGACTGCCATGAAGTAAATTCCATTTATATTGATAAAAAAATGTCACCTTGCGTGATGGCAAGGTGACGTATTGCATTAAGCGACAGTGGCTTCCTTTTCCATGGAAGCAGTGTATTTACCAACGGACGCTAAACTGTTCAACTTAGCTCTGTGATGAAAGGCTTGCTGAGCAGTTTTCACTTGTTGATTGTCACCATGCCATAATTTCATCGGTTTGTCTTGCAATGCGCGTGCATAAGAATAGCTGACATTCCATGGAAGATGGCCGAAAAGCGCATTCATTGCATTTAAATTAGCGGTAGCTTCTTCAGATGATTGGCCGCCAGACAAGAAATTAATGGTAGGAACAGCAGCGGGCACTGTGCGTTTTAGCACAGTAACAGTAGCTTTAGCCACGTCTTCTGCGCTTGCTTTAACAGGACAGCTTTTACCATTGATAACCATGCTAGGTTTTAAAACGATGTATTCTAATCTGACTTTATGTCTTTTTAAGGCACGAAAGACCGCATTAAGTACTTGTTCACTCACTTCGGCACTGCGTTGCAGCGTGTGCGTTCCATCGATAAGTACTTCAGGCTCAACAATGGGGACGATGCCATTGGCTTGGCATATGGCTGCATAACGTGCAAGACATTCAGCATTGGCTTTAATGGCAAGCATGCTTGGCAGGTGATCAGAAATAGCATAAACAGCACGCCATTTTGCAAAGCGAGCACCTTTTGCTTTGTAATCGATTAAACGTTCTGCGAGACCGTCTAAACCTTGAGTAATTTGTTCATCGAAGGTATTAGGCAGTATGACTAAACCTTTGTCTACTTTAATGCCAGGAACAATGCCTAGCTTTTTTAATTTTTCAGCAAATGGTGTTCCATCCATGGCTTTTTGATTCAAGGTTTCTTCAAATAAAATGATGCCGGCGATGAATTCATTAATTCCTGGCGTGCTAATCAACATATCGCGATAAGCACGGCGGGTTTCTTCGGTGGATTCCACATTCACCGCAGCAAAGCGTTTAGTAATGGTAGGAGAGCTTTCATCGGCAGCAAGAATGCCTTTTCCATGAGCGGCCAGTTGTTTAATAGTTGATTCAAGTTCGTTCAGCATAATAAGTCCTAATTGCATAGTTTATGGATAAATGAATGCGGGGTAGGTTAGCATATTTAGTAAGACTTCGCAAAAATCACCCGTTGCGTACTTTTGTCGCCGCTGAAAATACATTGACCAGGTTCAGCCTTTTCAGTTAAAGGAATGCAGCGTATGGTAACGTTTAAATCCTGTTTGATCTTGGCTTCAATCCCAGCATCGCCATTCCAGTGTGCGAGCGCAAAGCCGCCATCGGATTTTGTAAAAAATTCATAAAAATCAGCTTTATTGTCAATGATTCTAGTGTTTTCCTGTTGAAAAGCTCGAGCGCGATCAAGGAGTGCAGCTTGTAAGTCATTAAGTTCTGTCACAATGTTATCGATAAACTGTTGACGATTAATACTTACTCGGTCTTTGTATTCTTTATCTCTACGTCCAACAAAAACCGCATTATTTTGCAGTTCTTTGCCACCCACTTCCACGCGAATAGGCACACCTTTCTTTACCCAGCTCCAGGCTTTTTCACCTCCGGTTAATTCGCGAGTATCAATTTCAACGGCAAGCGGCCTATGATCGAAATAAACCTGGCGCAAATCATTGGCCAATTGTTCGCAATAAGCCATGATATCGGCACGTTGTTCTTCTTTATGTATCATAGGCAAAATAACCACATGCAGCGGGGCAAGTTTAGGCGGCAATACTAAACCGTTATCATCGCTATGCGTCATGATAAGACCGCCAATTAAACGTGTAGAAACACCCCATGAAGTGGTGTAAGTGTATTCTTCAACGCCTTTATCATTAGAAAATTTAATATTGAAAGCTTTAGAAAAATTTTGCCCCAAATAATGCGACGTTCCGGCTTGAAGTGCTTTTTTATCCTGCATCATGGCTTCAATACAATAAGTATTAACAGCGCCAGGGAATCTTTCACTTTCCGATTTTTCCCCTTTGATCACAGGCATAGCTAAATAATTTTCAACAAAAGCAGTATATAAATCGAGTATTTTTAACGTTTCAGCCATGGCATCAGCGGGTGTTGCATGGGCGGTATGGCCTTCTTGCCATAAAAATTCGGAAGTACGTAAAAACATACGCGTGCGCATTTCCCAGCGCATGATGTTTGCCCATTGATTGATTAATAAAGGCAGGTCACGATGAGATTGAATCCAGCGTGAAAAGGCTTCACCAATGATGGTCTCAGAAGTAGGGCGAAGAATATAAGGCTCTTCAAGGGGGCTCGTTGGAACAAGTTTTCCATCTTTATTTACTAAACGGCAATGAGTGACAACCGCGCATTCTTTCGCAAAACCATCGATATGGGCCGCTTCTTTCTCTAAAAAACTCACAGGAATTAACATAGGAAAATAAGCGTTTTTATGGCCTGTGGCTTTCAGTTGATCATCTAATATACGTTGAATATTTTCCCATATGGCATAACCCCAAGGTTTGATGGTCATGCAGCCGCGCACAGGAGAGTTTTCTGCAAGGTCAGCGGCTTTAATGACTTGTTGATACCATTCGGGATAATCTTCTGCGCGTGTAGGAGTAATAGCTGTTTTTGCGGTTTGTTTAATATTGGTTGAGTTCATCGAGCACCTGTTTTATATGTCCTGTAACTTTAACTTTGCGCCAAAGAGCGCGAATACTGCCTTTTTCATCAATAAGAAAAGTCGAGCGTTGTATGCCTAAAAAAGTCCGGCCGAATAAACTTTTTTTATTGATAATGCCATAGGCTTCGCATACATCACCTTTTTCATCCGCTAATAAGGTAAAAGGTAAGGTATATTTTTGTTTAAATTTTTGATGGCGTTCTGGATTGTCTTTGGAAACACCTATGACCACGGTGTTTTCATTGGAAAATTGGGCGAGTGAATCACGAAAATCGCAAGCTTCACGAGTACAGCCTGGCGTGTTGTCTTTAGGATAAAAATACAATATGACTTTTTTGCCGCGAAAGTCTTTTAACGAAACGGGCTTATCTTGATCAGAATGCAAGGTGAAATCGGGTGCTTGATCGCCAATTTTGAGGGTCATAGTGTTGTCTCTTTGTCCATTAGGATGTGCAGAGTATAACTGGAGTTTAATAGAAAGCGAAGCGTGCCCACCTGATATAAAAAAAGGCAACACGGAAAAAACTTTGTGCTGCCTTAGAAAAGCGAACTAACCGTTTATATGTTGCTCGTTATCTGGTTAGTTCGTAACCACCCCATGCGCCTAAACCTGCACCAACCACGGTTCCTGCAACACTACCGCCGGTTAAAGCACTACCAGCAAGACCGCCAACGACAGCGCCGCCGCCAATACCTGCAGCTTGTCTTTGGCCTGTGGTACAGCCTGTGATTGATGAGGTTGCTAAAACAAGGACCAATATTGCTATTAGATTTCTCATGGCACCCTCTCCTCTCGTTTTGATTTTGAATAATTATTAGCTACATTACTGATATTAACACAGTCTTCTATCGGTAAATTGGGACTCTGAGATAAGCTTTTGATTGCATAGTGATATAAAAAATTAACTTATTTTTTATTAAGTTAAGGTGAAAATACGCTGTTGTCCTAGGCCGTTCGGGCTTAATATTGACCACAATTGCGGTAAATAGTCATTTATTTGATCAGAAAGTTGCCAGGGAGGGTTAATAATTAGCATACCGCAACCATTAAGATGTTGGGCACTGGTTTCAGGGTAAATGCTAAGCTCAGCAATCAATATAGGTTGTTCAATATTCTTTCTTAATGTCTGATAAAAACGCTCAATAGGCGCTCGGTCTTTGATGGGATACCAAATAGCATAAACCCCTGTCGCAAAGCGTTTTAATAGGGCGGGCAGCGTGGTTGCAATATACGTCAATTCATCGGATTTTTCATAGGGCGGGTCTATTAAAATCAATGCACGTCGTTCTTTAGGCGGCAAAAAAGCTTTTAAGCTTTGATAGCCATCTAAATGATGAACCCCCACTTGTTTATCATGGGCAAAACGCTCTTTGAGTGTGCGATAAATTTGCGGATGTAAGTCAGCCAGCACCATGCGGTCTTGAGAGCGAAGTAGTGATCGGGCGATGGTGGGTGATCCAGGGTAATAACGTAATTTAGGTTCGTGATTAACTTTTTTTACGCATGCTAGATAATCGGTAAAACGGTCATGACATGAGAGTAATAATTTAATTCCCGATGCATATTCTTTGCTTTTTTGTGCTTCAGCTGACGACAAATCATAAAGCCCAGCCCCTGCATGCGTGTCCACAAAACAAAAACCATTTTCTTTGCGCTGCATGGATTGAATGAGCGACACTAAAATAGCGTGCTTAAAAACATCAGCAAAATTGCCAGCGTGATAGGAATGACTGTAATTCATATTATTCCCACAAGGGATAATGTTCTAAACTAATTTTTTCTTCGAAAAATATCTTAGTTCCCGAGGCGAATGATTCCGTATAATCCGACACATAAAAATGTTTATTCCCTTTTCCTTCATCATTAAGCAAACGGTCAGCTTCTAGGCGTTTGGTTACCGCCTCGGCAACCGCAAAAGAAGGATCAATAATCGTGATGCGTTGATTGAAAAACTGAGCTATTTTATTTTTCACCACAGGATAATGCGTGCACGCTAAAATAAGCGCTTCAATTTCTTTCAAAGAATGATGGGACAAGTATTCAGTAAGCAAGCTGTCAATCACGCTATTATCACCAAATTCCTCGATAGCCGATGCCAATAAATTAGTGGCAAGTGAGGTCAATTGAACGCCATTATTAAGTGCATCAATTTTCTTTTTATAAACATTGGAATTAACAGTTTGACGGGTACCTATCAGTCCCAAGCGCTTATTTACAAAATGATGTTCTATGTGATGTATCATAGGATCAATCACATTCATAACAATGGCTTGTGTTCCTACATATTCTTTAACTAAATCGAAGGCAGCAGAAGTAGCAGAATAACAAGCAATTAAAATAAGTTTGCAATGCTGTTTTAGCAGCATATCGGCAATTTTAACTGAATAGGCTTGAATGGCTGAGGTCGATTTTTCACCATAGGGCATGTGTGCCGTGTCACCAAAGTAGACGATGTCTTCTTTGGGTAATTGTGTCACGATAGCCTGCGCGACGGTAAGCCCGCCAATGCCGCTATCGAATATGCCTATAGGATCAGATTTAGTTGTCATAGGGCAGTATGATAGCGAAGTTAATCGGAATAAACAAACTCTTGTGCTCTTTCATATTCTTCTTGAGTATTAATTTCCAATGTTTTGCTCTCAGTTAAACAAACCCGAATGTTATAACCATGTTCAAGCGCACGCATTTGTTCCAAGGCTTCGGTCTTTTCTAAAGGTGTTTGCGGTAATTTAGTGTAATGCAATAAAAAATCACGGCGAAATGCATATAAGCCCATATGATGATAAACAGGCGCTGTGCTGGATGTTCGGAAATAAGGGATAGGCGCGCGCGAGAAATAAAGCGCATTCCCTTTTAAATCGGTGACCACTTTAACCGCGCCAGCATCATGGTGTAGTGCCATATCGAGAGGATAGGCAAGCGTCGTCATATCTGGGGTTTCGCCTGCCAAATACGGTGCAACTAGGGTTTCTAGCATTTCAGGTCTGATGAAAGGTTCATCGCCTTGTAAATTGATGATCACATCAGCTTGCGGATAATGCTCAGCCACCGCCGCCACCCGATCAGACCCCGTAGGAAGATTAGGGTCGGTTAATAAATATTTCCCGCCTATTTTTTTGATAATAGCAGCTATTTCTTCGCTGTCAGTTGCTACTACCACCTCAGATAATATCTTGCAGCGCGAAGCATTCTCATATACCCATTGAATCATAGGCTTGCCTTGTATAGGCAGCAAAGGTTTACGCGGCAGGCGAGTAGAGCTAATTCGACTGGGGATAACGCAGAGAATGTGCATGGTTGTTGTCTTCATATGTTAAAAATTGTTGTATTTTATATGAGTTGTGCCAATAATGCCACGATGTTTTTCTCTAATTATAATAATAAGGAATGTGAAATGCTTAGTAGATTATTTAAACATAATAAACAAACCCATGCTCCATCTGTGCCTTTTACTCCTTCTTTTAATCCTGATCTCGAAAAAATAATATTAGATTATCTTCCTCTTGATCAGTTGAAAGAACTTAGTGAATCCTCATCTACTAACCTGTATGACCAAGTGCGTATTCAAAGACCTGCAAAGTATAAAGCAATGCAGGGTTACAAGGCATTATTGCAAGAGTTGGCACGTACACTTGAGGAAGTTGGTTCAACCACCATTGATATTACAGTAGCTGAAGAAACACCCCGAGCTTATCAAACTAAGTATTTTGATTTGTGTGGGAATTTCAGTCATTTATTCCGTAAAGCTATTCTCGAATACGATCCGGAGACATCGACATTGGATTTTAATTTAATAAAAAAATGTATTGCATTCTACTGTTCTATTCAGAGTAATAATAATGTGACGAGCTTACTAAATGACATATATCTGAATCCTAAAAATGTTGATGTAATTAGAGAATTATTTCCTTATGTTAAAATACCTGACGGCAACTATTTAATGCGTTTAATTGCTTTTAAATTTCCCTTAGAGATGATTAAAGAGCTAGGTATTAAACTTTTTCATTATCGGTATAGCATTTTTTACAGTGACCACTATGGTTGGAATTTCTCTGATATGAGAATAAATATTAACCCTATACTTTGTGCTTGCATACATCCAGATCCAGAAACATTAAGTTTCTTTGTGACAAAATATGGAAGGGATGGCGTTGCCGACACATTAAAAAGTTTAAATGTATTGAAAAAATTTGGTTATACAAGTGAGCTTTGGTTTTTTGACAAAAACGATTTCGAGAAATTGTGCAACGAAGCTCCCAGTAAATTACTTAAAGCTGCCAAACATTTAAGCCTTGATAAAAAAGAGGTTAGCGTTTGTTTACAGGGAATAATTAAGAGTGCTAATCACCCCAAAAAATATGAACAAATTTATGAAGACCATATAAAAGAACCTTATTTGCATTATCGATCGAGTCATTCCTTATTTAAAAAACCGTATACGTCGGTAAAAATACAATTTATTGAAGCCATTCAAAAAGGAATATGCGATTACTTTACAAACATAAATATTTTAGATTATTTTTTGCAAAATAATAATATCGCTGAGTATAGAGCAAGTTGTCATGAAATGTTACAAAAGGATATATTTTCTCAAGCACATGAGAAAAATGGCGTAAACCCTCAGTGGCGGCGTCAATTAGCGAAGCGTCTTACAGAAATAGATGAGACTTTCATGGATAATCATGCTGTCAAAAAATTGGCATCAGGCACTTCCAACGCTTGATTTATGGAATATAGTCATGTAAAATGACTATATTAGGAGGTGTATATGACTCAAGTAAACATTCATACTGCTAAAGCCCATCTTTCTGAATTAATTAAAAAAGCTTTGCTGGGAGAGGAAGTGGTCATAGCGAGAGATAACAAACCTATTATTAAATTAGTGCCTATTGAAAAAGAGCATCATAAACGTCGCATTGGACTTTCAAAAGGTCTGGTACGTATGAGTGATGACTTTAATGAGCCATTGGATGATTTTGAGGATTATAGTTAATGGATATTTTGTTAGATACACAAGCTTTTTTATGGTTAAGTTCCAATGATGCGAAATTGACAAAAACAGCGAAAAAAACTTTTTTAGATGTCAAAAATAATTTTTTTTTGAGCATGGCGAGCATGTGGGAAATGTCTATTAAATGCAGCTTAGATAAGCTAAAACTTCGTCCATCTTTAGAACGTTTTCTCTTAAATGAATTACAAGAAAATAGCCTCGAGCAATTAGCAATATCATTTCAGCATGTTATCAAAGTGAATTCTCTCCCATTTCATCATCGCGATCCTTTTGATCGGCTTCTAATTGCACAAGCTTTAGTTGAAGGTATACCCATACTAAGCAATGACACTATTTTTGATAATTATGATATTAAAAGAATATGGTAACTTTTAAATATCCCCTGCGTAAAATTGCACAGGGGATTTAAAGTTTACTTCTTTTTATGAGCAGGTTTTTCTTTAGGTGTTTCAGCCGCAGGTGTTGTGCTTTCTTTCATTTGATCTTGCATTTGTATCACTTCATAGACACCAGCAGGCTGCATCCAGAAGCGGACGCTCATATATATCGTACATATGACGGAAACAAGAGCCAGTATCATAATAAGAAATCCCAACAATCGGCCTAACCCAGCGCCTTTATCATCAGAATTAAGCGACCAAATAAAGAGTGCGACCCCGGCGGTTAAAGCAATGAGTTGCAGTGAAAAAGATCCATAAGGCATTGGCATCATCATACAAAATAGTCCTTTACAATTGAAGTACAAACAACATCATATACTATTATGAGTTATCTTTTCAAATGCAGGACTACCATCCTTCAAGACGGCCTATGTTGCCGAATGCTCGGCAGCATCGGCCCGTGCTTAAGCAAAAGTTACCATTTCCTGAATAACAGCCAGGGTCGGTGCATTCGCAGTTAGGGCCGGTGGCGCAGACCATGCTGCGTTGGCAGCCGTATTGGGTGATGCATGGGCCGGTGCCGTTGATAGAGGTGCAGCCGTTGATGAGTAGCAGAGAAAAACATCCAAGAACTATAACCAATGTTGTTTTCATTTTATTCTCCCTCCATGGCGTGGGTGAGAGCAAAGGTGTATACAGTAATTATAACATTGGTTAATGGCTGGAAATCGCCCGAATTAAGGCCAAAATTTTTCGTTCAGGTCAGAATTTTGGCTGCCATGTGCCTACCATAGGAAAATGATCACTTAAACTAATATCACTTTCTTTTTCTTCGCCATTTAATTTTAAAGAAATAATTTTTGATTGAAACAATCCGGGTGCGTCATTAATTTCCCAGTTAGTTTTCTCTTGGTCGCTAAAACGACTGCAAAACACACCATCAATGACATTGCATGCTGCATCATAAGGTTGCACGGGTTTCAGGAAATCTTTATTTGCCTTTGAAACATTATCACTGACATAAGTTCCAATAAATTTATTTTGTTTTTTCGCCTCATTAAAAAGACTAGGCACAATTTGTTTTACGCCATCTTTGTAATGATTGATATCTCTGACATCAAAAAAATTGCTGGGGACAGTGTGTTCTAGATGTTCAAACAAACCATTTTGCCCATGATATTTTATCATGTCTTTTTTAAAATGATTATTTGCTTTGCCGGTGCTTTTACTTAACATTCTTCGTTCATCATTAAGTGGTGTATTAAAATCACCACAAACAAAGGTTTTACAATATTGCATGGCGGGATAATTTTTAGGTGGATAAATGCCCCAGGTTTTAAAAGCATCAGCCATCACACCCATTTGTTCGCCGCGTTCAAAGGAGTTTGTTTTACCGGTTTTATGTGTTTGTTTATCGCCTAGGATCGCGCCATCTGCTTCAAGGTGTGTGGTAAAAACCGTAATAAATTGAGTGTCAGAAATCTTAAGTTTAACGCCAATAATCCCTTTGATGGCTAGCGATTCTTCGCCGGTTTTATTGTTATTGTATTGAATAAACTTGGATTCAAGAATAGGGTATTTAGTAAAAATATATAAACCACTTCCTCTGAGCGTGCCTACGCCAAGATTATCGGTATGATAAGGATAGTGCGCGGTAAGCTTTTGTTTTAATAATTGGCGTGTTTCTAACGCCATGGCTTCCTGAAAGCATAAAATATCTGGGGCGGAACCCGTTTGGTTCCATTTTATTAAACGTTCTATGATGAGATTAGTTCTGGTGCGATTTAGCCGCAAAAATTTTGCATTAATGGCGCCAAGCAAGGGAAGGCAGGCAATGTTGAATGTCATGATGGAGATTTTTTCAGGGAACATGCAATTAGTCCTTTAATTTTACCGAAAATTTTATCATAGCTGGCATTATCTTAGCTATTTTCTTCCCCAATATCCATAATAACCATAATAATTAAAATTATTATCACGCGGACTGGGATCATAATATTGATCGAAATAGGGTGCATAATGATAGGCAGGATAGAAATTAGGAAAATAATAAGTGACATAACCCGGCGTAGGTGTACCTGTGCTTTTGTCATTGGCACAACCTGCTATGAAAAACACAATTAAACTTGTTGTTATAATAATATGCAATTTCATAACAATATCCTCGGTCATACAACCCTATTATAAAGGATATGCTATAAATATAACTTGATGATTTTACTCGTATGCTGTTAACAAACGTTTTTTTGTCCGTCTTTTTTTCCGTAATGCTCGCAAAACATTATCTAACCAGCGCAGCGGATAAATAACTTTCCAAATGATAGATTTATGTATCTTGCGTATTTCAAGTTGGTTTTCTTTGTTTCTTCTTAATAAAGTATCGATATAACAATAGATAGGATAATATTTTTCAAATTCATCTTTAATGATTTGCCATGAAGCCATAAATTCAGAGCTGTTTAACTCAATTTGATCGGTAGCTGCTTGCATAAGAAGCTCATAAACTTTTAAACATAAAGGCACCATTTTTATAGAGGAATGGTTCATTAAATCATGGTCATTAAAACGATGATGGTATAAATCCTTTTTAAGAAATTGGTTGGTAAAACTTTCCTTATCTTCATGCAAATTATCAATAGCTAACTGTGATTTCATACGTGCGAGTTGTGCAATAGGGTCTTGCAGCAAAAGTTCATAACTTATCACCATGCAGCGTCGTCCCATGGTTTCATCAATCGCAGGAATCATATGAGTGAGCCATAATAATAATCCTGTTTCAAGATCAATTTTCGTAAGTTTTGCAATGGAACTTGCAGAAGATAAAGGGTTTCTAAGTGAAATAATGTAGTGGTCCTGTATTTTTTCAGCATCAAAAATGGTTTGCCAAAAAGGAATGATTTTCGTACTGCTAGGATTTTTAAAACCCCAGTGATTAGTATTTAAAAAACGTTGGTGAAGCATGTGTATTGCATCATTTTTTAAATTGGATAAATCGTTATGATAAAACAAATCTCTATTTATAATAGGTATACCGCGTATGCGCTGGTCTAATTTTTCATACACTTTTGCATTGATATTATAGATAACTTCTTCATCTTCAAAAAAACCAGTAGGGTTCCAGCGATCGCTAGGTTTTATAATTTTATCGCCAAGATCCACACCTAATGCTTTGAGCCCGCGGGTGATGACGCTGGTACCACTGCGAGCGAACCCAAGGACCATATAAATATGTTTTGTCATACAACAGTCTCCTCGAGGTGGGATATTGTTTCTTTTTTACTTACTTTGATATAGCCTTCTTGCTCTAAAAAATTCATAATGATTTTTACCGATGCATTTACTGATAATAAGGCTGTATCAATACGAATTTCTGGGTAAAGCGGAGGCTCATAAGGATCATCAAAGCCGGTAAAATTCTTTAATTCCCCTCTTATTGCACGCGCATAAAGTCCTTTGGTATCTCTTTTCGCGCATTCTTGAAACGATGTGTCAACATAAATTTCAATGTACCCGCCATATTGTGATATAAGTTGACGGTTTTCTTCTCTGGCCTCAGCATAGGGAGCAATGGCGGCGCAAATGGCAATGCCGTTAACTTTAGTAATTTCAGATGCCACAAAACCAAGCCGTTTGATATTTAAATTTCTATCTTCTTTTGAGAACCCAAGTTCTTTGCCTAATATTCTTCGTGTGGCATCACTATCTAACACGGAGACATTTTTTATGCCTAAACTTTGCAGTTTTGCAAATAATGCTTGCGATAATACCGTTTTTCCTGCGCCAGATAATCCAGTAAAAAAAATGGTAAAACCTTTTTTATGTTTTGGCAGATAAGACAAACGTAATTCTTCAATGATTTCAGGAAAAGAAAACCATGCAGGAATCTGTTGTTCATTAAGCAAAGCTTGTCGCAGTGCTGTGCCAGAAATGCTGAGAATATTTTCGTAAGGTTTAACTTCATCGCGAGTACAATATTGATGGCGTTCTTTCACATAAACCATTTCTTGAAAAGGCAGCATGGCAATGCCAATTTCATCTTGGTATTGTGCTACCAATTTTTGTGCCGCATAAGGGTCATAAAATGATTTTCCATTGGCATCATTGCCTGGGCCTGCATGATCACGTCCGATGATAAAATGCGTACAACCATAATTTTTTCGTATAATAGCATGCCATAATGCTTCTTTCGGCCCTGCCATACGCATGGCCAGCGGCAATAAGCTTAGCAACGATTTATTGGCAGGATAATGATGTAATATTTTTTGATAACAATGGACACGGGTTAAATAATCAATATCCCCCGGTTTAGTAATCCCTACAACGGGATGGATCAAGATGTTACCGTGAATTTCTTGCGCTGCTCTAAGTGTTAATTCCATATGCGCTTTATGAATAGGATTGCGGGTTTGAAAGGCAACAATGCGTTCCCATCCCAGCGACAAAAATAAATTTTTCAGTGATTCAGGTGAGTGTCTATAATTGATAAAATCAAAATGTTTAGGCAGTTGTACTTTTTGTACCACCCCTCCTAAATACCATGGTCCTGCAGTGTTAAAAAGATAATTTACGCCAGGATGTTTGATATCTGTCGTATTGAATACTTTCATGGCTTCAATGGTTTTATCAGGCCGCCATTTATCACTGACTTGCAGGTGCGCTAAAAGAGTATTATCAAAATCATAAAGTTCTACAGTATCTCCCAGATGAATTTTTTCCGCAAACTCATTATTCACATCTAAGTTCACGGGAATAGGCCATGGTTTATCATTTTGCAACCGCATGCTAGATAAAACACTTTGGTAGTCAGCTTGTGTTAAAAATCCAGTTAAGGGTGAGAATGCTCCATTGAGTAACATTTCAAGGTCGCAGCGTTGACGGGGGTTGACTATCCATTTGAAAAGCATGACGCTATCTCCATGTCCTATTGATTTTACTGTTCAACTATACACAAAAAGTATACATTAAGACTTAGCTAATGCAAGGCAGTATATTTTATGATTCAAGTCGATATGAATGAAATTCTTAAGATCTCTCATCAGGCCGCAAGACTAGTGATGATGATTTATGAACAACAATCATTAGAAGTCATGAGAAAAATAGACCACTCTGTGTTAACCAAGGCAGACATTGAGTCTAATACTTATATTTGCAGTTCATTGGAAAAACTTTATCCTTCCATTCCTATTATTTCAGAAGAATCCGTGAAACATTTTGATTATGAAGAACGCAAACATTGGGATTATTTTTTTCTTGTTGATTCTTTGGACGGAACCAAAGAATTTATTCAGCGCAATGGTGAGTTTACGATTAATATTGCACTCATTAAAAATAAAAAACCTATCTTAGGTGTGATCAATGCGCCTGCCTTTGGTTTAACGTATTATGCGCAGCAAGGTAAGGGCGCTTATAAAATTTTAAATAATGAACATATTAAACTTGAGAAACAGCAACCGCAACAGGACATTTATCGTGCTGTGGTATCGCGCTCACATCGTTGTGATGAGACCGAATCGTTTTTACAAAAACTTTATAAAAACGGTAAGCAAGTCAGTGTGATTACCTCGGGCAGTGCATTAAAATTTGGCCTGATCGCAGAAGGGGCTGCTGACATATATCCTCGTTTTGCACCCACGATGGAGTGGGACACCGCCGCCGGCCATATTTTGGTGAGCGAAGTGGGAAAGCAGGTTAAATTGACGAATGATGAGCAAGAGTTGGGTTATAACAAGGTTTCGTTGGTTAATCCTGCGTTTATTGTTGAAAATTAGTGACTATTCATCGCTCTGTCACTTCTATGCACGTCAATAATTTCGCAATTTATATTATAACTTATTAATCAATGGGTTACATAATTCAAATTTCATGATCGATAAACATCCCTGTTCAAAAATTGATAGCAAAAAACGTACAGCTGTGCTATTATTAACCACTTTATGATTTATCGAGGAATCTATTATGCAACATAGAAAAAGGCCAAGCCCCAATGAAACGTCAAACACCAGTGAAAGGACTAGAACGCCAGGTAGCGCAAGGTTAGCAATGTTTAGAGCAATTCAAAATGCGGATCCGGAAAATAAAGCGCTATTGTTACAAAAATTATCTGATCTTCATCAAGAACAAAAATTTGATCTGGAAGTTACAGCTCCTTGTACTTATACAGATCCAAAAGTGGGCTCCCCTATTAGCACCTACGGTACTCTTTTAGGCCTGGCTGCTCACAAGGGGTTATTAGATGCTGTTAATGTTTTATTAGATTGGAACGCGAAAATTGATGGACAACCTAATCAGGGTCCCACTCCTTTAATGTTAGCTGCAGAGATGGGTCACACAGAAGTTGTAAGCTTGTTATTAGAAAAAAAAGCCCGTATTGATTATAAATCGAAGTGTAATGAAACTGCATTGAGTCTGGCTTCTCATTATGGTCATTGCGATACGATGGAGTTGCTATTGAGTCGCAAAGCCTCAGTGGATTGCAGAGATGATGATGATATGACTCCACTTTTGGATGTAATACTTAACTCATCCTTCGATGACTGTAATGTAAATAAAACAGTGAGTGTGTTATTAAAATATAAGGCAGATGTTAATGCGAAAACAGAATCCGGCCTAACGCCTCTTGAGGAGATGATTTGTGCAGATAATGATTTTGCTCCTGCGGATTACGCCTTGATAGCAAAAAATTTATTAACGCATGGAGCTGAAGTAGGGACACTGGAAGAAGGCCGAAATACAGCAGTATCGAGAGTGATAAATGAGCATAGACGAAACGTCATTTATTCATTTTATTCACCAACAGGGACATCATTTTTCCTCCCAAAAGCTTTGCAGGATATCGTTGTAGATTATGTTTATCCAGCATTACCTGCGCTCGAAAACAAAGAGCCGCAAAAGCCAGGAAATAAATAAAGATTTACCAACCTCAGTCATGCCAGCATATTTTTAGCTGGCATGACAGAATTTTATTTATCTTTTCCCCAAACGATTTTCCGCCATAATAAGTTCAACATTAGCATTCGTTAAATCACCCAACGGAGTTTTATGTTTTGGGTCTACCACAGGTTTTGCTTCTTGATTTTTGTAGCCAAACAATCGCCAAATACCGTAAGAAGCTTCAGCAGGCGGAATACTTGTTGCTGTGGTTTCTATCACGCGCAGTGGTGATGGCGGCGGTGTTGGCGGTGTCTCTTCCGTCATGGAGGGTATGGTTTCAATGTTTAGTCGTTTATTTTCTTGCATAGATAAGGCATGTTCTTGACGTTGTTGTTCAAGAGCAGCAAGAAGTTGATTGATTTGTTTTTTTGCTTCGATTAACTCTAGCTCAAGCTGTTCCGTTTGAGCTTGTGCATTCAATGTTTCAATGTGGTCCGTCAGTTGTTTAATATGTTGCAGGAGACCATTTTTTTCTTTGGTAAGCTGGTTTATTGTTGTTAATAAAGTATTTTTTTCGTCGGTAAGTTGCTTTTTCGTTATTAATAAAGTATTTTTTTCTTTAGTGAGAGTGCGGACTTGTTGCTCTAGAGTGACTTGATATTTGATTGCTTTTTCAAGGTTTCTTTTATATAACTCTAAATCTCTCTTATATGACTCTAAATCTTCTTTATAATCTTCGATTGAGATATAACGTGCGTTTGACATTAGTATGTATCTCCTTGTTAATATTTGTTAATAATCCAAAAAAATCAGGGTCATTATGCCAGATGTTTCCTTAAGGAAATCTTAAAGAAAATTAAAAGAAATATTGCTCTAAATTTACTAATATTTAAATAAACTGTATAAATTAAAGTCTTATTTGCCCGTTATGTTGTACTAAATCTGGTTTAAACTATATATATAAGACATAAAAATAAAGAGGAGTGGTTATTATGCGTAACATCATTCTATTCATTTTTTATACGATCTCTGTCAATTTATTATTGATATCTTATGTTTCTGCCTATTCATCGGCTGATTTTGATGAGACTCCGCAATATTCCGCTCCGGGTTACTTTAATGATGAACAAGTATACGAGCATCGTCATGAAGCAAGTCAGCCAAATTATAATTATTCTAGAACGAGGACTACTACTACCACTTCTTCTCATCATAAAAAATATCGACCCGCTGCTTCTTATGGGTCTTATGTTTCTCGATTGTCACCCACCAGCGGCTATGGAGAAAAAGTTATTGTTATCAATCCAAGAAAGCATGTTTGGGGTGCTTATGCAGCGGATGGCAAACTATTGCGTGCCGGTCTTGCAACGGCAGGCTCATCATGGTGCCCTGATATTCATCGAGCATGTAGAACGCGTTCAGGTTCATTTCGCATTTTTTCATTAGGAAGCCGTTCTTGTTATTCTAAACGCTATCCTGTTGGCCGCGGCGGTGCACCTATGCCTTATTGCATGTTTTTTAATGGTAACCAGGGATTACACGGTTCGCATGAAATAGCTGAAGCAAATCTCAGCCATGGTTGCGTACGCATCAGTGTCGGTGATGCGGAATGGGTGCGCTTTAATTTTGCAAATATTGGGACAAAAGTAGTTGTAATGAGTTATTGAAAAACACAATGCTTGGGATCATTGTCCTCTGGTCTGCAGGTAAATGTAAAAGCAATTCGAGATTGCACATCCCAAGGAGGGGATTTTGTTTTTGGAAATTCATATTGTTTGTTACTTAGCAAAGAAAACGCGGGACAAAAAGCAGAAGCACAGACTTGATATTTGCAAATGACCTGCTTGAAATAAAAACTTCCATTTAACGAGTGTATGGCTTCTCCAAAATAATAATCTTGATCTTCAATGATAGGCGGAATGTTTAATGTCCAGCCGGCTGGCGGATGAAGGGGATCCAGCCCATTGATGTCAGGACAAGTGTCTGCGAAGCTAGTATTTGCCAGAAGAACCGTGAAAAATACGACTATTTTTTTAATATAATTCATTTTTTGTTCCTATATTGCGTTTCATTTCCCATTTAGGCACAATCCCCCTAAATGTAGATTCATATCGAGGCATCATATGACAAATAATAAACAAAAGCCACCTCAGTTTAATCGTACCTTTCCTGTTCCTATTCAAGATGTAATACTGGACTATCTCAATGGGGACCTTGCGGAAAGCAAACCTAATCTTTACAACGCTAGCCATGTTTGTACTTTATTTGAAGGGGGAACCAAAAAAAAACCTTATGATAAATTAGCCCTGATTGCCTTGCTTAATCATGTGGTTAAAGGTGAACAAGAACAAGCTGAAGCAATTATTCGCACTAATCCTGCATTGTTATTTATATCAGGTAACGTAAAAGATCTTGCAGGTAATACCTTTATCCATTATTCGCCATGTCAATTAGCATGTTATGCACGCGATGTGGACATGTTGAAAATGATGAAATTATATCTCGATGACAGTCAAAAAATACAATTTAATAATATTCTTAGAGAAGCTGATGAAGCATCTAAAAAACAAGAGCCGTATGATTTTAGTTTCTTAGTCGCTGCCATCATGGACGATGATTACCCGGAAGGAAAAGCATCAGCTTTAGCGGCATTCAAAAAAGAGTTTGGCCCTCGTGAAATAAAAAATGAAAAATCTTTTAATATCAAAACGTTAATCCAAGCTTATGAATTGCATATTCATAATTATTATCCATGGGGTTCTGCTGAGAAATGTGCTTTATTTTGGTGTGAGGTTGTAGGTTACTTGCAGCGAATCATGCCAACTGTCTATGTCCAAGCCTTTTGCCAAGGTCTTGTTAATGCTTTTGTGAATGCTGAAGCAGGCATTGCCTTAGAACGTAAACTTACGTTAACGAATGGACATGCTTTTTATGATAAAGGATTAGGTTTTGAGTTTGGAATACATTCTCATTCTTATTCATCGCGTGATGATTGTTGTCGAGGGGGAGAGCCGCATAACGAAGGATGGGACCGTGCTAGATATGCGCTTGAGATATTGAAAAGATATGTTGAGCTAAGAGAACAAGAATTTAAGAGTTTATATACTGAGAAATTAAAACCAGCCAAAACCCATGGCAAATGACTGGTTTTTCCGTGTTAAACAGAATTTTCCATGCCATGCAAAGTTACCACAGCAGGATAAGAATCATTTAAAGCATTCGTACCATCAAGACCGAGTACATCATCATAAGGAAATGCATATAAATGCGGAGTCAAAAGATGGATTGCTTTTCCATATAAGTGATACCAAGGACCGCGATTTTGCAAAGCTGCAGGCAAGGATGCACGTTCCTGATAAATGTTTTTAACGTCAGTGCCAATTTTTTGACGAATATAATTTTGATCAATGACATCGCCATTGGGTGTTGGTAATAAACCTACTGCCCAGGCCGAACTGATAAATTTAACAATTACCGCTTTATAGCCATTAATTAAATTAGGTAACGCGTCTTTAGATCCAGCAATACGACCACGTACAATGGGGCCTATAGTCACATCGATGTTACCCATGGCTGCCATGAATAAACCATTCGATGTAAAAGAGGACCGTTTAATAGTGATGGAATCACCGAGAATGTTAGTAAATACGAATGCTTTCTCATTACCTATGTTTTTAACAAATCCCGTAAATTTTCCTTCATCATTTGATAATACTCTTGGTTTTCCAGGCAAAACGCCGCTTGCTTCGACTAATTGCAAGGTCAGTGTATGATTTGCAGTTCTGCCATCAGGACTAAAATAATAATCATTGAATAACCAATCAATATAAGGATCAAGATATTTAGGATTAAAAGAACCGCTTTCACGGCCAGGTGCGAGAATGCGTAATATCACATTATTATCTTTAATGATTAGCCGTTGTTGATATTCCGTTGTGCCGTATTCTTCATTAAAAGTTTGTCGTATGTTGGCAAAAGCTGTTTCGCGGTTGGTTGTTAAACCAAAAACATTATTTTGCTGTGCAACGGAAATGGGTAAACTTAAAAAATCCACGGCAGTTGGATTAAAATAAGTGCTGCCATCTGGATTATATGTAAATTCAACTTTATCAAATAACGTTTTGTAATCAGGGTTTGATGTTGGGTTGCTATCATACACTGATGGTTCTGCGACAGAAGCATCTTTATTAATATGCATGATAAGCGGTTTATTGATAGAGACGTACATTCTGCCTGAGCTAAGCGGCGGTACTCTAAAACTGACATTATTGACTGCATCAAAAGCATAATCACTTGGTTTAGTGGCAGCAGTCACAGGTTCGCATGCACTAATCGTTTGATCGCCAGGTGCACTGATTTTCTTAATTCGAATAAAACATGTTTTACCATTCACGGTGCCTTTAATGACGATATAAACATGCTGAATATTTTTATTATTCGCTTGATTGTTAAAAGTAATGTTAAACGATCTAGCAAATGAAAGGGTTGATAGACTAAACAATAAAATAAAAATTAAAATGCGTTTCATAATATTTTACCTCGTTTGGATTTCTTTTTTATGATGGAATATTTTTTTTTATGAAATCAGATATTAAGATGGATGTTTCATGTAGAAGAGCGATCATGTTAAAATGATTTATGGAAGTTGTCAATCAAATATCACAAGTTCTTATGATTTAGGAGTTTTTATGAGGCTTGTTTCAGCTTTTATATTTTTGATTTTATTGATGTTTTCTCTTTATGCTACTGCTGCAGATGTTCAACCTTATAAGCGTAAAAGCGTAGAATCGGCGCAGCCCTATAAACGTGGTAAGAGTGCAATATCCAGACAACCAGCTCATAGAACTCCTAACAATATCCCTCCTTTTAAAAAACCGCCGCCGAATCAAACTAACAACCCATTTGGGCGTCCAAGTTGGGGAAAACCTGAGGTGATTAAAACGCCCGCTCCTGAAGAACCTGAATGATTTGAGTTATATTCAGTTTTCTTGCTTTCAATAAAACAAGAAGATGGAATAATAAATCGGCTGCTTCAGAACAAAATGCTTGATCATCTTTTTCAATAGCAGCAAGCACAACTTCCACACTTTCTTCACCGACTTTCTGCGCAATGCGGCTTATTCCTGCGTTAAACAAGCTTGCTGTGTAGCTATTTGCATTGCGCGAGTTATTACGTTCGTCAATGGTTTTTTCAAGTGTTTTAATAAAATTCCAATCAGTTTGGTTTGCATCAGCAAAACAAGTCATAGTATTTTTGTGACAAATGGGGCCTGTGGGAGTAGCAAGAATAAGTAAACTATCTTGATCACAATCAGAAAAAATATTGACTAATTTAAGTTTATTTCCAGAGGTTTCACCTTTAGTCCAAAGACATTTTTTAGAACGGCTATAAAAAGTGACCCATGTGGAATCTATAGTTTTTTGTAAGGCTTCTTGATTCATGTAACCTAACATTAAGACAGCACCGGTTTCTGCATCCTGAACAATGGCAGGCAATAATCCACGCATTTTTTCCCACGATAATGGTTTCATGGTCTTACCTCAATATGGTTGATTGATAAATAATTTTTTAATTTTTCAATAGTAATTTCTTTGCTATGAAATACACTTGCAGCAAGTGCTCCATCAACATTTGCATAATGAAATACTTTTAAAAAATCGTGGATAGACCCGGCACCTCCTGATGCGATAAGCGGAAGTGTTAATTTTTCTTTAATAAGTTTTAATTGTTCAATGTCATATCCTTGGCGCATACCATCTTGGTTCATACAATTTAATACGATTTCACCCGCACCTCGATCTTGCACTTCTTGCACCCATTCAAGCGTCGCACGTTCGGTGTTTTTCATTTTGCGGGTGTTACCCGTATATTGCTGAACCTTATAACAGTCATTTATAAATAAACTATCAATTCCGATAACAATGCATTGTTTACCAAAAGCAGCTGATAAAGCATTAATTAACTCAGGGTTTTCGAGCGCGGGACTGTTAATTGAAATTTTATCTGCGCCCGCATGTAATATAGATTCTGCATCTGCTAAGCTTCGTATGCCGCCCGCAACACAAAATGGAATATTGATGTGTTTTGCGATGTCATTGATCCATGTGCGATTAACTAGACGGTTATCACAGCTTGCGGAAATATCATAAAACACAAGTTCATCAGCACCGGATTGGCAATAATAGAGTGCGAGTTCTAATATATCACCGACAATACGATGATTAGCAAATTTTATGCCTTTAATTACTTTTCCATCTTGAACATCTAAGCAAGGAATGATGCGTTTTGCTAACATAAGCACCCCATTTTTAATGCATCAGTTAATGAAAATTTATTTTCATAAAGTGCTTTGCCTACAATAACACCTGCAACAGAAATAGAAGAAAGCATAGTTAAATCTTTTAAAGTGCTTACTCCTCCCGATGCTTGAAAAGCAATGTTAGGATAACGTTTTACACATTCGGTATATAAATCAATATTAGGCCCATTTAATGTTCCATCCCGGCTGATATCAGTACATAAAACATGACGTAATGATGATTGTTGATATTCATCTAATACTTTCCATAAAGTGGTATCACTTTCTTTTTCCCATCCATGCAATGCTACAATTGGATCATTGGTTTTATTTATGCGAATATCTAAAGCTAACACAAAACGGTCAGCGCCAAATTCTTGCATCCATTCCATGACATCATAAGGTTGAGCAATGGCTATGCTTCCTAAAATAACTCGATGAATACCAAGCTCGAACATGTCACTGACCTGTTTTTTAGAACGAATACCGCCGCCAACCTGAATGTTTAATCCAGTGGCATGCTGTATCTTAATTATAGTATCTAAATTAACTTGATTACCTTCTTTTGCGCCGTCTAAATCAACTATATGTAATGATGATGCACCCTGCGTAACAAAAGTTTGGGCAACATTAACAGGGTCGTTATCATAGATGCTCACTTGATTATAACAACCTTGATAAAGCCTGACGCATTTTCCTGATAATAAATCGATAGCTGGATAAATATTCATGCGATATTTACTCAAGTTCTAAGAAATTTTTTAACATCATTTCACCTATAGTTCCTGATTTCTCAGGATGAAATTGCACGCCATAAAAATTTTTGTGTTGGGCCATGGCACAAAATTTTGTTCCATATTGCGTCAGTGCTATGGTTTCATGATTAATGGGCGCAGCATAACTATGAACGTAATAAACATAGCTGTGTTCAGGAATGTCTTTCAATAAAGGCGATGAATCTACATGGGTAACTAACTGGTTCCATCCCATGTGAGGAACAGGTAAGCCAGAAGAGCAGGGTAAAGGTTCAACTTTTCCACGAAAAATACCTAAACAATCTACCATGCCTTCATATGAAAATTCATATAATAATTGCATGCCTAAACAAATGCCTAACACAGGTTGTTTTAATTGGGATATAACCTCACAAAGTTTATAGTGTTTTAATTTATGCATTGCACCTTCAGCAGTACCAACGCCAGGAAGAATGACATGACTTGCAGCCTTAATCACAGAAGCGTCAGCGGTTAATAGCGATTTTCGTCCTAAACGCTCCAAAGCAAATTGAACCGATGCAATATTTGCGCCGCACCCCTCAATGATAGCAATCATAATAACCCCTTCGTACTTGGTAGACTCATATCAATTTTCTCAATGGCCTGACGTAAACTGCGGCCAACGCATTTAAAAAGAGATTCAATCATGTGATGATTATTTTCGCCTTTGACACAAATATGTAAGGTTGCTTTTAGGCCTTCTGCAAATGAACGAAAGAAATGGGACACGAGTTCAGTGGATAAGTCGCCCACACGCTCACGATTAAATTCACCTTCGAAAATGCAATAAGAGCGGCCGCTTAAATCTAAGGCGACTTGCGAGATGGATTCATCCATGGGTAATAAAAAACCATAGCGTCTTATACCTATTTTATCACCTAAGGCTTTTTTAATTGCCTCACCTAGTGCAATGGCAGTGTCTTCAATCGTATGATGATCATCCACATGAATATCACCATTTACGCTTAAATTCATACTAAATCCAGCATGTTTGGCTAATTGTTCAAGCATGTGGTTAAAAAATTCAATACCGGTATTAACCATAATCGTATCTTTGTGATCTAAATTGACATCTACCGAGATAGAGGTTTCCTTAGTTTTTCGAGCGACAACAGACCTGCGTGGCGTTGATAAAATGGCATTAGTTACTTCTACCCATGAAGTAGTCATTTGGATACCTTTGATCCCCATATTTTCTGCAAGCTTCATGTCTGTTTCTCTATCACCAATAACGTATGAGTTATCTCTATCAATTTTTTGTTCGACGAGATAATCAAGCAACAGGCCTACATTAGGTTTTCTGCAGTGGCATTTTTCCAAAGATAAATGCGGGCAAATACGAATAGCTTCAAAGGTAATGCCTTGTGATTCAAGAATACGTAACATAAGTTCGTGGGGTGCAGTAAAATCACTGGTTGGAAAACTTGCAGTCCCAAGCCCGTCTTGGTTGCTAACCATCACAAATGAAAAACCTGCATCTTTTAATTTAAGTAAAGAGAGTATCACATCAGGTAAAAAGTTTAATTTATCAATGCTATCTATTTGATAGTCAAATGGTTCTTTAATTAAAGTACCATCTCGATCAATAAATAATATTTTTTTCTGAATCATGGCTTAACCTCTTGTAATACTTTTATTAATTGCATGTTTTCTTCAGGTAATCCAATGCTGATTCGAATCGCATTTTCTATCATGACTTTATCAAACATGCTGCGCAGTACAATGCCGTTGGTATTACAAACATCCATGATTTCTTTTGCGTAATCAGTTTCAATTAATATAAAATTTGCATTACTTGGCCAAACTTTTTTTATGATGGGCATCGTGTTGAGTGCATTAAATAATCGAATCCTTTCTGATTTAATGCAATAAATTTCTTGTTTAGTTTGTGCTAAAAGTTGTGGTGACAAAGCATTAAATACAATTTTGGTAATAAGTGATGATAGTGGATAGGGCGCCATAATTTTTAATATCCATTCAACAATTATTTTATTGGCAAGCAGCAAGCCAAAACGTGCATTGGCTAAGCCATAAGCCTTAGACATCGTACGTAATATCACTAAATTATCGTATTCATTAATATAGGAAGCGAGGCTCACTTCATCCGCATAGTCTATGTATGCTTCATCGATAACGACTATGCTTTTATTAGCAACCTTCTTACATAAATAAAGAATGTCTGCTTTTGTTAATAAATTGCCCGTGGGATTATTAGGCGAACATAAAAAAATAATTTTAATGTTTTTATGAGATAAAATGGATGTTATATTTAATTGAAAAAAGTTATCTTTTATTAAAGGTACTTCAATGACATTGGCACCTTGCAGACGAGCATAAACCGCATACATGCCATAGGTAGGTGTACAAGTTAAAATGGCATCTTTACCGGAAGTGCAAAATAGTCGAATGAGTAAATCAATCATTTCATCGCTTCCTCGCGATACTGCTATTTGATTGATATCAACATTAAACATATGGGCCAACCGTTCTATTAATTTGGCGGGCTGTTTTTCTGGATATCGATTTAATAGAACGTCTTTTTCTAATTCAAAATCAAAAGGTGATTCATTGGCATTTAGCCAAATGTTTCCTTGTTTTGCTTCATCACGTGCAGAGCTATACGGGATAAATTGACGTAAATCCGATCTTATCAAGTTAAGTATGTTATTCATTGATAGTTACTCTTTCATTTAATCGCAAACTTACAGCTTGCTTGTGGGCATCCAGTCCTTCGAGGGCAGCTAATTTTTCAGCATAAGGACCAATTTTTTCTAATCCTTGTTTTGAGACTTTTTGGAAGCTAATAAATTTCATAAAATCTGTCACTGACAATCCGCTATAACTACGTGCATATCCATAAGTAGGTAACACATGGTTAGACCCCGTGACGTAATCTCCTGCGGTTTCTGGTGTCCACTGTCCTAAAAAAACTGCGCCAGCATTTTTTATATCTTTTATAAAATGATCAGGCCCGTCGATTTGCAAACTTAAATGTTCGGGTGCATAAGCGTTACTTATATCAATGGCTTCATTCATCGTATCTGTAATGATGATGCGACTATTATTTAATGAATGAATGATAAGTTTTTTACGTGATAAGTGTTGTAATTGTTCCTCAATGCAGCTTTCAACCTTTGCTGCTAATACTTCGGATAAGCTCACTAACATGACTTGGGAATCTGCACCATGTTCTGCTTGCGAAAGCAAATCTGCAGCAATATAGGCAGGGTTAGCATTGTTATCTGCAATAACCATAAGCTCAGACGGGCCTGCTGGCATATCAATGTTTGCACCATTGGGGTCTTCTGAAATTTGAATTTTAGCTTGAGTGACCCATGCATTTCCTGGCCCAAAAATTTTGTCGACTTTAGGAATAGTTTCCGTGCCATAAGCCATAGCCGCAATAGCTTGCGCACCTCCTATTTTGTATACATGTTCTATGCCGCATAATTTAGCTGCTGCTAAAAGATTTGGATCAATAGTTCCATCTGGTTTTGGCGGAGTACATAAAATTCTAAGAGGGCAACCCGCTATGCGGGCAGGCACTCCTAACATTAATACGGTTGAAATGAGAGGCGCTGAGCCGCCGGGGATATATAATCCAACGCTTTCTATGGGGCGAGCCTGTCTCTCACAAAAGACTCCTTGACATGTTTCAACTCTAAGATTACGAGGTAGTTGAGACTGATGATATGTTTCGATTTGTTTTTTTGCAAATTCCATGGAATTTATTGCGGTAAAAGATGTTTTACATTCTTCTAAAGTAACTTTTAAATCAGCTAAACTAACTCCATCAAATTTATTAGTTAATTGAATAATAGCCTGATCACCTTCAGATTTAACTTGTTGAATGATAGCTCTTACTTGGTTTTTTATATTTTCATGTTGAGTGATCATTGGACGTAGTAATATATTTTTCTTTTCAAGATCTGTTAACTTGTCCCAGTAATATTTTTTCATGATTAATGACCTAATTTAACATTTTTTCAATCGGTAAAACCAAGATGGAACTTGCGCCTGCTTCTTTTAATTTTTCTAAGGTTATCCAAAAGTTTCCTTCATTCGAGACTACATGCACTGCGACTTTATCGTTATTTCCTTCTAAAGGCATAACCGTAGGCGTTTCACAGCCTGGTAACATCGTTTTAATGGCTTCTATAGATGTTTTAGGTGCATGAAACATAATGTATTTGCTATCAAGGGCTTTTAAGACGCTCTCAATACGACCGAGTAATAAATCAAATGCTGCTGTTTTATCTATAGTTAATGCGTGTTTTGTTTTAATTAAGACAGCTTGACTTTGCATAACCTGATCGACTTCTTTTAAATTATTTTCTTCTAATGTTCTGCCCGTTGATACTAAATCACATATCGCATCAGCCATATCAAGCCGGGGTGCGATTTCAACGGATCCCGAAATATTCATAATTTCCGCATTTATATGATTGCGTTGTAGATAATCGAGTAATAAGTTTGGATAACTGGTTGCTATTCTTAGCCCTTTTAATGAGTCGGCATTTACAAACACTTTGTCATCTGGCATGGCAATGGAAAGTTTGCAACGGCTAAATCCTAGTTTTTTTATGGTATCAATTGAATTTTTAGATTTATTAATGGTTTGTTCTAATAAAACATTTTCGCCCACGATTCCTATATCACATACACCATCTATCACTAACGTTGGTATATCGTCATCTCTTACAAATAAAACATCAATGGGTAGGTTTTCAGCGTGAGAAAGAAGGGAGTTTTTTGAAGGTCGAATTTTCAGTCCGCATCTTAATAATAAATCCATGGAATCATTATTTAGACGCCCGCTTTTTTGTATGGCTACTCTTAACCTTGGCACTGCTTTCATGTAATTTTTTCTCTATACGCTCATAAATCAAATTATATCCTCCTTCACCCAACATCATGCTCCTAGCAACACGTCCCACTGTGGTAACACTTACACCTGTTTCATCATAAATTTGTCTATAGGGCTTTCCAGCCTTGATATCGTCCACGACTCTCCATCGATCTGCCAGGGCCTGAAGCTCTGCCGGTGTGCATAAGTCCTTGAAAAATCTCCTAGCTTCATCTGCTGTATGTATCGCAGCAATAGCCTCAAAGAGTTTATGCTCAGGGTCTTCGTTTTCATGGGCTCGATGTGGTTTCATATGTCCTCTGTAATATTGTATTAGCACGCTAGTACATTAGTGCATTATACTAGCTTAAATTGATTTGTCAACACTAAAATGGAGTTGAGAGCGGCTGTCACATGCCATTGATGGCATGTGACTTTTTTGAATTTATTTACCTATTGGAAACGAATCAAATCGATACACAACACCTATTGCACCCATGTTGAAGTCAACCGTACTATCAAAGCTTCGAGTAGCATTGAAATTAGCGGCGGTAAATGTGGGGTCAGGTGGACTAAAGTTTGAACTGTCATCTGCTAAAGTTCTATTAACATCAAAGTGAATATAGCGATATTCACCGCGCATAGACCAGTTATTATTAAATCGGTATTCAAGTCCTGCGCCGGCGGTATAACCTAGCTGCCATTTATCTATATCATCTCCTGTACCGAAAAATTCATCCGTTGAAAGTACAAAATGACCTTCTACGCCACCGCCTAAAACGTATATCAAAAGGTTTGGAGTTGCGAGAATACCTAAACGCCCTATAAATGTGAACATAGACGCCAGATGGTCATTGAAATCAGAAGTAATGTGTCGGCTGCTAATAGAAGGAGTAGTTGCAATAGGCGGCATAAAACTTGTAACTGAGAGTTCGTTAGTGTTTAGAATACCACTCGAATAAAGTGTAATATCGCTAAAATAATTACCTTCCAATTGTCCGCCAATGATGAGCCTTGAATTCCACCAGCCAGGGTGAAAATTATAACCCACAAATAAATCAGCGACTGAACCAGTACTATTTCCATTCAGATTAGCACTACCCGCCTCCACGCTAAAAGTACTCTGATTGCTATCATTTGTACCAGCAAATTGAACCACGTTTTCATTTTCTGAGAAAGCAGTATTAACATTGCCGGCGCCCGATCCAAAGTAAGTACCAAAATAAGCGCCTGCCCATGTTTCATGTAAATACATTAAGCTGTCTGGCGGGATGGCATTTGCACTTAGAGTGATGATTGAAAGTGTTAAAGCAGTAGGGATTCCTATCCTAAATTTCATGAACTATTCCTTTTTTAAAAAATGACATTATATAGATTATTTGGATACTTAGCAAAAAATAACAACATCAGAAAGGAATGAAATTCATTAGCCCGTCCAATGTCGTCCTTTGATCATTCATTTCTCAGATAACTAAATAATATTGAGATCTTATGCAAATAGCTTTAGGATGATGACGAAAAATAATTAAAGGAATATTTATGCGTCTTTTTAGCAACATTAAAAAAGCTTCTGAAAAATCAGCAAATAAAACACATGACTATATTGAAAAGAATTTGTTGGGCGTAGACGACGACATTGTTTCGGTAAGTACACAAAAGAAAGCAGGTCGTCCTTATGTTTTTATTGGCACAAATACAAAAAATCCTAAAAAAATTGCCGAAATTTCAAAACTTATGCTCGATTTACAGAAGGAGGGTAAAATTGCTGCTGTTCCTATTGAAATAAAATATACAGGTCTAGCTGTAGCTTGTGGAATCTCACGTCCAATTGTAGCTTGCTGAATGTAATGGCGAGATAAGGGATCCTGCAGCACTTGACCCCTTGTCTCTTGTCTTTTCAATGGTGCCATTTTTTTAGTGACTGTTGATCTTATCGTAAAAAACATTTTTAATTTAGTGTGACTTTGTCATTGTAATAATTGACTAAAATAGTGACGACTAATCTCTATAAGTTTATCTAAACTAGTGCATACATTGATGGCATCAACAAATTCTTTTCTGTTCTTCATATCTCTTGCATAATATTTTGCAAATTTTCTAGCTTGCAGAACTGCAAACTTTTCATTGGCTGAAAGTTGTGATAATTTCATCGCATGTTCAATAAAAAGTGAACCAATTTCCGTGAGTAACGGTTTAGAGTAGGATTTATTTTGAATTTCAGCAAGGAGTTGGCCTATAAGCCAAGGTTGGCCGACGCCAGCGCGTGATATCATGATACCCGCGCAACCTGTGGCAAGCATTTTTTTGAGGGTGGCAACACATGCGACATCGCCATTACCTATGACTGGAATATTTAATTCTTCAACAAAAAATTGAATATCTGTATAATTGCAAACTGTTTCATAATGTTCAGTCCAATGACGACCATGTACAACGAGAAAATCAATTCCAGCATCACGTACTACATGGGCTATTTCTTTATTAAAAGTGTCTCCGCTGTTCCCGTCGACGCGTATTTTAATGGAGACAGGTACCGTAGTATTTTGTTTCATGGCTATAATGAGTTGATATAAGGTTGATGCTTGGCTCAATAGACTTGAGCCCGCACCTTTTTGACGAATTTTTTTAACTGGGCAACCGCAATTTAAATCAATCAAATCAGCTCCACAATCCGTCAAACGCTTTACTGCCTCAGCAATTTCATAAGGATTATTTCCAGCTATTTGATAACAAACAGGACCCTCATCGTCGGCTTTTTCTAAAAAACGTCGCTGCGATAATTGCGATTGATGAATAAGTGTCTTCACTGAAATCATTTCGCTACAAGAAAAAGCAGGTTTGCTATAACGCCAAGTTAAAGCCCGAAAGGGGGCACAACTTACTCCTGCCAAAGGCCCTTGAATGATATTATTAGGAAATATTTTGTTCCCTAATTGCAGTGTATTAATCAAAGTAAAACCATCATTTACATGTAATGATAATATAATACACAAGTTATATCATAGTGTCTATATATTTGACGAAGGGGCAAGTGGACATATACGATGATGGGACTTGCCCGCTTTTTTTCTTGATTGGTATGATCTTCGTTATTGATCAAGGTGTTTTCAATTTTGCAAGAGGCTCATCTTTATTATAATTTTCGATTATTTTTTTAGGGGCGAACAAACAGAGTTCGGAAGCTCCTGCGGCCACACAGCCTACAACTGGACTTGCCGCCATCATGATTAAGCCCAAAAGTGCTTTGTCAAGATCTTGAAGAGGAAAACAATCTTTTTTACATGCAGTCGATACCATAAAAAAACCTGACGTGTAACAAACTGCAGTAGCAGTTAAAAAGACTTTTGTTGATGTAGACATAGCGTCAACTTCGTTTTGTTTTGAATCTTGTTTCTCTAGCATAATAACCACCTTTAATTAAAATGAAGTAATGTAGGAGAAATCATTAATAATGTCAAAATAAAATGACGAAAGGGTCAAATGACGACCCCGAGGCTGTACTCGTTACTACCGAAAAGGAGTATTACTGGTAGGTTGCAAAACCTTTCCAGAACTATTTTCTTGGTTTAAAGCATCTGATGGTGCAAGAGTTTTTGGATTAGTAGAGAATACCGGACTTTCATTTCGCTTGATTATGATTGAACTTGCAGAGGTTTTATCTTTAGCGGGAGCCTCTTCTTTTGTTACATCGTTAATTATTGTAATTCTAATTTTAGAGAAAGGATCAGTTACCTGTGCTGGGTTATGCTTTTGTACATCCTCTAAGTTTAAATAGTAACTTTGTTTTATCCAGATTTGTTCGGAAATCTGTGTTATGTTACCTTGCCCACCACAATCTAGATAAAGTTCATCTTCCATTACAATGCATTGATCATTTCTATAATTAAAACGAGTCGGTTTTCCTTCACTATTGAGCATACACGCATCAAATTTTGTTTTACAAATTTCCGCATCTGAATTTATTTGTCTTGCATCACAGCCAATACCCGCAGAACTTAAAGAAACTTCAATATTGTTAAGAAATGTAGTTATTTTATCAGCTTGAATTAATTCATCTTGATAAAAAGTAAAAGCAACTTGTTTACTTGGTTGCCCATTTTTCGCTAGATGCATACTAGCAAATTTAATACTCACTTTAGGTGCATTTTTATCATTAAGAATTTCTGCAATGAATGTTGCTGCATTAATGATTTTATTAGGATCAATGCTAATATGTACTTTCCAGCCATTATGGGTTTCCCCGCCACTGCTACCTATAACATTAGGATAAACAGTACCTTCTTTGGAATCAGGAATTGATATCCAATGCTCCTTTTTATTTTCTTGGCTAGAGCTAAAAATTTCGATTAATTTTATTGTATTTATGGGCATAAAATCTCTTCTTTTGTTTATTTTCTGTAAAAATTATGGCATGGATTGGACCTGGAAAAGTCTTCTTGCTTTTTTTGCGTAATTTGCACTGCCTGTTCCATTTTATGAGCACCTGGTGTACCTAACCGCATCATTCTGCTGTGCAAACAATGCAGCGCCCTCCGATAAACTTACAGCCGATTTTTCAAAGAGTTTCTCAGGCTGATAAATATTGATGGTTAATGTATCTCCAAATTCTTGTTGAAATTCTTCAGAGCGGGTGTAGTCATGTAATGTGTTTTTGATTAATAACAATGCTGTTTCAAGTTGTTGCGGTTCCCATTTTATTTTCTTTTGATTCCCCGGCACATTTGGAGTTTTTGCCATCATATCAAACATTTCACCAGGCTTTGGGCCATCTAAGGGTATGCCGGAAATATATTCTTGGGCTGGATTCCCTCGGCCCCAAATATGAGTATGTAACATGCTAGGTTCTTTTTCATTGCCAATTTGTGTCATACCTGATGGCAATAAAGAGTGAGAGTTGTTCCCCGCTTGAGCAGTTTGGACGATGGGAAGCCCAAGTTTTTTATAAATTTCTATCATTAAGGTGGTGACATCAGATAAGCCATGTTGTTCAGCAATGGTATATTGACGATTAAAAGTAGTTTGAATATCCGATTTATCATCGCCAGTGTAGGTTATTAGCGCTCGATAGCCTCTGCGGTCGGTTGGATTAAGTTTTATAGCGTAATTATATTTATCACGGAATTTAATAAAGGCGATGCATGTGCCTTCTTTAGTGTTATCCAATGCCCAATGATCTTTATCATATTTACATTCTATATATTTATGTGAGGGATGTTTTAACATATTTATTTTCTCTCTTTGATTTATTAGTTGTAAAATCTGATCCGATGTTAGCTCTAACCGTTCAAGATTTGCTATATCCTGACCATCCCATAAATGAGATAAATCTTTATTTGCTAGAAAACATTTCAATATGCGCATCGGGCCGCCATGCGTTATTACACATATATCTAAAGTTGGATTTAACATATATTCTTTACAGATATCCGCAAATGCATGCAAAACTCTAGCTTGAAAGGCATTTAATGTTTCGCCATTTGGAAATCCAGGAAAATTAAGCGGATCTTTTTTCCAAAGTTGCCATGTGCTGCCATATTTTTCATGTTTTTCTAGTTCATCCACATAAAAATCTTCTAGTTCCCCTGCATCCACTTCTTTTAAACCATCCATCAATTTAATTTGACCGTTGATTTTGGCAAGGTCATTTCCTGCCCATGCTTCGGCAGTCTGTTTGCAGCGTAATAACGGACTCATTATTAATAGATCAGGTAAAGTAATAGAAGCAAGTTTTGAAGTTGCCTCTTGCCGACCTTTTTCTGATATATGTATTTTATCGCTTGGCGACATACCTTGAAGACGTTTACGTGGATAGTTGTAGTTAGTTTCCGCGTGACGCATGATTATGATTTTTCCAAGCTTTGATGTTTGCGGATTTGTGGTGCTAAGCATACTGTTTTCCTGAGTTTAAATTTAGGAACATTGCTATGAGACCCACGGACACTTCGTGGGGTTGAATGAAGGCAGTTATTTCATTTGAAAAGATGGTACTCCTGTACCCACTATTAATTCTTTTTCATTACATTTATTTTCAAACACAGCATTAATTTTATCTGGAGTAAGTCCATGTATATCAACTTTGCCTTTGCAATTTTCAAATATTATTTTAAGAGGTGTGGCTTCAAAATTAGAATTTGCAGCAAATATCATAGGAGGTAATTTATTGTTTTTCCCATCGATAATATATTCATGAAAACCCATAGGGCCGGCTAAGTGAGTGCATTGAGAGAATTCGTAAGGAACGATGTTTCTAAAAGCAACATGTATCGGAGGTGCTGCTTTGGAATCGTCGATCATTTTTATACCCAAGATTCTAGGTATAACATCATCAGCAAAATCAAATACAAGCGTTGCATCGGTTACATTTCGAATGGTGATTTTTGAGCAGAAATTATTAACATCTAATAACATTTTTAATGGATAAAAAGCCTCGTAAGTATGTACCTTAAGATCATCACGTTGAACATACTCATTCACTTCCTGTCCGGTATATTTTAAAAAATTTTTATAAGCAACAAGAGGATCATCTGTCCAAGGATTTTCAAGAGGAGGATTTCTTCGTTTAAACATTTTGGATCCTTTTAATTTATTATTATAAAACAGGTAATGATACCGATTTATTTAATTTTGTCCAGGAAAAATCCATAGATCTCTTAGCCTCATCAACGTACCGTAAGATCCCTATGATCATTTAGTGCCACGGACACGAGTATTATGTTCGGAATTTTTTTTAAATACTGAGCTACTGCTTTTTTTTCATTCTAATCCATCCATTAACTTGCCCCAATAACTCCGTACTTGTTTTAGGCAAAAGATAAATTTTATCAAACGTTGTAAATGGATGATCCGGATGACTCGCACAAAGATTTTTTATCATTTTTTGTTTATATAAAGCTTCTGTCCTGTCGGTAATCATCACATCTGCATAGTTATTTAATAAATATTGTGTCGCGCTTAAATTATCATCAATCAGCGTGAGCGTAGCTTTGGATAAATATTTTTTAGCAAATTGTTCATTAGTTCCCCCTTTATTTTCTATCACACGCACTTGGAGTTGATTAATTTTTTCTAATGAATCATATTTTTTAATATCGTTACAACGTACTAAAGGAATCTTCCCATCCTTCATGATAGGATCAGATTGTAGAAATTGTTGAGTGCGCTCAGGTGAAGATGAAATACCGCCCATAGCTATATCAAATTTATTCGCCATTAAATCCGAAGATAAGGTAGGCCAGCTTGTTTTAATAAAAACAACTTTTCGTCCAATATACTTTCCTAAAGCTTTTGCATTTTCAATATCTGTACCTGAAAATTTTTTAGTTTGTGGATTGTAATAAGTTAAAGGTGGATAATCGCCTGTGGTACCAACACGTAAGATGCGTATATTTTCATTTATTTTTTTAACATTTGGTTGAGTTGCGTACAAATTTAGCGAAAAAAACATAACAAATAAGACTATTTTTTTCATGTTTCTATTCCGAAATGTATAAGATTTTTATCATATTAGCATAACATGCAATGGGAGCTGATATCTTCTCGATGTTTTTTGAATCAACATTCAATTGTTTTGATGAACTTCTCATAGTTGTTCCATTGAAATAAGAAGCGAATGTTATCAAAAAAAGTGAAGGGCTACCATATGATTGTTGTTATTTATAAACACGATTACAAAGAACATTTATCATGTGCTCAATCGAATTTGGCAAATAGCATTCTAAAAGATCCCTATAACTTTGATTTAATATGGTCATTTCATCCGAATTCTTTATCGAATATTATTTCATTTTTTTGATGTAAAAAATCAAATACTGATTCTGCACTTACAAATGAATAGATTTTTGTATCGCGTTCTTGTTTCGGATGGTCTTCGAATGTTATGTTATTTTTAAATAACTTGATTATCATACGCTTAGTTTTTGGTATTGAGATATAACCTGGCTGATAGTTATTCTCTCTCAACCACGATTGCAAATCAGTTCTATTATTATAGCCGCTTAATGCTGAAGCAATAATTTCAAGGACCCATTGATTGGAATTTTGATATAGATTTGAATAGGGATAAGCAATCATACTGTATCTTTTATTATGAAGATTCAATTTTCTTTTTGAAACTAGGATTGACAATAATTTATTTTGTAAAATTTCGCTTGGAATAACGACTTTTGCTTCATAATTATAAACATTATCTAGAAAAAAATTCATTAAGCCCTGACGATAAATAGAAGATGTGGATGTTTCGCAATGATTTAATAAATGTATCACACTCCAGTGTTTTTCTGATGTATTTTTTACTAAAAATGCGATATGGGTATAGTGTAATTGATATTTACTTAAGTCTGATCCAACGCGTGCGATTAAAGCAACTTGAGGCTTTTGTTTTATTAAGATTTTTTCAATAACAGCAGCTTGATCTCCTGCTTTGATATAGGCAGCAGGATCAAATGTAGTATTATCACAGCGCGTTCCTGCAAAACTTTGTAAATGAACGCAATATAATAGGAGAAAAAAACATCTCTTAATCATAACTTTCAGAATGGAGTAAAGATTTCCCTTTTTGATTTGGTAGGAAACCTAAATTATTTCCTTGAGTTTTAAATAAATAACCTGTTTGCGCGGATTCTATTTGAACTTTTTGTCCTTTTTTTAGAGGCGTTTTTCGTAAGTTATCAGCTGGTAAAGTTATCGTTATTGCTTTTTTAGGTTGTGTTAATGAGCGCATCCTAATATTAGCATTATTATCTGTACGTTTGATGCTGGTGATTATCCACTCACCTGCGGCCACTACGGTAGAAGCTAAGACAGCAGATCCAAGTAAGCCAATAATTGAAGCGTTTTCGCTAGGCTCAGGTGAGCCTGTGGTGCGTGCAAAAGTATTAGAACTAAAAATTATCATAATTACGATAAGTATGCGAAAAAATAGATTTTTTAACATGTAAGTGTACTCATTCGGGTAAATTTCGCTTAGAGTAACATTTATTTACAACAAATCACATTGATTTAACGCTTTCTTATTTAACAACTCATTGATTGAACAAAGATTATAGATTTGTCGTGTGTAACTAATATTCAATTATGGTGTATACTGTAATTAACTGATAAATGCAGCGAGGTTACGATTTATGACTAACCCTAGACGCGTAGAAGACTTATATGATTTTTTTGGTCGAGACTTGAATAAGATAATAAATCAACCCAAGTTTTGCAATGATCTGAAAGAAGCTTATCTATCAAAAAAAATTCAACTTGGGCATGCAATTGAAATAGCTAAGGAAGTAGTTGACAAAAAGGAAGATATTTCTGCATGGGAGCGTAAATTGGAGGGTGAAAAAAAACGCAACATTTCTCAAGAAATTCTGAGCAATAATAAAGACTATGAAAAAATGTATGAAAAAATATCGAAAAAACATCCGAAAAACAAAAGTGAATTGGAGCGTGGTGTTATGGTTTTTCATTGGAAACTGGTGGAAGCTTATTGTTCATCTGGTATCGATGAAGCAGAGTTTAAAAACATAGTGGGAGCTTTAAAAAAATAAAAAATGAAGATAGTCTCAAACAATTGAATTTCGAATTAGACAAAGCAATAGACCTTAAAAGAAAAGTGGATGAAATAGAACAGAAGCCAGCATCTGATAGAACCAAGAAAGAAAATTTTGAGCTCGCATTAACCTCATTACGCCGAAAAGCCGCATTCATAAAAGATTTAACGCATCTAAATGAATGGAACGGAATGCTTCAGACAGCTTATACGGTTTGTGGGGAAAAACATAAAGATCAAATAATCGAAATAGTAAATCAAGCACTGCATTATGTATCTTTCAGAGAAGGAGGAAAATTTGCAGAACTTGATGCGTTTATGGAAGAATTTATAAAAGCATCATGTAGATACCGGACTCGAGCAGATGAAGATGACCCAAAAGTATTACAAGAAGAATTAATATCATCAATAAGCGCCGAGGCGAAGCTAAACGAGTCTGTACGGGATGTAAGAATTAAAATAGTGTTGCTAGAACTAAAACTTATGGCAACGGAATTAAGCAAAGAATATGCATATGATGTAGATAAAACAACAAAGCGTGAGTTAAGTGCTCGTATTCAAACGTTTCATAATACACTTATGGAAAATCCAAATATTCGACCAGAAGACATGGAAAAGGTAAGCAAATTAGTTTTAGCTACAGCTAATTATGCATATCCTTTAAGTTATGATGCGCAACAACATTCAGCAAAAGAAAATGAAAAAGCATTCAGAAAAGCTTTAGCTGAAGCTGAAAAAATACAAAGGCCGCCTCCTTCCCACTCTGTAAAATTCTTTCCAGGACAAGCTCAAGAAATGGCGCCATTGGATTCACGACAGACTACTCATAGAAATCCTAATAAGAGATAAGAGATAAGAGATAAGAGATCAAGTGCCATCTTCTATTATGGCAAGATGGCACTTGACCCCTTTTGTTGTCTAGAAAGAAGCTTGCCTGTTGTGCATTAAAAATTATATTGGTAAATCAAGTTTGACTCTTTGATTGATTTGTAATAATGTTTCTCAAATTAAATTTTATAGTTTGATCAATTAAGGAAAATTAATGAAATCATTTCGTATATTTGCTTTTCTACTTCTATTCTTATCCCAATTCAGTTTTGCTTCACCCATCCCTAAAGGTTGTCCTTCTATTGCTTCATTGCAACCGGTTGCTATTGATGAGTTTAAAGAAATGGAAGCTGGTGCTTGGTTCGGTATAGTGCGATCCAATGATTATCAAACTGATAATAAATGGACTTTTATTGTTATTGTGCCAGGCGCTAACGAAAATGAAGCAAAGCAAAATACTTCAATTATTTTAAGTCGCTTAAATCTTATAGAAGGTCCCGAAGCTTATGAAGAGCATTGGAGATGTAGATATTATGATGATGGTGGTTATATGCCGATGGCGGTCGCTATTACCCCAGTCATGCCATTTCTAGATTTAGGAATAATTCGAAATTAAGTTCAAAGAGATAAGCAAAGATAAGGGGTCAAGTGCCATCTTCTATTATGGGCAGATGGCACTTGACCCCTTCTTGTCTTCATTTCGGCCATTTTTTCAATATTTGCGTACATGCCACCTGGAATTTAAATTATTTTCGAATATAATGCTTTTATAAAATTAAAAAGGTTTAATAATGTCAACAACGCGATTACTTAGAAATTTAGATCAATCAGAGCAAGATGTAAAAGCTAATCCTATAAATGTTAGCTCCAAAGAATGGGATACAATGCCGTCTAACATAAGAAGGATAACAGGAACCTATTTACTACAGGAGCGCGTTCTTCCAGAAAAAGAACAAACAGAGAAAGCATTACTGAGCATGATCGTTAATCGAAGAAATATGGATCTTCCTTATCCAGATCGAAATTCGGAGCAGGCTTGCTATGCAGGCTTCTGGTGCAAGATGGTGGATTATTTATGTCGTAGTGGTGGTCCAGATGAACTTTCTGCTTGCCTTGTGTGTATTTCGTTAGTTTTATCTATACCCATAGGGCTTGTTGGTTCATCTGTAGGGGTTTTTGTGGATGGCGGATGTGCCATTAAAAGATCTTGCGACGAGGCAAGAGACGAAAAACTCCATAGGGATATTGTTGGTCCGCCAGTCCGACAAACTATGTAGCTTCTCCAAATTCTTTATCGAATATTAATTCATTTTTTTGATGTAAAAAATTAAATACTGATTCAGCACTTACAAATGAGTAGATATTATTATCTCGTTCTTCTTTTGGATGTCTTCGAAGGTTATGTTATCTTTAAATAATTTGACAATCATGCGCTTAGTTTTTGGTATTGAAATATAACCTGGTTGATAGTTATTGTCTCTCAACCACTCTTGCAGATCAGTTCTATGATGATAGCCGCTTAATGCTGAAGCAGTCACTTCGATGACCCATTGGTTAGAATTTTGATATAAATTTGAATAGGGATAAGCAATCATGCTGTATCTTTTATGATGAAGCTTCAATTTTGTTTTTGAATTTAAGATTGACAATAATTTATTTTGTAAAATTTTGTTTGAAAGATAAGGGGTCAAGTGCCATCTTCTATTATGGAAAGATGGCACTTGACCTCTTCTTGTTCTAATGTTTATTTATCTTGTCCGTATTATTAAATTGCATAATTCTTTTCCCTACTAATTCCGATATCCAAACCACCAAATATATTTGTCCTACTACAGCTTCAACCCATGAGGCAGTTCTGGCAATGTCTGTTTTAGGCAATATGTCACCATAGCCTAACGTGGTAAGAGTTGTAAAACTATAATAAAATGCATATTTTAGATTTTCATGAATAGTACTTGAAATTAATGGTTGTGAAAATGCTGCAGGATCCAGCGTATTTATTAATAAGTAGATAAGCCCCCACATAAAACCAATTAATAAATACGAGCAAATAGCACCAAAAAGAGAGTCAAACGTTATTTCTTTATCGTTGACAATCGAAGATATAACGGCATAAATAATGATCACCTGGAAAATAATATCAAAAATATAATAAGTTATGTGTAAATTAACATGAGTAGTATATTTAATGCTTATTAGCCAGTGGAGAAGAAGAGTTATAACTCCTGAAATAAAAACTAATGTCACTATAAATCGATTAGACGTTATAGCAAAAAGACAATAGACAATAAATCCCGTAAAAAAAATACTAAGCAAAATTCCACTGTAATGATTAGGCGATAAAAATGACGTACTGAGAAAATAGAGAAACAGCGCAATCAATAAATAAAAGTATTTACTTTTATAAATACTACTCATGTAGAAGTTCCTTTTCAATATTCCATATCATAAAAGAGTCGGGGGGAAAATGCACGTAACTAATTATACTTTTTTTAAACGCGAGGACTTTATAGCTTATAACCCACTAGACTTTGAACTTTAAAATGTGTTAGATAACGTTGTCATCTTGATATAACTTTTTAGAAAAAGGACTTATTACTATGCTACAATTTGTTAGAGATATTGGACAAGCTTTTCGATGTGGTCATTCGCCAGAAGACAAACAATTAAATGCAGACATTGCTATATTATGCGACCTATTTAAAAAGCATTTTGATTGCCATGCATTTCCTCCTAAACCCTTTATACAGGCAAGTGATGTAAAAGCGATGGGAGGTATATCAATCTCAATTTCCTTCAATCCCCATATACTGAGTGAAGAAGCTTTTAAAGAAAAATTAGAGCACGTAAAAGAAGTAGTGCACACCGTACTTCCCGGAAAATTTTTTGATGTATTGCGTGGTTCTGAGAGCTCCTTTTGGGCAAGTTTCACTCTACAGGTTGATGAGCTTTCGTTGTTGAATAAACAATTAGAATGTCAATTTCAACCGCGAACGGCCGGATTGGGAAAATAATTCACACTTCAGAAGGAGGGGTCAAGTGACATCTTCTATTATGTGAAGATGGCACTTGACCCCTTAAGACTTTAAGACTTGATACAATCTTGCCTCTTAAAAAAATAATTAAGGAAGTAATATAATGAAAATTAACATAATTGGATTAGATAAAGCTGATGTTCTACTAGCGTTGTACAATAATGCAAAATTTAATGGCTCTGGTTTTGCTTCGCAGCCAATGATGAAAATACTTGCTTCTATGGCTCCCCCTGTAAAAGTTGAGGCAGCAAGAAAAGAAATTGAGAAATGCAGTAAAACTGGTCGATACAAATTTGATTATGTTGACTTAGGCTCAGGCCCAAGACCGATAAAAGTTGATTTATCCGGATTTGAATTTGATTCTTCGTCGTATGATCAAGATCATGGGGACGGACTTGCAGTCACTGTGATATCCAACCTAAGAAAGGCTAATGAGTCTAAAAAGGAAGATAAAGATAATTTTTCTTTGTTTCAAAGAAAAGCTAACAAGGATTCTTCCTTTAATATGGTAAAACTAAAAAATGGTTCAGAAGTTGCAGAACCAATTGTAATTACAACAATGATGAACCTAAAACTTCTGATGAATAAAAACCCAATTGCTTTCTACGAGCTGGTCGAAAAATGCAGAAATTCGGAGCATGAAATGTTTGGGAATACTAGAGAAGTTGTTGAAGGATTAGCACTAATGAATAATGGGACGTGTCACGAGACAACAAGAGATATAGTTTTATCAGCAGTTCATGGCGAAGATTTAGGAATGACTCTTGGCTCACCTGTAGAGAAGAGAGAAATAGCAAACAAGAGATAATTTAGGTCAATAAGGGGTCAAGTGCCATCTTCTATTATGGGAAGATGGCACTTGACCCCTTCTCTTATAATGAGCCTCGATCCATTCGATCATTGCGAATTCCATTTATTAATTATTTATGCATGAATAAAATGTAAATGATTTTTATTTCTTGATTTTCTATCGTCTAATTCGAATCTATCATCATTTTTTTCTAGCACAACCTTATATCCACAAGCATGTGCAATCGCTACAAAATTAGTAACCTTTAAATTTTCCTGTTTCCCTGATCGGATATTCTGAATAATAGTAGGAGAAATGCCTGTTTCGCTGGCTAGCTTCCTAACTGATTTTTCATCCTTTTCCATAATGGCAATTAGTAACTCGGACAATAAGAATTCTTTGTAACTTTTATCAAAAGCTTTTTTGAATTTTGCGTTTTTCATTTCCCGTTCATAGGTGGACATGACTTTTTTAGCTTTGCTCATAATAATCACCTTGTTTAACTCTGGTTTCATAGTCGTTTTTAAGTTTCAATGCTCTATCTTTCTCAGTTTTGGGTAACTTCGGCTGCTTTTTTCGGAAAGCATTAGTTACAATAATTTTCTTTCCAATATAAAAGAAGCACAAGAACCTATCTGGTTTCGGTTTGAAGGCATATAGGCGATCACCTTCATTATTAAATTTAGTTGTATCTTTAATTTCCCCGGCATCACCCATTCTTTTAAACAGTTGTAATACTTTCATTCTTTCGTCTGCTGATAAAGATTGATAATACTCTAATGCCGCACTTTTTTCTCGAGAGTTGTAATACCATTCGATGGTGTATTTTTCACCCGAATATGCTATGTATTCCTTATTCATAAGTGTACCACTTTTGTTGTACGATGGCAAATCTTAGTCTGGATTAATACGGTTTACAATAGGAAAATTATAAATATTACATGGGGTTATGATTCTTTATTAGGTATAAATTTGCTCAAGTATATATATTTTTACACGCTTCCAGTCAGATGCTGAAGGTTAGGAGTCAATAAGGGGTCTACCATTGGATTTTAGCAGGTGACGACTTCGTTAAGATTATATAATATATGGCTCGACGAAGGTGTGGCTTACGGGGTCAGCTACTTGAAAAAGTATGGCTTGATTTGAAATGCCGCCTTCGTCACTTGCATCATCCGTAGACGCCCACCGGGATGGTGCCGATCATGTGGCTCTGTAAGTAGACGTGGCTCTTGGATGATAATTATTCATCAGAAAAATAGGGGTCAGACGAAATCTCCAAGCTATTCTTCATTTTTTTTAAATAATTAGCTGAAAGTTTTTAATAACGCATTATGAAATTTCACCTGACCCCATCTTTTTTGGTGTTGCCTATCTTGAGTGTAGTCCTTTCCACTTCTCGCCAGGTAATAGCGATATAAACTTTTCATACACTTCAATAGCAGCTTTTTCAAAATCCCAATTAACATTAGGTGCAAGAAGCGGGCTAATATCCTGCGTGAAAGAACTTAGAGAGTCAAGCCTGCGTAGTTGCATTATTCAATCTGTTTTAATAAATGCAACTATACAAGCTTGAGCCTGTGCGATCGGACAAAAATTGATCAAAAAACGACTGCTACTCTATGATCCGCTATTCAATTTTTTGACTTCATGCAACTACCAGATAATTAACAATTTTATAATAGACTTTGCCACAAAAAGTTAGTATATTTTGTGGCAAAAAAAAATAGGGGTCAGATGAAATCTCCAAGCTATTCTTCATTTTTTTTAAATAATTAGCTGAAAGTTTTTAATAACGCATTATGAAATTTCACCTGACCCCGTCTTTCTATTTATTGATTATGCTGCACTCGTCTTAAATAATTTCGAGAAAGGGATCAAATCGGGCTAATGGCTAAATTTTTATTCACCAATAGCCGTTAGCCGGCAATTTATCTGCTTTGAAAAATAGGTTTTAAATGAATATCAAGAAATTTTTTTACTATCAGGTTCGGCCCCGATCCTGGTTTTGGTTTAATAATTAACGAAATAAATGGTTATCATGATAAAAGATATATTAATTAAACTTTATGAAGAAAAAGATGCTCCTTTTCTAGCAGCTATTTTTTTTAATACTATTCATAATATTAATAGTAAGGATTATTCAAGCGAACAAATCAATGCCTGGGCTCCTCCTATTGAAATAGAGAGATGGATTAAAAAATGGCGGAAAGTTCCACCTTTTGTTGCTGTACTGAATGATACCATTGTTGGTTTTGCAGAATTTGAAGAAAATGGGCATATAGATTGCTTTTATTGCCATCATGAATATCAACGTTGTGGTGTAGGAACAGTATTAATGAATACAATTGAAGATGAGGCAAAAAAAAATAATATTAAAACCATTTATGCAGAAGTAAGCATTACAGCAAAACCATTTTTTGCTGAAAAGGGATTTAAGATAGTAAAAGAACAATCTGTCAATGTTCGAGGTATTAATTTAACAAACTTTGTGATGGAAAAAATACTAGGATAATACAGATAACTTTTTTTGATCTCACTCAAATGCTAAAACTTTTATGGCATAAATTGTGGAGAAGCATTACTTGAGGTCCCCTCTGCAACCCTAGTCAACTATCTGAAAAAATAGGGGTCAGATGAAATCTCCAAACTATTCTTCATTTTTTTAAATAATTAGTTGAAAGTTTTTAATAACGTATTATGAAATTTCACCTGACCCCGTCTTTCTCTTTTTAATGTTGTCAAAAGTTAGTGTTTTCGAAGAGATGTTGTATTAGCTAGGATGAATGTATTTTTGTTAACCTATCTCATGCCATCACAGTTAAATTTGCCACATGATTAGAATGATTTAAACTTTGGTTTTAGAGGATCTATAATATTAGAAGATGAAGAAGTTACTTCGTTTGCTTCTATAATGCTCTTAAATTCTGTAACCTCTGCGGTCAAAATAAGATTAAGCTTTTCAAAAATGTTAACAGGAACCTTGTTTTCTTAAGAGGGGTCAAGTGCCATCAAACTACAGGTCTTAAAAATATGATATTTAAATTTACAAATATAACTTTATGATTTAGTATTTCTTATCACTTTCCAATCGTCTTGAAAATTCTTACACCATTCTTTTAATACGAACAAATATATTTCCCTACGGAGTTAAAATATGCCTCGTCCATTAAGGATTGAATATGCTGGCGCATGGTATCATGTGATGAATCGCGGCTCGAATCATCAGAATATTTATATTACCCAGGATCACTTTATTTTATTTTTAAATTTATTAGCAGATATTTCAGAATCATTTTCATGTGAAATACATGCATATTGTTTAATGAATAATCATTATCATCTATTGATTCGTACACCTCTAGCAAATTTAGGAAAAGCCATGCGTCATCTGGATGGCGTTTATACTCAACGTTTTAATTGTATTGAAGATAGAGATGGGCCATTATTTAGAGGAAGATATAAAGCAATTTTAATAGAAGAAGAAAATTATCTGCTACAAGTTAGTCGTTATATACATTTAAACCCAGTTTCCGCAAAAATTTGCGTAGATCCACAAAACTATTCTTGGTCAAGTTATCGGTATTATTTAAATAATAAAATACAGAATCCTTGGTTAATAAAAAATTATATTTTAGATATTATTTGCGAAAATAAGGATGTTATTCTATATAAAAAATATGTAGAAGATGGAATTGATGATGATTTAAAAAAATTTTACAGTAAATCAATCCTACAATCTATTTTAGGTAGCAAAGAATTTGTTGAAAAATCAATAGAAAAATTGAACCCTGAATATCAATGTGAGGTAAGGACTGATATTTATCGTACATTGAAATTATCAAATTTAGATGTAACTCTTAAATGTATTGAGGAATATTTTAGAATTGATAGAAAAATACTTACAGTATCAACCAGGGGTAAGAAAAACTATCCTAGAATGGCAGCAATTTATTTGTTGCGGCAATGGGTGAGGTTTTCTCACAAACAAATTGCAGATTGCTTGACTAATATTCAACCTCGTGCAATAAGTGCCCTATTAAAGCGTGCTCGAGTATGGATTATAGAAGATAAAGAGTTTAAACATCATATAAAAAATTTGGAATTGTTGATTTTTAATTATAATAAAATGATGTATGATGGCACTTGACCCCTCAGCCTTTTACCTCCAGCCCAATCTGATTTGGCAAACAACATTCTTAAGGATCCCTATAACTTTGATTTTCTGACGATTCAGGGGAAAGCTCGTGAAAGAGCTATCGAAGATGCGTTGGTAACACATGTGAGAGATTTTTTGCTTGAGCTAGGGCAGGGGTTTGCATTTGTGGGATCACAGGTACCACTTACATTTGATGATCAGGAATTTTTTATTGATTTGCTTTTATTTACGAATAACTTAATGTTGCAAATGGGAGAAATCACGCTCGCATTGTTAAATCAAAACCATGCCGAGCACTTAGCGAAGTTAGCTGTCAATGAAAGAATATGGGAATATGCACCAGAATTTTTTTATAAACCAGAGGTGTTTAAAAATAAATGGTTTGATAAAGCTATTAACCAAATGGATGTAAATAAAAGAGTTTGTTTTGTTGTTTTATGCGGTGATCAAGTCACTGGTACCTCGAGTTATTATGATATTGATATGGATAATAAAACTCTTAATATTGGATATACTTGGTTTCATCCTGATTATTGGGGAACGAATATCAATGCAATATCAAAATTAATCTTGATTGATTATGCTTTTAATTCGCTACAATTTAATAGAGTTGGGTTTTGTGTGGATAGTATAAATCAACGATCTTGTAACGCGCTCAAAAAGTTAGGGATAAAACAAGAAGGCGTTTTACGAAACCATCTGATTCTATCAAATGGAAGAGTCAGGCATTCAGCGGTATTTAGTGTTATTTCTGAAGAGTGGCCAGAAATAAGAAAAATAATTACGAAAAATACCGAGATATTATGCAAATAGCTTAAACTTAGAAAGCCAGGCCTGCGTAGTTGCATTATCAATTTGTTTTAATAAATTCATAAATGCAATTATGCAAGCCTGGCCTTGAACGTTCCTGATTATTGATAAAATGAGTGCTCATAGAGAGTTTGTCATGCACTTTCGATTTTTAAATACTGTACGTTTAAAGTTTTTATTTCAGAATATTTTAAAATAAGGCAATCACCATCGACCGGATAAAATCGCTTTTGGGTTCCTTCGTGCGGGTGAGTCTTATCTGTATTGATATTACGGCGGCCAACGCTCGTAAGTATTAGGCGGTCAAGATTTCCTTCGTCATCGAGATGAAAATCTTTTAGTAAGCCAAGATAAAGATACCCTTTGCCAGCTAATTCATGAGTGGTGGCAATAATAACACCATCTGGCGCGCCTTTCTCCCAATCATGGCCGCCGAAAAGATAGTGCCATTTAGTTTCAAGTCGAAAAAAGAGGAATCTATCCAGTTCCAATTTTTTGATTAAATATCGGGAGATTTTTCCAATAAGAAATGCAAATAAATATATTGAAACAAAATACTTAAAAAAGCAGGATAGATCGCTTAATGAGATTGACTCAATAGCATTGGTATATTCAGAATCTTGAGCTCCAGCAATCACGGTTAAGAGTAAATGAAAATTAATTGTATGGTTTGAAAAAGATAGTGCATAAAGCCATATTGCATGGAGGGCACAGGAGACAAATAAGCTCATTACAGCCTTGTGTGTTAATGGGACATAATTTATGGGTCTATGGTCAATGTTGTAGAAAGCAACGCTAAAGACAAAGCCTGGGAGAATCAGTAGTAAAATTATGATGGCTGAAAATGCAATATTCATAATGAGATAATAAGTGGCTGTTACTTATCCTTGATGCCTTGATTTCTTTGAACGAATTGAATTCTATACTTTGAGGTGCCTACAGAGATTTCAGTACTTCTATTATTATCGCAATCTGTTTTGTCACTTAATTTCGATATACCCCTCTGCAATTCTTTGCTACCTTGAGGGTCGCTAATTATTTCGCGTAGTTTTTCACTCATCAATGCTTTCATTTTATTTCCAAGTAGAGTTAATTGAGGCTCTTGATATAATTATAATCAAAAGTTTTATTTATTGCAGTATAAAAATGACTGTCGCATTTGGTCATAGAATGAATGCGCCGTCGGGGTGTATTGTAACCTCTTGATTCTACTGGTGGGCCCACTAGGACTCGAACCTAGGACCAAGGGATTATGAGTCCCCTGCTCTAACCAACTGAGCTATGGGCCCGCTTTACTAGGGCGTTTAAAAAGAAGTGCCATGATATATCGATTAAACCCAATTTTCTAGTTTTTCATACATTTTTTATGAGTTTTTTATCTCAAACGTGGTGAAGAGGGATCATCGTCCTCCATCTGCTGATGGTTTGGTGGTCCTTCAGGCTTACTTTTGTCAAAAATATCCATGCTAAGGCCCGGCAATAAGTTTTTTATTTGACTATCACGTGCGTCATTAGTCGAACTGTTTTTTGCGTCGAGCGCACAGTATTTGAAAAAAGTGCAACTGGATGCAAGTGTTGCAGCAACAAAAGCGGGGCCTGCGATGATAAATATACACCCGGAGTAAAAGACATCAATAATATCAGAATCATTTCCACAGCAGTAAGAGTCCAACTCCCTGCAAAGTGGTTTCATGATATTGTGAAAAATTTTTTTTGAATATTTAAATCGTTTTCGTCGGTCAATATCTTTGGTAATGGGTCCATGCATCTCTGTGCAAGTGTTTCGTACATTTCCATACTCGGACTTTCCAAGAAACTCGGCAACTTTGTTTTCAAGGACGGCTTTTTGATTATTTTTTAAGGCAAACAATAAAGAAAATTTTTGCTTTTTTTGCTCGGTTTCGTTTGGCATAAATATCCATATTATTGCTATTTTAAGAAAAATCCCACGACAAATTAGATGTCGTGGGATAATGGATTACTTATTCTTGATCTTCCAAGAAGCTACGTAACTGTTCCGACCTTGAAGGATGGCGCAATTTACGTAATGCTTTAGCTTCAATCTGACGAATACGTTCACGAGTCACATCAAACTGTTTGCCGACTTCTTCAAGAGTGTGATCCGTATTCATATTAATACCAAAGCGCATACGCAAAACTTTTGCTTCACGAGGTGTTAACGTATTTAATATTTTTTGCGTTGCCTCAGACAAGCCAGTATTAGTAGCTGCATCAAGAGGGGACTCGATGTTGACATCTTCAATAAAGTCGCCTAAATGCGAATCTTCATCATCACCGATAGGCGTTTCCATGGAGATAGGTTCTTTCGCAATTTTTAATACTTTGCGAATCTTATCTTCGGGTAAATCCATGCGTTTACTGAGTTCTTCTGGAGTAGGTTCTAAACCGGTTTCTTGAAGAATTTGCCGGGAAATACGATTTAATTTATTGATGGTTTCAATCATGTGCACAGGAATACGAATCGTGCG
>CAYVRW010000003.1:0-60332 GCA_964453575.1 uncultured Coxiellaceae bacterium | reverse complement strand
TACTGCTGAGGCCTATGCTGATCAAATCTCAACTTATAGCTGAAATCAGTAAAAAGTTATCTCAACTTCCAGAAAAAGATATTGCGCTCAGTATCAGCAGTATTATTGAGCAAATGAGCACTATCTTAAGCGAAGGCGGTCGTATCGAAATTCGCGGTTTTGGTAGTTTTTGCTTACATTATAGACCTCCACGCAAGGCCCATAACCCTAAAACCGGTGAAAAACTTGTCACAGAAGCAAAATATGCAGCGCATTTTAAGCCTGGCAAAGAATTGCGCGAACAAGTTAATGCAAGCCGTCATATTCCTCTTGGTGAAAAGCTTACGGATGCGGATGAGGGAGAAGAGTAATGGCGTTGTTGCGAAACAACGCCAGCTCTTTAAGCTATTGGCAGCGTCACCCCTTTTTGGCCCTGATATTTCCCCGCTTTATCTTTATAAGATTGCTCGCAAGCTTCATCAGATTCTAAAAACAATAATTGCGCTACACCTTCATTCGCGTAAATTTTTGCGGGCAGTGGAGTTGTGTTGGAAAATTCCAGCGTAATATGTCCTTCCCACTCCGGTTCCAAGGGGGTGACATTCACAATGATACCGCAACGAGCATAAGTGGATTTACCCACACAAATCACTAAAATATTTCTAGGTATGCGAAAGTATTCAACACTGCGCGCTAAGGCAAATGAATTGGGTGGAATAATGCATACATCCGATTCAATGTCGACAAAACTGTTTTCAGTAAAATTTTTGGGGTCAACGATAGCCGAATTAATATTGGTAAACACCTTGAACTCTCTCGCACAACGTATGTCGTAACCGTAACTGGAGGTGCCATGCGAAATGGTTTTTCCATGGGCATCATGACGCACCTGGGCAGGCTCAAAAGGCGTAATCATTTGATGGGTTTCTGCCATGCGGCGTATCCACTTGTCGGCTTTGATGCTCATTATTTGTTTCCCTTAATCATTCTTAATGACAATGTCAGGGAACTTACCTGAAGATTCCGTTGTCTGCAAGGAGAGTTTGTCTATGATGCGCTTGGCTATTTTATGATATGCATGCGAGATGGGGTTTTTAGGATGAGAAATCGTAATGGGTTTACCGCCATCGGTTTGTTGTCTAATGTGTATATCTAACGGTAATGAGCCTAATAATTCAACATCATATTGTTCTGCTAAATGTTTGCCGCCCCCTTCGCCAAAAATGGATTCATGATGACCGCATTTCGAACAAACATGAATACTCATATTTTCAATGACACCTAACACAGGCACATGGACTTTTTTAAACATTTCATAAGCACGTCTTGCGTCCATCAGTGCTAAATCTTGCGGTGTGGTAACAATGATTGCGCCTGTGACAGGAATTTTTTGTGCCAGAGTAAGTTGAATATCACCCGTCCCAGGAGGCAAATCGATAATTAAATAATCTAAATTGTCCCAATGGGTGTCATGTAATAACTGTTGTAATGCCATGCTGACCATGGGTCCGCGCCATACCATGGGAGCTGTTTCATCAATCAAATAACCAATAGACATGGACTGTAATCCATGCGCTATGATAGGTTGCAACGTTTTTTGGTTTTTAAGGTTAGGGCGTTCTTTTACGCCTAGCATGGTAGGTTGACTTGGACCATAGATATCCGCGTCTAAAATACCCGTGTTAGCACCTTCCTGCGCTAACGCAATAGCTAAATTAACAGCGGTGGTAGACTTACCTACACCACCTTTGCCAGAGGCAATCGCAATGATATTTTTAACATTCGGAAGAGTTTGCATAAGCACACCTATGGTCTGTTAAAAAACAAAAGTTTTATCAAGTTGTTTCGCTACTGCAATATTCTTTAGTTTAACATAAACAGGTAAACCGTTTTTATAAGGTGGATAATCTTCGCCCATAATCAGAGGTTGTAGATATTGTTTGCACTCTGGAGTAATGCCAAAACCATCTTGAGTAATAAAGTTTCGCGGCATAGACACTTCGACATTGGCCACTTTTTCTAAAGGCGCTTCACCAATAGACCAACGGTAAGGACTATTTGAATCACGAACAATAATAGGCATAATAGCGTTTTTTCCAGCTAATGCGAGTTCAACTGCAGCAGCTCCTAAGGCATAAGCTTGGTCTACGTCAGTTTTTGATGCAATATGGCGTGCAGAGCGTTGTAAATAATCAGAAACAGCCCAATGGTATTTATATCCTAGGTTATCTTTGACCAGTTTAGCAATAACCGGCGCAACACCGCCCAATTGTTTATGGCCAAAGGCATCGACTAATCCTGATTCTGAAATAAAAGTACCATCTTCATTATGTAGGCCTTCGGAAACCACAATAGAGCAAGAACCGTATTTATTAACACATTCTTTGACCCGAGTTAAAAATGCTTCGGGTATGAAAGGAATTTCTGGGAATAAAATAATATGCGGCGCATCATTTTCATGTTCTGCCGCAAGACCTGAGGCTGCTGCAATCCAGCCAGCATGACGTCCCATGACTTCAAAAATGAATACTTTAGTGCTGGTGGCAGCCATGGAAGCAACATCCAAACCTGCTTCACGAATGGACACACCTACGTATTTTGCCACTGAACCGAATCCAGGCGAATTATCGGTAAAAGGTAAATCATTATCAATGGTTTTCGGTATGCCAATACAGGTAATGGGATAGTTCATCGTATGGGCAATTTGCGATACTTTATGCGCGGTATCTTGGGAATCGCCCCCGCCATTATAAAAGAAATAACGAATTTGATGCGCTGAAAATACTTCAATGAGCCGCTCATAATGGGCGCGATTTTTTTCAATAGAGCCTAATTTATGACGGCATGAACCAAATGCTCCTGCTGGGGTATGCCGTAATGCTGCGATATCGGCATCGGATTCCAGGCTAGTATCGATTAAATCTTCGGTAAGAGCACCAATAATGCCATTACGAGCGGCAAATACTTTGCCAATTTTATTGCGATGCTCTCTTGCGGTTTGAATGACGCCGCAAGCGGTTGCATTAATAACAGCGGTGACGCCGCCAGATTGTGCATAAAGCGCGTTGAATTTGGTCATGGGGGACTCCAAGAATATGATTTTGCGAGAAATATATAATGTTTTTTAGGGTTAGATCAAGAAAAATAGTAGAAAGTAGGGTAGGCAAAGGAGTGTAGCGACGTGCCTACCATGTGATGCGCATTTTGGTGGGCACGCCGCTGCACTCCTTTGCCCACCCTACCGAACTTAACGGTGATTATTTCAACGCTGATCCAAGATAGCTAAAGCTTTTGATCGCAGTATTACGTGGTTCACGATTGAATAAAAAGGTTTTACGCAAATCTTGTACGGAAGCAGTGCTTGCCAAAATAAAACTGGATTGTAATTTATGAGCTAAGCGTAAAACTTCTGTTCGAATGCGGCCTGAAATTAGCCATTGGTCTTTTTGTGAAACCTGTAATAGATTCCCTACGTAAGTTAAATTTTGTTTTGCTTCTTCATAGTATCGTTCAGCTAACAATACCATGGATGGAATATTAAAATAACAGGTCGGCAGGGTAGGTATCACATGGACCAAGCAGACTTTTATTTTTATCCCTAAGGTTTCTGCTTGCGTAATGGATTGTTTTATTTCAGTTATTTCTGCTTCCGTCGCAGAGTTTGTCACTAATAAGACCTGTTTTGATTCATTCATGTTTGCTCTCCTTACGTGTCTGCGGGGTTCCACCTACCGTTGATCTCTTTTTCCTAATAAATTTGTAACGGGGGATAGTCATCATCTCATTAATGTAATCCCGGGAAAATTAGCATGAAACCTAGGAGGGGTTAGTAAATCTACTTGAACAAAATCAGGGTTTTTCCCTAACGAAAGCAAAAAAAAGTTTGATTAATAATCATTATTGCCAAATAACATTTAAAATAAACCATTCTTATTCTTGTATAATAGGTTCTTGTACTCCGTTGGTTAGTACTAGTTTTACTAGTTCTGGTACTGATTTTACGCTCATTTTTTTCATAACGCTGGCCCTGTGGGCTTCCACCGTTTTAAGTGAAATATTGAGTTCCGCAGAAATGACTTTATTTTGTTTTCCAGCCACAATCCCTTGTAACACTTGGATCTCGCGCGGTGAAAGTAAGGCGAATTTGGCTTCAGCTTGTGCGCTTTCTTGGAGTTTTTCACGATTTAATTTATCCATACGCAGTGCTTTATTAATGCTTTCTAATAAGACTTGGTCATTAAAAGGTTTGGTTAAAAAGTCCACAGCACCTGCTTTCATGACTCGAACTGCGAGCGGCACATCACCATGCCCGCTGATAAAAATGATAGGAATGGTTGCACCTATGCTATTCAGTTTGGCTTGCAGCTCAGGCCCGCTCATGCCTGGCATACGTACATCGAGCAATATGCAGCCATGTTGTATAGGGTCATACACATCAAGAAATTCTTGCGCGCGTGTGTAGGCTTTGGTTTTTAAACCGACTGATTCTATGATCCATGTTAATGATTCGACCATAGCTTGATCGTCATCTACGATATAGACAATAGGGTCTTTGAGCATACATACCTCCGTGTATGTTACACCGTAGTATATTAGCACTAATTTGTACGTATGAGAAATTTTATACTACCGGCAAGTTAAACCGTATCCAACTATTGTTATGCGTATTGGGATTGATAATAAATTGACCGCCATGGGCTTCAATAATAGAGCGGCAAATGGCCAGTCCCATACCTCTTCCATGGGCTTTAGTGGTAAAAAACGGTTCAAATGCTTTGTGCGCCGTCTCTTTGGTAAAGCCAGGCCCGGTATCTTTTACCGTAATTTCTATGGTATTAACATCAAGCGCTTTGGTTTGTAGATTGATGCGTCGATTTTTAGCATCATTTTCTTGTAAGGCATCTATGGCATTTTGAATAAGATTTAACAATACTTGTTGTAATTGTATTTTATCGGCAGAAATAAGTGGTATTTCTTTAGCAAGCTCAAAATCGATTTTCGTTTTTGAGGTATTTAAATCATTGCGAATAAGGCTGACTGTTTCCCGGATTAAGCTGTTAATTTTGCAAGTAGTTTTAAGTAGCTGACCTTTACAAAAAAAGTTTTTGAGTCTATGTATAACTTCGCCTGCCCGTTCAGCTTGAATGACGGCTTTTTTCATAATTTCTACGATTTGGGCGGCATCATGCCGATCAGCTTGTAAGTATCGAACACATCCTTGCGTATAGTTTACGATGGCGGCGAGCGGTTGGCTGATTTCATGCGCCATTCCTGAGGCCATTTCTTCCATGCTGCTTAAACGTGATACATGAGCAAGTTGTTGACCGCGCAGGCGTGCTTTTTTGTCAAGAATTCTATCGGTAATATCTCGTGATGCGGCTTGAATTTCACGTAAAACCCGGGTTTTTTCATCATAAATATGGCGAATATTACTTTCAAACCATCGATAATCGCCTTCTTTGCGTTTGACTCGATAAGCTAAAGTATGATGGTGCGTGACATTTTCTTTGCGGCGATTAAAAGCTTTTTTAAGTTTATTGACATCATCATAATGAATAAATTTGAAATAACCATGATGGATGAGTTCATCCGGTTTATAACCCAACAAGGTTTTACAAGAAGGTGAAACATAAACATAAGTACCGTCAGGTGCATGACGAGATATAATATCCGTGGCATTTTCTGCTAATAAATGAAAGCGCAATTCACTTTCACGTAATTTTAATTCCGCTAAATCACGCGCAATCAAATTATTGATATGCAAGGCAACTGTAAAATAATAAAGTTCTTGTTGATGTTGTGATTGTTGTGAAAGTTGCGTGATGTTTTGCGTGAGTTCCGCTTCTATTGTTTTATAGTTGGTAATGAGTTGATGTGTGATAAGGGCTGCGGCTTTATTGGCAGGGTTTGCCTGAATTAAGCTAACGTTGGTTTTACAATAACCTTTAATACCGTTTTTGCGAATATAGCGTGTTTCGGCCGACCATTTTTTTTGCTGGGCCAAGGTTTCATGGATGATTTTAGGAAAAGGATGGTTTTGTTGATAGATGAGGTTAATGGATTTACCCAAGACCTCTTTTTTATGGTAGCCAAAAAGGGCGGTTGCCCCTTGGTTCCAATCGACAATACGTCCAGCCTTGTCTATTAAAACAGCGCTGTCTGAAATGGCTTCAAATAAACTTTGCGCGTAATCGGTATGCATCCTTGTATACCTCTAATGAGCGATTTGTAATAATAGCACATCTTCTGCATAACCAGTGAGGATTCATGATGCGCATACATATATTAGGTATAGGCGGCACTTTTATGGCTGGGGTGGCACAAATTGCCAAACAAGCAGGGCATAGCGTGACAGGGTCTGATTTGAATGTATACCCACCTATGAGCACCCAATTAGAAAATATAGGCGTGAAGCTTTTTAATGGCTATGAGGCGGCTGCTATTCATCCCGATGTGGATTGTGTCATTGTTGGCAATGTGATCAGACGCGGTAATCCAGCCATGGAATATGTATTAAATCAAGGAATTCCTTATTGTTCGGGCCCCGAATGGTTAGCGAAACATGTTCTGCAGCATCGATGGGTTTTAGCTGTTTCAGGTACGCATGGGAAAACTACTACCACGAGTATGCTTGCTTGGATCATGGATCATGCAGGTAAAGATCCAGGTTTTTTGATAGGCGGTGTGCCGGAAAATTTTGGCTGCTCAGCACGTTTGGGCAGCGACCCATTTTTTATTATTGAAGCGGATGAATATGACAGCGCATTTTTTGATAAAAGATCAAAATTTATCCACTATCATCCAAAAACTCTTATTATGAATAATCTTGAATTTGATCATGCGGATATTTTTCCTAATTTAGATGCCATTAAACAACAGTTTCATTTTTTGGTTCGCACGGTGCCAGGCAATGGTTTAATTATTCGTCATGGCAATGATGCAGAGTTGCAAGATGTATTAAGCAAAGGTTGCTGGACGGAAGTTACAACATTTGGCGGTGCTGAATCAACATGGCAGGCGGATCTTATACAAGCTGATGGCAGCCAATTTGTAGTCAAGCGAGAGGGTAGAGTAGTAGGTGAAGTGCAGTGGGATTTATTAGGAAAACATAATGTAGATAACGCATTGGCGGCACTTTTAGCAGCCGAACATGCGGGTGTTCCTGCGGATACTGCGTTAAAAGCACTGCCGCTCTTTAAAAATGTAAAACGACGCCTAGAAGTTAAAGCTTGCATCCATGGTATAACCCTTTATGATGATTTTGCACATCATCCTACTGCGATTGCGACAACATTGGCAGGTTTACGAGCAAAGTTGCATCAGGCAAGAATCATTGCGGTATTGGAATTTGGTTCTTATACGATGCGAACAGGCACACATCAACATACCATTAAAAATGCACTTGCGACAGCTGATATGGTATTTTGTATGCGGCCCAAAGATGAAAATTGGAACCTTGACAGTGTTTTAGCTGATTTTCCACAAGTGACAAAAGCATTTGATGATGTTCAAAGTTTAGTAGAAGAACTCGCTGATCAATTAAAATCAGGTGATCATGTGATTGTCATGAGTAATTCGGGTTTTGATGATATTCATACGCGTTTATTGCATAGGATAGAGAGGAGGCTTTGTAACGCATGAAACAAGATGTAACATCTAATGACCAAACATTTACTAAAAGCGGCATGGTATTAGGTCTAATAGCTTATTTAGGAGTTTTATGTTTAATAATCTGGGTATTTGCGTAAAGAAGAAATTATATGAATAAAATAATCATTCATGCGAGCGCAAGGTACATGCCTGAACACTCGATTGTTGTGGATAGGCGTTTTTTTTGGTCTTATGAAATAACATTGATTAATGAAGGTCAAGACATAGTGCAATTGCTTAATCGTTTTTGGCGTATTACGGATATGACAGGCTATGTTGAAGAAGTTCGCGGCCCGGGAGTAGTGGGTATGCAGCCTGTGGTAAAGCCAGGCAAGCAATTTACTTATACCAGTTTTTGTCAATTAACGACACCGCAAGGTACCATGGAAGGACATTATGAAATGCAGGCTATTATTGATGAAACGCCATTCATTATTGAAATCCCAAAATTTGTTTTAGTCTCTCCTACTGCTGTTGCTGCATCTTTTTATGGTAAGTTACATTAGCTATGCTGCGTGAAGGATCATTAAATGCAATTCAAAAGATTTGTTCTTGTTGGGGGTGCAGGATTCATTGGGTCTCATTTTGTGGATGCCCTTCTTAAAGAAAGCAATACTGAAAAAGTAACGATAGTGGATAATTTTATTACTGGCCAATCATGGCATTATGCTTCTCATCAAAATGATGATCGATTATCGGTGATTCACGCTGATGTTAAGGATAGTGAAAATCTTGATAAGGCCATGATGGATCATGAAGTAGTATTTCATTTTGCATCAAATTCAGATATTTCACGAGCAGTCACACATCCAGCCATTGATTTTACCGAAGGGGTTTATCTTACCCATCATGTATTAGAATCTGCGCGTAAAACAGGTGTTCATCGAATCATTTATTTTTCAGGCAGCGGTGTTTACGGTGATTTAGGCAACGTAGAATGCTATGAAGACCAAGGCCTATTGCAACCTGTTTCCCCCTATGGTGCAAGCAAACTTGCGGGAGAGGCGTTTATTTCCAGTTATTGCCATATGTTTGGCATGAGCGCATGTGTTTTTCGTTTTGGAAATGTAGTGGGTCCAAGGCAAACACATGGCGTTGGTTATGATTTTTTAAGAAAATTACTTGCCAATAATACAACTTTGCACATTTTAGGTAATGGCAAACAAAGTAAATCATATATTTATGTAGCTGATGTTGTCTCAGCCGTTTTATTAGCTAATGAAAAATTAAATACGCCGTATGAAGTTTATAATGTGGCGACAGGCGATTATATTTCAGTGACTGAAATTGCCGATATCACGGTGCAATGTATGGGGATTGCGCATAAAGTTGAATTTCAATATAGCGGAGGTGATAGAGGTTGGAATGGTGATGTGCCTGTGGTGCGTTTAAACACGGATAAGATTCGCGCATTGGGATGGCGTGCAACTTATAATTCAGCGGAATCCATTAAAGCATCGGTGCTTGCAATGTTGGGGGGGGAGTGAAGTGTGGTCAAAGACATCGGCATTATAGGCGCAGGACCATCAGGTTTAGCGCTTGCTTTATTTCTCAAAAAAAATTTTGACATTCTCGAAAAAAATAATCATGTCGGTGGTCATGCCTCTTCTTTTGTTGAAGCTGGTTTTACCTTTGATTATGGGCCGCATATTTTATTTTCGCGTGATCAGGCTGTTTTGCAATATATCCTTAATACACTAGGTACTAATGTAAATCGCTGCAAAAGAAATAATAAAATTGCCTTCAAAGATAAAATGATAAATTATCCCTTTGAAAATGATTTAAAATCCCTTCCACTCGAAGATAATTATGCTTGCATACGTGATTTTTTAATAAACCCTTATAAAGATAGTTTTCCCAACAACATGCGCGAATGGTTTTTGAAAACATTTGGCGAGAGCATTTGTTCGCGTTATTTATTTCCTTATAACGAAAAAATCTGGAACATTCCAGTCGAACAACTTTCTATGCAACTCGCAGACAGAATTCCTAATCCACCGCCTGAGGATATTTTAAAATCATCGTTGGGATATCATACCGAAGGTTATTTGCATCAGCTTTATTATCATTATCCTAAAGTAGGTGGTTATCAGGCGATTTGTGATGCTTGGAAAATGAATAGGCCTATTCATTATGATTTTAATGTTGATCATATTGCATGGACTGAAAATAATAGCATAAAAGTGACGGCAACAAGCGGAGAAACAAAGGCCTATCATCGTATCGTAAGCACGATGCCTGTTCATGAACTTATTCATAAAATGGATTGTCCTATACCACTGGATGTTAAAACAGCAATAGATAAATTAATAGTGAACCCTATGTTTATTATTTCATTTGGGGTATGCGGCATTGATGTTAATCAATACACGGCAGTTTATTTTCCAGAAAAAGAATTTTGGGTAAATAGAATTAGTTATCCTTGTACCTTTTCCAAAACCAATGGCCCAGAAGGTCATTGGAGTTTGCAGGCTGAAATAACTTGTCATAAAAACTCTGATACCTGGCACAAATCCGATGCGGAAATTCTGGAGCATGCTAAAGCAGGATTACAACAACGCCATCTTTTGCCAACTGATGAAGACATTGTTTTTACTCGCGTGGATCGCATGGATTATTCATATGTGGTATATGATCAAGGCTATGAAGAAAATGCAAACCGTGTTAGAGCATGGTTTAAAAGTAAAGGTATCTATCTCTTAGGTCGTTTTAGTTATTTTGAATATATCAATGTGGATATGGCACTTGATCGTGCTTTGCAATTGGCAATCGAATTGAATCAAGATCATGGATCCTATCCAACTTTAAAATCGATTTATTTGAATGATCATAGGAGTGCGGTATGCATGGTATAACGGTAGCAATGATAACTATGAATGAAGCATCGTCAGTTGCTAAAGTCATTAAGGACATTCAAGCCATTGTGCCAGAAGCTGAAATTTTGATTGTGGATTCTAGCAAAGACAATACTCCTATGATTGCTAAAGCTTGTGGTGCAAAAGTGATAACTCAGTTTCCTCCCCAAGGTTATGGGCCTGCCATGACATGTGCTTTGCGTGCAGCTACGAATGAAGTGATTGTTACCATGGATTGTGATAATACCTATCCTGTTCAGCAAATACCTTATTTTGCATCTTTGATTCTAGATCGCGGCTATGATCTCGTCGATGGTTCACGATTACAAAAAAAACCTCGTTTTATGCCATGGTTAAATTATTTAGGAAATGTTTTATTTGCGTGCATTGCATCGTTATTATTTTTAAGGCATTTTACTGATTTGCATAGCGGTATGCGTGCTTATCGCAAAAGCATGTTAGATCAATTAAGTTATCAGGCGAAAGGTGCTGCCCTTCCCGTAGAGCTGTTATTAAAACCCGTCAAATTGGGCTATAAAGTGTGCACTGTATTTATTGATTATCATGAAAGAATAGGGACAAGCACGATGCAGCCACTTAGTACGGTATGGTGGACATTGAAAAGGATAATCAAGGTCAGGTTATTTGCCTAAGGTGTTTTTTATGTTTTTGCAGCGTTTTCTATGTTGGACCATGCTTTTGGGTATAGCTATATCGGCATGGTTTATTCAGGCCAATGCTTACATCAACATTGATACAGGTTGGTTTTTAGAAGCAACGCAACGTATGCTTGCCGGCGGCACTTATAAAAATGATTTTTTTGAAAATAATCCGCCCTGGATCCTCTATTTAACTATTCCGCCGGTATTGTTTGCCAAAGTATTTGCGTTAAATCTTGCTTTGTCCATGCAAATTTATGTTTTTTCTTTTGCCATTATCTCATTAGGCTTATGTGGTTATTTTTTTCAAAAAATTTTTGTGAAATCAGATCAATACATAGCAAAATTTTTGTTAGTTGTGCTTGCCTTTTTATTTTTTCATGCAGCATCTACTGATTTTGGGCAGCGAGAGCATTTGTTTTTTATGTTGTCCATCCCGTATTTATTGCTGATGGAGCAAAGATTACAAAATTGCGAAGTTAATGTATATCTTGCTTTGTGGGTGGGTTTGTTAGCAGGTTTGGTGTTTTTATTGAAACCTTATTTTTTAATGATGTTGTTTCTTATTGAATTATATTATCTGATACGTAAAAAAAATTTATATGCCTGGATAAGACCAGAAACATTAATGATCATGGGTTTGCTTGTTATTTATGCGTTTATTATAGTCTTATATCATAGAGATTATCTTGAAATCGTCCTGCCTGTTGCAGTTCGCTACGGTTATTTCGGCACAAGAAATCCATGGGTTATTTTTTTTTGGGGCCAGCTATGCATAGCATGTTATTTTTTAGCATTGTTCACCATTCTTACTTTCAAAGTTAATCGGTATAAGCAGTTAACAATACTTTTTTTATTGGCTTTTGTGGGCTATTTTTTTTCATACATCGTGCAACAAGAGCACGTCTATTATCGTATCCTTCCTGCTTATGCTATGTCTTTGTTGCTTTTTATGCTTGCCTTTGCGTGTTATGTTTCAAATCCTTTAAAACGACAATATGTATGGGCAGTTTACCTTGCATTAATGTTATTTGTTTATTTGAAAAGAACCACTTATTTATTTGATTTTTATCCTTTATTTCATCCATTCTTTACTTTGTGTTTTATAATAGCCATGTTTGCTATGGTTTTTTATTTACGACCCGCAAGTGCTAAATCAACATTAATACTTGTTTTTGTGGGTGGTATGATGCTGCTGCTGCCATTGATGCAATTTCTGCAGATGCAAAAAACACTTAAAGAAGAGAAAAATAACTACGAATCCTTAGTGAATTATATGAATGTGCATATGCGTCATCAAACTTATTATTTCCTTGCAACCGATATTCACCATATAACGGAACAAGATGCCAGTTATGTTTCCCGTTTTTCGTTTTTTTGGTATTTGCCGGGGTTAATTAAACAATCCTATCGTCCTATGGATAAACAAACTTATGATCAATACTACAAAGATAAACAATTTTTTATTGATATGATCGCAGAAGATTTGACGGTTAAAAAGCCGCAATGGGTTTTTCTAGATGTTTCAACCAGAAAAATCTATTTGTTTTGGCGAACTCCAGATACTATTACTCCTATTCCTTTTGATTATTTGACTTATTTTAATGATAACAAAACATTCATTGATATTTGGAAAAATTATCATTATGTTACATCAGTATCAGGATCTAAGTATAAACCATTAAATCCTTATCAATATCAATTACAATTAAGTTATCAGCATGTGCCGGAGGAAAAAGATATTCCATTTCGGTCCTTATATTTATATTTGAATAAGCAAAATCAAGTAGAAATGGCTTTTAAAGACGATTATAAAAAACTTAGAAGAATGGTAGTTTTTATCGATGAAAAGGCATTGCGCGGTATTAAATATACTTTAGCGACGCAAGGCAGGAAGCTTGAAAGGCAAGATAAAATGATTTTTTTCACATGGGTGTTGAAGCAGTCTGCGGCTTATGAGTTATATACGTATGATATTTATAGAATGACATCCCTTCCTGCAAACGCATGAGCCAGTGTGCCGCTATCAATATATTCAAGCTCACCGCCAAAGGGTACGCCGTGGGCAATGCGGGTGATTTTAATGTTGAATGATTTGAGTAATTCAGAAATGTAATGGGCTGTGGCTTCACCTTCCACAGTAGGGTTGGTCGCGATAATCACTTCTTTGATGTTTCGTTCCGAAAATAATAAAACTAATTCTTTCATCCCTAAATCATCAGGTCCTATGCCATCTAACGGTGATAGATGTCCCATTAATGTAAAATAATGTCCGCGATAACTTCCCATCTGTTCGACGGCGACGATATCAGCAGGGCTTTCGACGATGCAAAGCAGAGAGGTATCACGTTGAGTAGAAGTGCATAGCTTGCAAAGTTCAGTTTCACTAAAAGTACGGCATTTTTTGCAATGCTGAATGTCGTGCATAGCATCTTGTATGGCTTTGGCAAGATGTTTACCCTTTTCGCGTCCACGTTCGAGTAGTTGAAACGCCATACGTTGCGCTGTTTTAGGGCCCACGCCCGGCAGACAGCGTAACGCTTCAATCAATTGTTCGAGTAGTGGACTGAATGGCATAGGTCATTATTCGGAAGGTAAGTCAAAACCATCTGGCAGTTTAATACCAGTAAGCGAAGACATTTTTTCCCGTGTACCTTTTTCAATTTTGGTAGAAGCATCATTGATGGCTGCAGCAATCAAATCTTCGATGATACCTTTCTCTTCTTTTAGCAAGGATGGATCGAGGGTGACACGTTTTGCGATATGTTGTCCGGTCATCACAATTTTTACCATGCCGCCACCGGATTGACCTGTGATTTCCATATCAGCCACTTGTTTTTGAATTTCTTGCATTTTGGCCTGCATTTCTTGAGCTTTTTTCATTAGCTCGCCGAGGCCGGGTTTTTCGCCAAATGTTTTACTCATTTTGTTGCTCCTATTTGTTAAGATATGGAATCATAACAAATAGTCGATAATTGCTCTACAAAAACCTATGAAGGTGTGACGGATGACAGGGTTGCATTAAATAACCCCATGATTTTTTGCACTTCACTATCGTTTTGAATAGCATTATCCGCTGCTGTTTGTTTTGATATTTGTTCCTGTTGCTGTCGTTTAATAGGGGTATCTTCGATGGTATCAGTTATTTTAATATCAATTTTAACGGGTTTGTTCAAATAAATAGCAACCGTTTCTTCGATTTTGTCAATGAGTTTTTTATTAACCATAGCTCGATGTTTGGATGCAAGCGTAAGCGTGATCTGGTTTTCTTTGATATGACTTAGACTGCAATGGGAAGCTAATACGTAAGCCATGCCTGTTAATTTTAGTTTGGGCAATATATCGGCCCAATGCAGCGCAATGTTTTCGGCTGCCGTAGTTGTTGTGATGGGAGTTTCTTTTTTGGTTACGGGAACATCAGACACCACAGGTAGATTGGTTTTGGGTGGTGAAGGAGGGGTTTCAGTAGTAACAGGTTGAAATGCCAACATACGCATCAAAACCATTTCAAAACCCTGTTGCATATCAGGTGTAAGTGGCAGGTCCCTACGGCCTAATAAAGCAATTTGGTAATAAAGTTGGAGATCTTCAGCACTAAAACGCTCTGCAAGTGATTTCATGGTATCCATTTCTTCACGCACATCCGGTATCACTTTAAGTATACTGATACGATGAAACATAGCTAATAAATCTTCTAAAGCCTGATTGAAATCAGCAGCCATGTCAGCAAGGTGTTCGATTTCATGCAATAGTTGTATTCCATCGCGCTCAGCTAATGCATTAAGTAAACGTAATAAAGCATCATGCTCAATACTACCTAACATATGACGCGTATCGATGGTGGTAATTTTTTCAGCGCAAAAAGCAATGGTTTGATCAAGCAGACTTAATGCATCGCGCATACTGCCATCGGCAGCATTGGCCAACAATTGCAGCGCTTCTGTTTCATAAGAAATATGTTCTGAGCTGCAAACATGCTGCAAATGGCCGCTGATTTGTTGAGCTGGCACACGTTTTAAATTAAATTGCAGGCAGCGTGACAGAATAGTAATCGGTAAACGTTTAGGATCGGTCGTTGCTAATAAAAATTTAACGTAAGGCGGCGGTTCTTCCAATGTTTTTAATAAAGCATTAAAACTATGGCCGGACATCATGTGGACTTCATCAATGAGGTAAACTTTATAACGGCCTTGCACAGGTTGATAGTGTACATTTTCTAAAAGTTCACGCGTATCTTCTACTTTGGTACGTGAGGCTGCATCCACTTCAATTAAATCAAGAAAGCGTCCTTCATCAATGGCAGTACAATGTTTACAAGTGCCGCAAGGAGTAGATGTGATACCTGTTTCACAATTCAGACATTTGGCAAGAATGCGTGCCAAGGTAGTTTTACCCACACCGCGTGTACCCGTGAATAAATAAGCATGATGGAGGCGCTGATGGTCTAGGGCATTCGTTAGCATACGTAAAATATGTTCTTGACCAACCATTTGTTGAAAGTTGCGTGGCCGCCATTTGCGTGCAAGCACTTGATAGCTCATAAATGCATCCGTCTTTGGAGGCAACCAGAACCAGCCTGACTTCGGCGCCCGCATCTGCCACTACCGTTGCTTCCTTCCGGACCTGGCGGGGTTTGCAGCATAGCGTCGCGAAGAGACCAGCCCTGATCACCAAAACTGATTAAATCTAAAGGTGAGAGATGTTACTCACCGAAAGCGATTCTAACAGATTTTGATAAGAATGCTATGAAAATATGACAAATTATTCTTGTGATTTGAATTAAAAAAGCGCATAGTATCGGCTCTTTTAAAATAGGAGATGATGATGGCAAGACCAAAGAAAGCAGTTAAATCAAAGAAAAAACCTGTTGCAAAAAAAGTTAAAATGCTGAAAAAGAAAATAGCTAAGAAATTAAAGATTAAACCCAAAGCGAAAAAAGTTTCTGCAATCCCAAAAGGATATAACAGTGTTATTCCTTATTTAACGATTAATGCAGATGCCGAAAAAGCTATGCAATTTTACAAAAAGGTTTTCGGCGCAAAAGAAATGATGCGAATGGAGCATAATGGCAAAATTGGACATGCTGAATTAAAAATAGGTGATACCAAAGTCATGTTGGCCGATGCTTCTTGCGGCAAACCTAATGAAGATCATCCAAATCATTCAGTAGGCACTTCTGTTACTATTCATTTATATGTTAAAAATGCAGATGATGTCGTAGATCGCGCAGTTGCTGCAGGCGCTAAACTTCTCAATCCAGTTGAAGATAGATTTTATGGCGACCGTAATGGCATGATTCAAGATCCTTATGGATTCTATTGGTGCGTTTCTTCACGCGTTATGAATCTTTCTCCTGCCAAAATGAGAAAGCGAGCGGTAGAGTTTTATAAAGAAGCAAATAGGTAGAAATACCTAGAATATGCGTCAACAATTATGTTGGCGCATGTTTAAAAGGATTAATGAATATAAATCTTATGGAGGAGAATGAATGTTATATACAGCAATAGCTTGTTTTTCTTTGGCAATTATACTCGGGATGTTGTTAATTTCTTATGTGTTAGCCGATAAAAATACTCCCAAAGCAGTGGTCTTTACCCATGGTTCTCTTGCCGCAATAGGTATTGTATTGTTAATCGTGTATGCATTTATTCATCATCCATCACCAATCATAAGTATTATTCTTTTTATATTGGCAGCAATGGGCGGTTTTTTAATGGTTTATCGCGATCTCACCGGGCATCCTGTACCTAAATGGCTGGCCGTTGGGCATGGGCTTACTGCCATTATAGCTTTTGTGTTTTTGCTGGTGTTTGCATTTAGCTAACCGGATTCGATGGACCAAAGTGAAAAGCAATATAGGTATATTATGTCCTAAAAGTGACGAAAAATGTCACTTTTAGGACATGAAAATTATATTCCCCTTTGATTTTGAGAAAAATTAAGTTATATTATGTCCTATAAGTGACGAAAAATATCACTTTTAGGGCATATTATGTTTATTGAATATCTTGAAAAATTACGATCAGTTGGAAGGAGATCTTTCACCTCTCAAGAAATCATGCAAGATTTGAGTCTTTCAGAGGATGCTGCAAGAGCAGGATTATATCGACTTAAACGAGACGGGAGGCTTATTAGTCCGATCAGTGGACTATATGTTATTGTCCCTGCTGAGTATAAATTATATGGCTCTATTCCAGCAGGTGATTTGATTCCCATTATAATGAAGCACCTTGGTGCTCAATATTATGTTGCATTACTCAGTGCTGCGGAATATTATGGCGCTGCTCATCAAAAGCCTATGGTTTTTCAAGTTATCACGAATAGACGAATTAAGCATTCATTAAAATTTGGTCGAGTTTATATAAAGCTAATCTACAAAAAATTCTTAACGGATTTACCACTTAAAAATTTTGTTGTCAGTACTGGTTATTTGAAAGTTGCAACACCTGAGTTAATAGCTCTTGATCTGCTGAGGTATCCAAAACATTCAGGTGGAATAAATAATATCGCCACTGTGCTATCTGAACTTGTAGAAAGTATTGATGTAAATAAGCTTATAGAACTGGCCGAAACATTGAATGAACGGCACCAGTTACAGCGTTTAGGTTACATGATAGAAAAAATTGATGTAATGGATGACGATATAAAAATAATTGTCACTGAAGCGCTTGCAGAATATGTATCATCTCATGTGAAATCTTATACACCACTTGTTTCAGCAATATCTAAGATCGGCCATCCACGATGTAAAAAATGGAAAATTATTGAAAATACTGATTTTGAAAGTGATTTATGATTCCAGAAAATTTTATTGAACAATGGGGCAGCTTTGTGAAGTGGCGGACACTTCCGCAGATAGAACATGATTTAGTAATCAGCAGAGCTTTAGTTGATTTATACAATGAGCCTTATATAAAAGATGCACTTGTATTTCGTGGTGGTACCGCGTTAAATAAATTATTTCTAAAGCCACCAGCAAGATATAGCGAAGATATTGATTTCGTGCAAAAAAGACACGAGCCGATTGGAAAAGCTATCGATACAATCCGAGAGCTTTTCAAACCATGGCTCGGCGATCCAAAATGGAAAATTACTGAACGAGGCGCAAAACTAATTTATAAATACGAATCTATTAATAAATTACCCGCCAAGCTCAAAATTGAAATCAACACTACTGAGCATTTTCAGATATTACCTTTACGTTTAGAGAAGTTTGATGTGCAATCTGAATGGTTTAATGGTTCTGCTGATATTATTACTTATGAAATTGATGAATTGATGGCAAGTAAATTGCGCGCGCTATATCAACGCCGAAAGGGTCGAGATTTATTTGATATTTGGTATGTAGTGAAAGAAAATTTGATTGATTTAAACAAAGTTTTTGAAATTTTCTCTAAATATTGTATGAACGATAATACTAATATCCGAGGAAATGATTTTTTTAAAAATTTGGCGTTAAAAAAGAATCATCCTCATTTTCAATTTGATATGAGCGCATTGCTGCCCATAGAATTGAACTGGCATTTTGAAGAAGCCTATCAATTCGTGGTAGAAAACGTGATTAACAAGTTACCATAGACCGGCAACTCCGTACCCAAATGGATGGCCATTGGTCATGGGCTTACGGCAATTATAGCTTTTGTATTTTTGCTGGTGTTTGCATTTAGCTAATCGGATTCGATGGACCAAAGTGAAAAGCGACAGGTTTGTCAGCCTGCGGATTTTCTTTTTTCGGGGAGAGAAAACTAAACCAGGATTTCGAAACCGGTTTGATTTCAGCAATGTTTTTTGCGCGGTTTAATTCTATGGTTAATTTTTTTTCTAAATTTGGCAAAATAGATAGGTCTTGCGTCCGTGCATAAGTCTCTTTGTCTAGCTTGTCCAATAACGTTGCAAAGCCTTTATCTCGCCGAGATTCATCTTTGGTAGTAATGGCTAATTGATCAATTAAGCCAATGATATTTTTTATCGTGTGTATGCGTAAAGCAAGGATTTCATAGTGAGGGCCGCCACAAAAAAATCTTTGTTGCTTACTAGGAAATAAGCAGTAACTTTTAAAAGTTTCCTTCATTTCCTCTTGATTTAGTTTTTTTCCTAAGTCATCGAGTACTTTTTCAATTAAACAATCCATCCGACTCCTATGATATTGATCTGGATAAGGCATTTCTAAATTCTTTTTTTGTTGAGCAATAAAGGATTTAATTTTTTCTATAATGTCGTTGGCTTCCGATTCATTCAATTCCGACTTGGCATCGTTAACGGGTTTATAAATAGCTTCAAGTTCTTCTCTATGCTCCGGTGCTTCTTTCGTTTGGCGGCAATGTTTTTTGCCACACTGTTGCAGTAGTGTTCTTGCCTCTGTATAAAGCAAATTAATGTTGTGGGGTTGAATAAACGATTTATAAGAGTTAGATAATGATTCTAATAAATTTTTTTGTTGGTCGGGACTAAGGTTTTTTGAAGAATAAGCCATAGCAAGTTCTGTGGTTTGTTGATGTATCTGATTTAATTCTTTTAGAGCCAAGGCCATTATTTGTGGATCATAAAAGTCGCGTAATTTTTCTAATGTGGAGCAGGCATCTGCATAAGCTGCCTGAAGTTGTTCCAGCATTAATTTTGTTTTAGTTATGTCACATTTTTTTACAATAGATTCTGTAATTTCCCTCTCTTTTTCTTCGGGAGATTGCTCAGGTGGTTTTGGGGGCGTGAAATCTGCTAATTCTGTTTCAGATTCGTTTCGTGGCATAATTCATTACCGTGCTTGATTAATCAGATTAAATATTATACAGAAGTAAGATTAACAAAACCTTAAGATATAAGAAATATTATTAATCAATGAGTTATAATCGAGTTAAAAGCAGTATTAGCTTCTGATTCATCCGGGAAAAAAGTTTTTATCCAGTGCGTTTTCGATGGCGGAGAGAGAGGGATTCGAACCCTCGGTACGCCGTTAAGCGTACACACACTTTCCAGGCGTGCTCCTTAAACCGCTCGGACATCTCTCCTCATGTGGGAGCGTAAGATTAAACCAGAATGCCTTAGGACGCAATCCTTTTGTTTGGCCAATTTTTTTGCAAAAATATTTCCTTGATTATGATTCCTTAAGTCATATAAGCTCTACTATTTATAGATAATAGATAGGGATTTATCTTGCGCTATCGTTCTAAGGAAAAAGAACTTCTAGACCTAGGCTCGGATTATTACACAGCAGATGAATACGTTCATTGTATGAAAATGTTGTTCCGAGTGAATAAGGTTTTTGGTTTTTTTCATTCTACCGTCAAACTTCTTAAAAAATTTTCCGGTGCATCTACCTTATTGGACATCGGTTGTGGGGGAGGTTTATTTTTATTACATTTAAATAAATATTTTCCTCGAATGCAGTTAACGGGCACCGATATTTCATCTGAGGCCATTCATCTTGCGCAACAAGAGTGTTTGGCATGGAAAAATAATAACATTTCATTCCATTTACAAACCCAACTTAGACCTCAACTATCTGAGAGTGGTTTTGATATTATTTTAGCAACGATGGTATGTCATCATTTAAATGATGAAGAGTTGGTAGTGTTTATGCAAGACTTGCTAAAAGGCGTGCGTCGTGCTGTTATTATTAATGATTTACATCGACATCGCATCGCTTATTATTTATATGCTCTTATCAGTCCATGGCTTTTTAGAAACAGACTGATTACGCATGATGGGCTTATTTCTATCCGAAGAGGATTTACCCGTGCGGAATGGCGATTATTATTGCAAAAAGCAGGGATATCGCATTATGAAATAAGATGGTGTTTTCCATTTCGTTGGCAAGTAATTTTATTGAGGGCACCATGAGCACAGCTATTACTGCTATAGGCATTGCAAATCCTCCGTTTAGGAATACACAACTTGATTCGGCTGAACTCGTATCCGATGCATTGCATTTAAAACCTGCAGAGAGACGACTATTAAAAGCTATCTATAAAGCATCGGGTATACACTATAGACACAGTGTCTTAAGTGATTATTGTAAAAAACTTGGAAGTTTTGAATTTTTTCCAAATAACCCTGAGGATATTTTTCCATCCACTGGGGCGAGAATGAAATTCTACAAAGATAATGCATTACCAGTAGCAGTGGAAGCCATCAAGCAGTGTTTTGCAGCATCGACTGATGTTTCTAAAGATGAAATAACACATCTTATTACAGTAAGCTGTACTGGTATGTATGCACCTGGCATTGATATTGATATAGTTCGAGAATTCTCTCTTAATACTCATGTTAAACGCACTACTATTAATTTTATGGGTTGTTACGGCGCATTCAATGGGTTGAAAGTGGCAGAATCCATTTGCAAAGCCGATCCAAATGCAAAAGTATTGTTGGTATGTGTAGAATTATGTTCTATTCATTTTCAGAAAGAATTCACGACAACCAATCTTATTTCAAATGCCATTTTTGCCGATGGGGCGGCGGCTGTTATCATTGAAGCGACACCTAATCACAAAAAATGTTTTAGCATTAATTCATTTCATTGCGATATATTGCCGCAAACAAGTCAGGAAATGGCTTGGCGTATTGCCGATTTTGGTTTTGATATTGATTTGAGTACTTATGTGCCGCAAGCCATTCAATCAGGTATTGCTGATTTCACGAAAGTGTTATTACAGCAAACAGAATGGAACTTATCCGATATTGATTTTTATGCCATACATCCAGGAGGTGTAAAGATACTCGAGGCATGTGAAGCAGCGTTAAATATCACTGCGGAAGATAATAAATATGCCTACGATGTATTAAGAAATTATGGAAATATGTCATCACCAACTGTTTTATTTGTGCTTAAGAAAATATGGGATGCTGTATTTGAGCAAGATCATGATAAAACTATTTTTAGCTGCGCATTTGGCCCAGGGTTAACGATTGAAGCGATGATGTTAAGTATAGGTTGCTAAGGACAAGGACTTGACGTTATTTTCTATATCATTATCCGCAACTACTGGCTGATATGTTTTTCTACATAGCCAATTCATTAATCGTCCACAGGTTGGTGTAGGACGGGATGGTTTTGAGTGAAATAATGTGCATCTGCCGGAATTAATCAAATCAGGTTCTTCAGGTTTATTTTCTGTGACATTTATTGATTTTTCCTCTGGTGAATTTACATCTCTTTGCTCTTGTTGTGATGCTTTTTGATTACGTGAAGTTATTGCTTGAGGAATTTTATTGCAAATAGCCGCTAACTTTTTGCCGATAATATTGTGACTTCCATTCGTTAGCCATACTCCTAGTCGTATCGCTCCTGATGATAATCCTGCAGTAAGTAAAATGGCAAAAAAACTGTAATTTTGAATATATGCTATAGAGGTAAACAAGGTATAGAAATTATAATGACTTATTAATAATTTTTTAGCTGGGGTAGGCATTTTATCATAATATTTTTCAGGAATAAATTTTGTCAATGAAGTTGCCACATACAAACCGGGTACCCACATAGGAAAGTTGAGGTATATTAATCCAGATGTTAATCCGCTATCTGCAATAAAATAAGCTATTTTTTCGGGTATAATGTTTTTATTTCGATACGGTGTAAGATTTGAAACAAATGAGGCTGTGATATTATAAGAGCCTATGATGAAAATAGGTATAAAAAACGCATCTACAAAATTGATTCCATATGAAATTATCATTTCTTTCGCAAAATAATTTATAGAAAGATGATGAGTGAGCTGTATCATTCGTGAATCTAATGCAGCAGGATATACGGCATAGTTTGGTTCGCAATGGGTTTGACACATACTATTGTATGTTGAAATTAAATCGGGGTATGGCATGACAGAGCAATACACGCCATCGGGTGTATTTTGTAATTTACTTTGTATGTCTGCATACTCATGTAAATGATTAAAACCTAAAGCATGTCCTTGTTCATGTTCAGGCGTATTTATTGTCCAAGCAGGATCGTTATCCTCTATTTGGGAAGTATTCCAAAACCACTGGTCATTGGGAAAAAAAATATAGGACTGAATAAATTTGCCATCAAATCCAAGTCTCCGTACCGTAAATGCTCCCTTAGTATTATCTGAAGTTTCTTTAAAATGCTGTTCACTTCCTCCGACATAAAAAAATATACCAGGAGAATATGGATTAATATTGTTATCTTCTACGAATTGTAGAGTACCATTACTTGCATTTGTCCATTTATCAAAGCCAAAGCGTATTCTTTCCTTCATAAGTTTCTTCGTGTCGAGAGTAACTTTTTCAGGTAAATAAGAGCTTACTGACATGGGAAATACCAGGGAGGCCCAGAAAGGAGTCTCAGACAAACTGTATGGAATAGTTGACACACCTTCCTTAATCGGCCAATGGCTAAGAATCGCGTTGGACAATTCTGCATCGGTTACATCGGAACAATCCGGATGATGCCTATCAAGATCAGGAAATAAATCGTCAATTGGATTTGGCATTAGCAGTTACCTGGTGGTCTTAAACATAAGGGTTAATAATTGTTCTGAATTGTATAATATATGCTCATAAAGCGCAATTATTTATCATGCATTTTTTATACAATATTTGTATAATGTAGTAGATTCATTATGTTACGAATGCAAATTGGCATTAATGGCATGAATCTTGCCGCTTAACCTAGCCCCAAAAGTTAAAATGCCTGGAAAGCATTTCAATAAAGGTAATAGTATCGATGCTGTCCACGGCCGTACCGCAAGTTGGGCAAAGCATGCTGCTGCATAAATACGTTTTGCAAAATGCGTCTTCCATTGTTTGCTATAATTTTTTCCTACTTCCGCCACATCTTTTTGATTAATTAATAATTGGGAAAGTAACCATGCAGATTGCATGGCCATGCTGATGCCTTCAGCGACGATAGGATGTGCTTCGCCAGCTCTATTTCCTACATAAAAAACACCGTCGGCATAACGCGGCCGAATGCCTGGTCGAATGGGTCCTGCCGAAAGCCAGCTTCCCTCACGTTTGGCATGCAAAAGAACGTTTCGAGCACCAAGACAATTGGCCATGATATGTTGTAAAACGGCTTCACCGGCCTGTAGTCCAGCGTAAATTTGCCTGATTTTTTGCAATCTATCACGACGAATGCAGCAAGAAAGCGTAACTTTTCCATGATCGGTATGCACAAGACCGCCATATCCTCCAGGAAATGCTAATAACGGCATTAAATCAGCAGCAAGCTCAGTATTCGTGAAATGCGCTTTAAATGCCAAAAGATCAGAAGGTTTATGTTTTTGTTTAATGTTTCCTTCCCATGACCCGTCTGCTCTAATAATAAGGCGTGCTGAAACTTTTTTCACATCATGAGGTTGTAACAATTTGGCTCCAGCTTTGACAGCTTGATTAAGAAGAGCGGTATCAAGATGTTCGCGGCCAAAAGCTCGTCCCCATTTACCTGTAGAAGGCATGGCAGATGTGAGTATCGTATCACCCACGAATAAACCGACTTGGGTTACTGGCGGGCCGCCTTCTGCAAGATAAAGTTCTGCTATCCCAAGTTTGTGTAGAAGAGGTAAGCTGGTCGCTGAAATAAATTCGCCGCAAACTTTACGACGTGGAAATACTTTTTTTTCAACGATAGCGACAGACCAGCCAGCTTGAGCTAGCAGTAAAGCGGTTGTCGCACCTGCAGGTCCTGCGCCTATGATAAGTGCATCATACGTCATGTATTCCTTCCTATGCCGTAAGAAATAAATTTTCTAAAATACGCTCATAAATTTGTGTGAGTAAGTCTAAATCATCAACATTGACACATTCATTGACTTGATGAACGGTTTCATTACATGGCCCAAGTTCAATAACTTCTGTGCCTGTAGGTGCAATAAAACGCCCGTCGGATGTGCCGCCGCCAGTGCACAGCACAGGATCAAGCTTAGTCAGTTCTTGTATCGATTTTTTAACACAGTCTATCAATTTTCCCTGCTTCGTTAAAAAAGGTTGACTGGATAGGTCCCATTGTAAGTCGAATTGCAATTCATGTTTTTCTAATAGTTGAATCACACGTTTTTCTAAATCTTCAGCACTTGATGCTGTGCCAAAACGAAAATTAAAAGCAAGTTCTAGCGTGCCAGGTATCACATTCGCAGCACCTGTTCCTGAATGGATATTTGAAATTTGAAAAGTAGTAGGCGGAAAATAATCATTGCCTTCATCCCATGTGGTTGAAGCGAGTGCTTGGATAACAGGAGCTATTTTATGAATAGGATTAATTGCTTTATCTGGAAATGCTACATGGCCTTGTTTGCCCAAAAGAGTTAATTTGCCATGTAACGATCCACGTCTGCCAATGCGTATTTGATCACCCAATAATTTATCGGAACTTGCTTCACCAATGATGCAATAATCCATTTTTTCATTGCGATTGACGAGCGCTTCAACTACTTTTTTTGTGCCATTAATGCTATGACCTTCTTCATCACTTGTGATAAGAAATGCAATGGATCCTTTATATGACGGATTTTTTTGAATAAAATTTTCTGCGGCCACAATCATTGCAGCCAAACCGCTTTTCATATCGGCAGCACCGCGTCCATATAAAAACCCATCCCGTACACTAGGTTCAAAAGGAGGGGATTGCCAAGCATCAAGCGGGCCCGGCGGTACCACATCGGTATGACCTGCAAAAACTACCAAAGGGGAAGTTGTTCCATGGCGTGCCCAAAGATTTTTGACATCATGAAACTTCATGGGTTCACTACGAAAGTTCAAACGTTTCAAGCGTTCAGCGATAAGTTCCTGACAGCCGCCATCATGCGGTGTGACCGATTCACAGCGAATTAATTTTTGGGTAAGCGATAATGTGGCAGACATAGTCTTTCCTTAGACGTCAATGTTGCGTAATAATTCATTGATTCCTACTTTTTCACGGGTTTTTGCATCCACCTGTTTTACAATCACCGCACAATACAGACTGTATTTTCCATTATGACCAGGTAAATTTCCAGATACAACGACTGATCCTGCAGGAATGCGTCCATAAGAAATCTCGCCAGTGGCACGATTATAAATGCGAGTGCTTTGCCCAATATAAACACCCATGGAAATAACCGAACCTTCTTCAACAATCACACCTTCCACTATTTCAGAACGTGCGCCAATAAAACAGTTATCTTCAATAATCGTAGGATTCGCTTGCAGGGGTTCTAGCACACCGCCAATGCCAACACCTCCGGAAAGATGCACGTTTTTACCTATTTGCGCACAAGACCCCACAGTTGCCCAGGTATCCACCATGGTGCCTGAATCAACGTATGCGCCAATATTGACATAGGAAGGCATCAAAATGGTATTGGGAGCAATATACGCCCCTTTTCTGACGACTGCAGGTGGTACTATTCTTGCACCTGAATGGGCGATGTTTTCTTTATTAAATTTAAGCGCCACTTTATCGTAATAGGAGGTAAATCCACCGTCTATGACCTGGTTATCATGTGTTCTAAAATAAAGTAATACAGCTTTTTTAAGCCATTGATTAATTTGCCATTGCCCATTGATTTTTTCAGCGATTCTGGCTTTGCCAGCGTCTAATAAGGTAATCGCATCAGTAATGGCATTTTGAAGATCATTCGGTACGGTTTGGGGGGTAATAGCAGCCCTGTTTTCGAAGCCTGATTCGATAAGTGATATTAAGGTTTGCATAAGATATCCATTTGAATAAGTTTGAAAAATGGTAAACCGTTATGTAAAGAAGGACAAGTGCAAAAAAAAGATAAAAGAAATCAAATAGTTAAAAAAAATTTACTTTAGTATAAATCTTGTACATTTTATGTTAATTTATGCCCTTTATTTATTAGAGGAGAGGTATGAAAAAATCAATCGCAATTATCGGCGGCGGCCCTTCAGGTTTAATGGCCGCAGAAATATTAAGCCAACATTTTGTAAAAGTTGATGTTTATGATCTTATGCCTTCTCTAGCCCGCAAGTTTTTAATGGCGGGAAAAAGTGGGCTTAATATTACCCATTCAGAACCTTACCCACTTTTTGTAACACGTTTTGGCAATAAACAACATAATCTTATGCCCTATCTTAATCAGTTCACACCAAATGATCTACGTGCATGGGTGAGCGGACTTGGTATTGAAACGTTTATAGGTTCCTCGGGTCGTGTTTTTCCCAAAGAAATGAAAGCAAGTCCATTATTGCGTGCCTGGTTACAACGCTTGCAACAAAATGGCGTAACGTTTCATACACGTCATCGTTGGATAGGTTGGCATAACGATTTGCTTGTGTTCGACTCTCCTCAAGGAAAAATAGAACTCAAAACGGATGCCACGATTCTTGCTCTGGGTGGTGCAAGCTGGCCTAAACTTGGCTCACGCGGCGATTGGGTTACTTGGTTGGAGAAAGAAGGCGTAGCTATTAAACCTTTTCAACCTGCAAATTGCGGATTTACTGTGAATTGGTCAGCCCCTTTTAGTGAGAAATTTCAAGGGCAGCCTATTAAGTCTGTCGTATTATCATTTAAAAATTTCAAACAACAAGGTGAATTTGTTGTAACCAAAAATGGTGTGGAAGGAAGTCTTATTTATAGCGCTTCTGATAAACTGAGAGACGAAATACTAACAAAAGGCAGCGCGACACTGACGCTAGATCTTGCGCCTGATTGGTCGAAAGAAAAATTAATGGCAGCGCTTATGCGTCCACGCGGTTCACGCACGATGACTAGTCATATTAAAAAAACCATAGGCTTACCAGGAATCAAAATAGGTTTGCTTTATGAATTTATTGCAAAAGAAAATTTAAACGATATAGAAAAACTGGCAGATACTATTAAAGTATTGCCTATCCCTCTTAACGCACCTCTTCCTATCACGACTGCTATCAGCAGCTCAGGTGGTATTTCTTTTGCAGAACTGGATGCTAATTTGATGCTGCATAAATTACCTGGTGTTTTTTGCGCGGGTGAAATGTTAGATTGGGAGGCACCTACAGGCGGTTATTTGCTTACGGCTTGCTTAGCAACGGGGAAAGCTGCGGGGCGGGGGGTGCTGACTTGGCTAACAGCCTGACATCACTTCGATAATAATAGACTCGTTGACATTTGCATCCATTAGAATGCTTTCAGGTATATAATTAATAAATTTATTATCAATGGATTTATCGATTAAATCCGACTTGGTTTCGCAATTTAATTTAGCTTTTATATTCGCAATATGACTCTCGACGGTTCTAGGTGAGATTGATAAGATCAATGCGATTTTTTTTGCAGTTTTTCCTCTTATAAGATAAAACAAACATTCCATTTCTCTAGGGGTTAATTCTGATTTTTCGAATTTATTTGAAATATTATAGCTTCTTTGATTTTTATTGTTGTTATAGTGATATTTTTTATCTGCCTCAATCAGTGTAGAAGTAATGTTTAATAAGTTATGCTGTGTTATTTCATTTGCGTGACATATAACACCGAGCGCATTTTTATTATGATCTAAAATAGGTGTTTTGTAAGTTAAGAAGATTTTGATTTCATCATTGCGATAAGGATGAATGTCGATAATTTTTAAAGTGGCGCGTTCATCCATCACCTGATTATTTTGTTTAATAAAAGTATCAGCACATTCGGCAGCCCTACATCGTAATTCATCAGGCTTACTGCCTAAAATGTCATCTGTTTTATCAAATCCCGCGATATGAGAATAGCGGTCATTGCAATAATAATTAACCCTATGTGAGTTATCTACGCATACAACGTATCCTGGTAATTGGCTTAAAATAGATAATGCATTGAGGGATGTGATATTTATATGATTATTACAACTCATCTTGAAATCTCGTAGCGCAATAAATGTGCAAATGTTAAAATATATTTTGGTAATTTAACTTACCATGTGTCATGACGTCAAATATTTTAATCAAAAACAAGATTTACGCCATTTTGATGATCATAATATCTAGCCTGTCAGTATTTAATACGTATATCAAACTCTAGTTCACGCAATATAAAATTCATCAGCTTCTCAAAAGTACTTTTAAAAGGATATATTAAGTATGTTAAAAAAGCTTCTATGTCATATGTTAATCGCTTGGCCCTTGATTGCGAATGCTGGAATCGTTAAATTTTGTGTTAATAACAACAATTATTCCTATCCGCAATTTACGGTAGATTCATTGTTATATTATTATAACTATACGCATTCTATCTATTGCTGGGATATCAAACCTATAGGGAAAAAATTTGTTGTCTTATTCACAAATGGCTTTGATTTAAATTACAATGGAATGTTATGCGGAAATGAAAATCCCTGCACCATTCCTTTAATGCAATCGGGATCACTTACAACGTTAACTGCATTTGTTTCAGTCGAAAATAATAAAGTGTCTGGTACATTATCAGCTGAATATAAGGTGTGATACTATGCTATCAAAAAAAAATTTAACAACAAGTACTTCAATCGCATTAATTCTATTTTCATTAAGTGCGAATGCAGCAAACGTTCGATTTTGTTATGAAAACACAAGTGATTGGGGAAGGCCATATTATCCCAAATTTACTATTAATGGTTATACCTATTATTTGAATTATGATCATAAACTGAATTGTTTTGATCTGGGAAATATTCCCGATGCAACAATTTCTCTCACAACTAATGGCTTCAACATGGATTATAAGAATAATATCGTTTCGTTTAACGGTAATATATGTGGATTTGGCACACCTTGCATTATTCCAGCTGTTTACCAAAATGAAGAACTTTATTATATCCATGCATCTGTTTGGCCATTGGATGATAAAAATCTAACAGGAATCTTGACTGCTGTTTATAAGCCGACGGATTATGGGACAGCGCCTGGTGAAGTTTTGGGAAGAGATTTAGATGTACCTGGAATGGGATGGATTGGACATGTTGCCTACCCTCTTCCTCAAACACCTGCCCTTCAAGTCATTGAAGTGTTAAAAGAAAACGCTGTTATTCAAATAAATACTATTAAAGATTTTAAATCTAGATCTAAATATTGGGGTAGCAGATGGGGTCTCATTCCAGGAACAGAGAGTCAAAAAGAAAATAACGCCCTGAAAATCCTACGTGAAGGCGTTTCTCAAATGGCATTTTGTCCCATCTATACTTCAACTGCCCAATATAAAGTGGGCACTCCAACATCCTGTGCAATCTTTAGATGTGATACATTTGTGGATTATATTTATAAGGGAGGAATAGGTATTAATATAATACCAGATGGCGATGCAATATTGCCTACTAAGGTATTTAATGCATTTCCACGCGTAAATCCAGATGAGCACCCTGGCTTAAGTATATCTAAAAAAGTTACAAAATCTTCTACACATAAGCTGGCCTCTATGACAGTTCAAAAAATTTCTGAAATGAGCCTGGAAGATTTTATGATGATTATCAATGCACCTATTGATAACATATCAGATGAAGAGATTAAAGCCACTTGGAAATTTGCTCAAGACTCATCTTTAAGTTCTGAAAAAAGAACCTTATTGATAGATAAATTAGGTTTTATAGGAAAAGCAGAGATGCTGCCTTTCTTCGTAGAACAATACTTCAAAATGGATGATAACAAAACCAAGAGTATGCTGCTGCGATCGACCCTCACCCTATATCAAAAATATTCTTGGTTGGAAAAAAATCCGAATGAAAAAAAGATTTTACAAAAGTTTTATACACAATTATTAGATACAAAATTATCAGCCAATGACGCAAGTATAGCTATAAGAGGTTTCACTCAACTTAATAATAGTGATGTGGTTTTTGCTCATGTAAATAAGATTAATATGATTTTTAACAGTCAAGAAGTCAAGCTTGATCCTTACGTGAGTGTTGGGCTTAAACTTGAGCTTGCTTTTAAATCCAGGGAATTAGAAAAAATATATATTCCAGATATCATTGATGTATTGAAACAAGAACACAACCCGCAACTGGATAATCTCTTAAATCAATTTATTGTTAGAAAATTAGGTGGATTAGGAATTAATACTCTTGAAGGGCAGTCAAAAAAATTAATACAAAGATATTTGGATTCCGTACGATCCCAATATATCCATTCTAATAAAGAAAAAATAGAAGCGAGTATGCCTAAAATTTTTTATGGGGCATGGCTTGAAGCATTGGCCTTAGTGACGTCAAATTCACTAGAAGGAGCCGGTCAATACATAGCTAATTTCATGCAAAATAAAAATCCCGACGAGAAAATGCTTTATGTGAGTGGGTTATCTAATAGTGATTATATACCCATAGGAACGCCTATTAAATGAGTTAATTCCGTGCTAGCAAAGCTCAAGACTTTTTTTACTTGAGCTTTTATTTTTAGTGGGAATTTTTTTATATAAAAAATCCAGAAACACGCGAATTTTCTTTTGCAAAAATGTTTGTTGTTGGTAATAAATATATATAGCTTTTTCGGGTTCACGATAAGGCTTGAGGATTTCAACTAACCTGCCTGAATGGATGGCTTCTTCAATGTGATAATTAAAAATCTTGATAAAACCGATTCCTTGTAGAGCACATTCCAGCATCATTCGCGCATCATTTAAACGCAAATGAAAATCCAGGTAAACTTCCTGATTATTAGAAAATATTAAGAGGTTATCTGGATTGCGTGAGGAATGAGTAATATAACGGTGACGGTGCAAGTCTTCCGGTTTTTTTGGAGTACCAAAACGTGCAAGATAGTCTGGCGAAGCACATAAAACATGGGATGCTGAAAAAATCTTTCTTCGCACATATTGGTCAGGACCTTCATATTCAATTCCACACAAAATATCGATGTCTTCTTTTTGAAGATTAGGAAATCGATCCGCTAACTCAAGATCAATTTTTAAATCCGGATATAATGCTATAAATTCATTAAGATTGCTTACAATATATTTTTCACCAAAATTCCTGTTGCTGGTAATTCTCAATGTACCTATGGGTTGTTCATAAGAGTCATCTACAACGGATTCAGCTTCCATGATAGCCGCAAAAACTTTTTTTAACGATTCATAAAATAATCTGCCAGTATCTGTTAATTTGTGCATACGTGTGTTACGAGAAAGTAACTGTGTATTCAAACGGGTTTCGAGATCAATTAATTGTTTGCTGGCAGCGGCTTTAGTAATCCCTAAAACATTTGCAGCTGCAACGATACTTCCTTCTTCAACAATTAACATAAATGTTTTCATGTGTTTTAATTTGTTCATGAGCCGCCTATGAGTCAAATTTAAATTGACTATAATCAACCTTAGCTTACCTTGTCAAGTTAGAGCAAACACGCCTAGAATAATTTTACACAAATCATGATGAGGAATAAGTTATGCATCCACAAAGTGCGAAAAAAAATAGTAAAGAAATTTTTGCGATTCATGGTGGAGGTAACATTGGCCTTGGATTAATGGCTGATGTAGCATCAAAAAGTTCATTTAAATACAAAATTGTTGCAACATCCAACGATAAATTTTTGAAGAAAATAGTGAATAGTGCCAATCAGCTATGGTTGCAGCACAGTTCTGTTGCCAGTAAATTAACACATATTCCGAATGTGACGATTATTTCTAGAAAATTTGATAATGTCGTCAATTTATATAAAGATGCTTCCATATTAGCAATATGCTTAACACCTGGTGCAATGAAAGATTCAGTCAAAGCTGTTGCCCAAGGGTTGATTGAGCGTTATCGTACCCATCAAAAAGAATTGAAAATTCTAGTCTTAATGAATTTACCTAATTGTGCCGAGTTTGTTAGAAAAATGGTGAAAGAGGAAATTAATACTTTATTAAAATATTCAGCAGAAGCAAAAAAAATCTGTCAATCCGTCAAATTTATTCCAACTGTAGTCGACAGAATTGTGACAAAAATTCCTGAACAAGACATCAAAGATCAATTAAAACGTCATTTATTGAATTGTTGGAGTATAGATTTCGTTGATGCCACATGGTTAAATCATCAAGTGAATTCTATGCTAGAACAACCTGAAAAACTGGCGATGGCGGTTAATGAGCTTAATTTAAAAATTCGTCTTTTTAATGCAGAAAAAAGCTTTGCCTTATATGCACCCAGTGAGATAGAGGAGTTATCACATTTTCCAGCGATTAAATCAGTTAATAATCTTCAACAACTTGATGCTATAAAAAACAAATATATTAATGGTCCCCATGCCATCATCGCATGGCTAGGCGGACTGCTAGGTTGTAAAACGATTGCTAAAGCGATCAATTATCCCGGTATGAAACAATTTATTGAAAATACGATGGATCAGGAAATTGCCACGGCGCTCATTGCGGAATATCCTGATTTAACTCATGATGAATTGCTTTTCTTCAAAAAATTATTTTTTACACGATGTGAGGAAAGTGTTGATGATCCTGTTCTGCGTGTAGCGCGTGACCCTTTACGTAAAATTAATGCCGGCGAACGTTTGCGCGGTACTCTGGAAATTCAGCAACATCATAATTTAAATATTTTACCCTCTGGATTGGCGCTTGGAATTGCAGCCGCCATTTTATATGCCGTGAAAAAAATAGATCCATCTAATCCCGATTGTAAAAAAATCTGTGAAATTTACCAAAAAAATAAATCGTACGAAGATGTTTTACGTTACGAGGGTGCTTTTAGTAGCGGCCATTTTAAAGGTCTGAACGGAAGCGGCGATACGGAATGGGTGACTGCTATTTTAAAAAATATCGCTGCGTTGGAACGTTTGTATGAAGTTCATAAAAAAGACAAAAGACCTTTGTCTTTAGTGAGCAATAATGAGTTGTCCATAACTCAAGTTATGGAAACATTGCCCATTAAAAAAAATGATGATACGTTGGAAAAAACTATTGTGCCAATTTCATCCTTGTTTATTTCAAAAATAAAACTAGGAAAAAATTTTATGAAATCATTATTTTTTTCGAATCCAAATAAATTGTCGACGGCAGAAACATCATCAGAACCTCAAGCACAAAACTATAATTATGGAAACAGATAATGCAAACACATCATACGAAGCTATTTAAAGATTATTTATCGGAAACTGATATGAAACATCATAAAACATTGCAGTCTTTGGGAATTGTCCTCAATGTTAAAACAGGACATATTTTCTATGAAAAAAATTTTAAACCACTAAAATTAAATTTTGAACTCGTTTTTGTTCGTCACGGTGAAACGTTTGGTAATTGTGGCCAAAGTACTGCTGAAGGAAAGATAGCATTTTCTTTGGTAAAGTCAGCCACTAAAAACATGGATCAGCGTATTTTTCAAGGTAATGTGGATACCGAAATTAATCAATTAACCGACTTAGGAAAATTGCAGGCTGAAGAAGCTGCAACTAAATTAGAAGATGAATTATTAAAAAATAATTGGGTTCCTGATATCATATTACATAGTCCTTTGTTACGAGCAAAAGACACCGGCCTGCCTTTCGTGACAAGAAATAATTTCCAAGATATTTATATTTCTCATCATGGAATACGAGAAATGTCATTTGGATCATGGGACAATCGGCGAGTGTGTGATCTGGACCCTGCTGATCTCTGTCATTCATTTTATAAAAGTCAAAATGCACTCATAAAATCGATCAATAATGATTCGCGTGAGCCAGGAGAAAGCTTTTGTGATTTGTTACAAAGAGCGCATTGCATACTTATGGAATTAAACGAGAAGTATCCAAACAAAAAAATCATTATGTTCTCGCATTCTATGTTTGGCGCTGCCTGTTGTATTTTATTAGGCAAGGGTAAAAAAATTGAAAATGGCGAACATCTAGCTTTTGATGGGAAGGATGCAAATGGCGAATATTATACTATGCCGCATGCTACCCCTTTTCTTTTAAATATAGCACTACAAAAAATTTCGAATCGTTCCAGTCCTTGATGTTGCATAAATTCTGATTTATGCAACAAGGCTGAATCTATGTTATAATTCATCAATTCAAATAACATACAAAGACTTATGCTAGATTCCAAGCCAAAAACTATTGTTAATGCTGCTGTGGTATATTCGCGATTATTTAAATATGTGCGCAATTATTGGCCATATTTGATCTTAGCCATGCTGGGCAGTATTTTGTATTCAGGCATTGATTCCTGGTTTGTTTATTTTTTAAAGCCCTTACTCAATGAAGGGCTAGTGAAAAAAAACAGTGAATTTCTTAAATGGGCGCCCATTTTGGTGTTAGTAGCCTTTGCCTTACGCGGCGTTGCGACATTTTTTTCGAATTATTTTATTGCCTATGTTTCACGTAATGTGATCATGAGTTTACGGCAAGATTTGTTTGTGCATTTGCAACGTTTGCCAGCACGCTTTTATGATAATTCGACGACTGGCCAGGTTCAGTCGGTGCTTTTATATAGTGTAGAGCAAATTGCAAATTCCAGCGCAGATGTGATTACCTCAGCCATACAATCCAGTTGTTATATTATTGGCTTGCTTATCGTGATGTTTTCCATCAGTTGGAAATTGTCCTTGATGTATTTCATTATTATTCCTTTGATTATGATTGTGATGCGTATCACTAGTTTACGTGTAAGACGTTTGAGTTTAAGAATACAAGACTCGATTGCAACGTTAGCTCATCGCACAGAAGAAAATATCATTGGTTATAAAGTTGTGCGTGCTTTTGATGGTCAAGCAAGTGAAGTAGCGAAGTTCAATCAAGCCGCCAAAGAAAACCGGCAGCGTGAAATGAAGGTCGTGGCAGCACGTGCATGGAGTGTATCTGGCGTACAATTATTAGCAGCCATGGCTCTATCGGTCACTGTTTATATTGCAACCTTAGATATTTCTGCATCCATGCTAACACCGGGTGGTTTTGTGGCGATTATTGCAGCGATGTTGGCATTATTAAAACCCATGAAAGATTTAACCTCCATGCAAAATAAATTATATCGAGGTTTGGCGGGTGCACAGACGGTATTTGAACTGATGGATGAAAAACCGGAAGATGATCGTGGTACCAAAACCATTCAGCGTGCTAAAGGTAAAATTGAATTTTCGCATGTGGGTTTTGCTTATGAAGATAATAAATCAGTATTAAATGATATTCATTTTACTATTCACCTGGGTGAGGTGGTGGCGTTAGTGGGCCGTTCCGGCAGTGGTAAATCAACGTTAGTAAATATTCTCCCAAGGTTTTATACAAATTATTCAGGAGAGATTTTTTTAGATGATTATTCTATTCAAGATTATCGTTTAGCAGATTTGCGTCGTCAATTTGCGTTGGTATCGCAACATGTTGTGTTATTTAATGATACGATTGCACATAATATTGCTTACGGTCGTCTGGATGAAGTCAATGAAAATGAAATTTATGCAGCAGCGGAAGCAGCCTATGCGATGGATTTTATTCGCGACCTGCCGCAAGGGATTCATACATTAGTAGGCGAAAATGGCGTATTACTTTCTGGCGGTCAACGGCAGCGTATTGCGATTGCCCGTGCTATTTTAAAAGATGCTCCTATTTTAATTTTAGATGAAGCAACTTCTGCTTTAGATACTGAATCTGAGCGCTATATTCAAGCAGCGCTTGAAGTCTTAATGCGTAAACGCACGACGCTTGTGATTGCACATAGGTTATCAACGGTTGAGCATGCAGATAAAATTATTGTGATGGATCAAGGTGTCATGGTTGAAGTGGGCAGTCATGTGGATTTATTAGAACGTGATGGAGTTTATGCAAAATTATATAAAATGCAATTTAGAGATGTCGAGGTGGTAAGTTAATGGATTTTTGGTATCGTCGTTCTCTCTCTATTTTAGCCATTTTATTATTACCTTTCTCCTGGATTTTTAAATCATTGGTTGTGCTGCGTCGTTTTCTTTATCGTCGCAAAATCTTGCGATCATTTATTTTTCCTGTGCCGGTTATGGTAGTGGGAAATATTACCACTGGTGGTACAGGTAAAACACCATTAGTGATTTGGCTTGCGCATTTGTTAAAGTCAAAAGGTTTTAATCCTGGGATTGTGACGCGCGGAGTGGGTGGAAAAAAACAAGTTTTACCTTATCGAGTAACGTCAGAAACAGAAGTTGCGTTAGTGGGTGATGAGGCGGTTTTGTTAAAAAAGCGCAGTCAGTGTCCTGTTGTCGTTTGTGTGGATAGAGTAGCGGCGGTCAAAGATTTACTTGTCCATTACGATTGTGATGTTGTTATCACCGATGATGGCCTACAACATTATCGTTTAGCGCGTGACATTGAAATTGCGGTAGTAGATGCTAAACGTCAGTTAGGTAATCGTTGTTTTTTACCCGCAGGCCCATTACGGGAATCACCATCACGTTTAAAAGAAGTGGATTTTGTAGTACAACATGGAGAAGTACTGCAAGAAGGTGTCTTGAGTATGCAGCTTGTAGGGGAGAATCTTGTTGCGCTGGCAGATACATCGGTTCGCCTATCTTTTCATGACTTTACCCACAAAAAAGTGCATGCTGTAGCAGGTATTGGTCACCCACAACGTTTTTTTGCAGCATTACGAGCGAAAGGATTTGACGTGATAGAACATGTTTTTCCTGATCATTATCTTTATAATTCTTGTGATTTTCAATTTAACGATGCATTACCCATCATCATGACAGAGAAAGATGCCGTCAAATGCAAATCTTTTGCCGACGAACGCTTTTGGTATTTTCCGGTCGATGCGAAAGTGGGTAAAATATTTGAAGTGGCATTGTTAGCAAAGTTATGTTCCAATGTTGAGCCTGCTTTGATTTAATACCTCGAAGCAAAATAAGGATAATACCCACCTTGCTCTTTGACTTCACTAGGATCTTCGAAGGTTAAATCTTCCTCCGGTAACGTATCTGCAATGCGTTCCAATGAAGGTATATCATGATTGGAGGTGGGGTCAAAGTTTGCGGTTTCATTGAATAAGGACAGTCCGTTTCTAACGCTAGGTACCCGTTTTAATTCTGACATGGATTTGGATCTTGATAATGTTTTGTTATTACGCAATACCTCAGGTTGGTATTTGGCATAATGCTGCAGTTCTTTGGTATATTGATCTTTTAACGATTGCTGGACTTCAGTGTAATATGCTAATTGTTTTTCTTGATTTGATATTTGAGCCATTCGAATAGCTTCTTCTTTTTTTGCTTTATAAGCGGTATAAGCAGTAATCGTTGCTACCGTAAAAGAAAGCGCTAAAATAGGATAAAGCGGTGGAAATGTGATAGTCATGGTAGTGAATAGAGAGATGAGTGTGATCGCTGTATAAGAAAGCCCCATCACCCCTGAAAAAGTTCCTAAAAATGAAAAACCAATAGCGGGTTTATTCATGACAGTAGGGGTTTTAGCTCTCGATGCAGTGAGACGTAAACTTGGAAAGCAATCACGAATTTCTACGATGTGAGTGTCTTGATAGTTTTTCACCGTAGTCTTTCCTTTTAATAGTTGATCGCAAGCTTCCATCAGTCTGTCTCTAATGGTTTCTTGGCGATCCGTTGCGTTTCCAATAGATTTTCTTCTTCGTTCATCATCTTTAATTTGCTGCAAATGAGGATGATTCGGGTCAATGACTAGAAAATTGATATAATTATTTATTCTTTTTTCTATCATATCTTCAGTTGGTGAAGGTGAACTTGCGGGATCTAATAGGAGTCTCGCGCGTTTAAGCTTTTCTGAAGCATATTTCATATATAATAACATTGAAAATGCTTGATAGAGGCATTCATCTATCATAAGACTTCGTTTAGCAAGTTCGTCGTTGTTATCCGAAATTTGTTTGAGCTGTTTTCCTGCTTTTTCAATAGCCTCTTTTGTATAGCGTTTATGTACGACAAAAGCTAAAGCTACGGCAAGCAAACCAGCTCCTCCGACCAACCCTGCCATCACTAAAGTGGCTATCTTCAAACCAGCTCCGCCGATAGCTAAAGGTGCAACAAATTTTAATAAAGGTCCAATCGTACAACCAAGCCCAAGTCCCAATGATGAGATGGTATAGGTGGTTATGATATAACTTCTTTCTCGGAGGGGAACTGGCTCGATAGCTTTACTGTCATCGAGTTTTTTTTTAAATCTTAATTCAAAATCTACAGGATCTAATGCTTGAACAGGTGATGAGCGAAACATGGAAATCCTATTCTCCTCGCGTTTATTATAAATTTTGTGTGCACAATAACATACTCCTAGGAAGTTATCAAAGAGCTATTTTCTATCTTTTAAAATATCATTTTCAAAAACTAATATATTCGGCGGAGTGGTATCATATTTAAATTCTCTAATTTCTATCTTCTTCTGATTGTCTGACCCTTCTTGTTTTTGTATGAATGTAGGTTTGCCGCAATTTTTCTTAACAACCTCATCACTGTCACCCACACTAATCGTTGGTCCGCATAAGCTGGTGCTTGCTAAGCTGGTGCCTTGGACTGTGATATTGATTATTTTATTATTAACAAATGCGACCGACATTCGCACACTGGGATTCGCTCCTGGTAGTGCGCCTGAATTATTTAGTGGCTTTTGGATGGAAACAAAAAATTGCCATTCTTGCGGCCCTCGGTAACCTGCTTCAGAGGTTGTTTCAGAAGCAGGTTTGCCGCAAGCCGCAATGACTTGTTCGACAGAATCACCAACTGCAATTTGATTGAAATTATTTGGACACACCCAAGCATAAGAGAGTGCGGAAATTAAGGATAAAAACAATACAATAATAGTTCTTAACATATTGCTCTCCTCTAATCAGTTTCAGGGTGAGAATGATCATCGTCTTTTTTTGGTTTTTGTGTTTCACTGTCTCCAGATAATAAATTGGCAAGAAATGCTTTGTGTTTTTTCGCGGTACCTGGGTTTGGTTGCGGTTCGCCTTCACTTGCCCAAGGAAGCCTTCGATAATAGGGCAAAGGTTCGTTGGGATCGAATAAAGGATATTTAATAATTTCAAAATAAGGCGAATAATCGAAATCCTTAGGTGTAATCAAATGGGGATTACGATGAATCAGTTCAATCGTTTCATGATCAATTTTAAGATAAGGTAAAATGGGAAATTTAACAGATGTGTAAGCTTCAGCAAGTAATGAAGTGCATATACCACTGTCGGCCTCACCCGTGCTAGTTCGAAATAAGACAGAACCCCAGCGTCTAGGCAGGATAGACCAAGGTAATAAAAATCTGGCAAGATCCAGCAAATGCCTGACATTGTAAGGCATGCCTAATGCTTTAATGACAAAGGCGATGACAAGTTCTGCATCACTAGGGGTTAAGCCTATCGGTCTGCAAATACGAATATGATGATGTCTATAGGTGCTTAACGGCGTGACGACTATGCCTTGCCCTGGCAAACCTTCGATTACTAAGCGCACGTTTTCACGTTTTTTCATATGCGTGGCAACGATTTTACGTAAATGGCTATCTTCGATGTCATGCAAACGTCCAATGTAGATGGCAGCATGGGTCCAGGAGCTTTGAGTAATAATGCGAATGACACTGCTTACGCGGCTGCGGCCTTCGACAAGTATCACATCGCCGGGTCTTACTTCGTATTTTAGTCGATTGAAGTCGCAAGGAGGGGTTTCGACTGGCGGGGGTTCTGCGGTCAGCCAGTCGAGGAAGCGATTGTAGAATCTATTATAAAAATGCGCCATTTCTCTCATTCCCCTTCATAAGCATCATTGTGATAGCCAAATCGCGAGAATGACTACAGAGCCGCGACCCCGCACTGAATGCGGGGCCGCGGCTCTGTATTTCATCTTATTATTATACCCTTTTGGCTAAATTCGGGGCGTATCCAAGGTAGGTTGATGGCGACATTTTATACAAATCTTGTTTAACATGTTCAGGTAATGCCAGGTCAGCGATAAACTTGTGCAAAAGTTCTCGAGTGATATGTTGTCCACGTGTAAAAGTTTTTAATTTTTCATACGGTTGCTCTATTCCATAACGTCGCATGATGGTTTGAACCGCCTCTGCTAAAACTTCCCAATGATTATCCAAATCAGCGCTAATTGCTTCATTATTAACTTCTAGCTTGCTTAAACCTTTACAAGTTGCTTGATAGGCTAAAACGGAATGAGCAATGGCCACTCCCATATTGCGCAATACGGTTGAATCAGTAAGGTCGCGCTGCCAGCGGGAAATAGGTAATTTGGCTGCCATGTGTTCGAGTAAAGCATTGGCTAGACCTAAATTTCCTTCCGAATTTTCAAAATCGATAGGATTGATTTTGTGCGGCATGGTGGACGATCCGACTTCATGGCTTACGGATTTGAGTTTGAAATAATTCAGTGAAATATAACTCCACATGTCGCGATTAAAGCCTATCAATATGGTATTGATGCGTGCTAATACCGTAAATAATTCGGCAATAAAGTCGTGTGGTTCGATTTGTGTGGTGTATGGGTTCCAGGCCAGGCCTAATTGTGTCACAAAATTTTTACTGAGAGTTTGCCAATCTGTTTCAGGATACGCTGCAACTAACGCATTGTAATTACCCGATGCTCCATTGAGTTTGCCGAGTATAGGGGTTGCAATGATTTGTTCGATTTGTCTGTTTAATCTTGCAATGATGTTTGCGATTTCTTTACCTACGGTCGTGGGTGTTGCGGGTTGACCATGGGTTCTCGATAACATAGCCACATCTGCATAAGTATGTGCAAAATTTTTGAGTATTATCATTAACTCATCGAGCGCAGGTAAAATAAATTGCGTGCGTGCAGTTTGTAACATGAGTGCATAAGCTAGATTATTAATATCTTCTGATGTGCAGCCAAAGTGAATAAACTCACTGATAGCGGCAAGTTCAGTATTTCCTGCGATATGTTCTTTAATAAAATATTCAACAGCTTTAACATCATGATTGGTAACACTTTCAATTTGTTTAATACGCAGCGCATCTTTTTCAGAAAACTGTGTAATGATGTTATCTAAGATTTGGTTTGCTTTTTTGCTAAGCTTTGGAATTTCAGGCAAGGCAGCATGTTCTGCTAGCATTTGCAGCCAGCGTATTTCAACTTGAACACGATATTTCATAAGTCCGTATTCGCTAAAGATAGGACGTAAATCGTTTACTTTTTCAAAATATCGCCCTTCTAAAGGGGAGATGGCAGTAAGTGTGCTCATGTGTTTTCCTTATTTATGAGGATGCGTATTTATATAAGATTTTAAAATCGCATTTATTCTGGATTGGTAACCTCTGCCTTCTTCTTTGAAATAATGAATAATGTCTTCATCCAATCGTAATGAAATATGCACTTTATGCTGCGGCATAAATATTTGAGCATCTTCCCAAAAGTCTTTAGTCGTAGCAGGGCTATCATCATAATTTATATTTTTATCATTTTTTTGATGCAGTTTAGCGATATTAGTTCTGCTATGCGAACTTTTCTTGGTAGACTTTGCGTTCATTTTTGTTTGCCCTCCTAAACAATGATACCACCCCCCAGACAAGTTGTTTCCTGATAAAAAACAACCGATTGGCCTGGAGTAATAGCTCGTTGTGGTTCCTGAAAATCGATTTTGTATTGCTCATTGCATATAGGAGTGATGATACACGCTTGATCAGCTTGACGGTAGCGTGTTTTTGCAAATGCAGCTAAAGGCAATTGAGAAGGCAGCCCATTGATCCAATGTAGGTTTGCGGCAATTAACGTCTTTTTATATAAAGCAGGGTGGTCGTGTCCTTGTGTGACGATTAAATTATTATTTTTTAGGTCTTTCGCAACAACATACCAAGGTATTTCTTGCGCATTTTTGCGGCCGCCAATTTTTAAACCTTGACGTTGGCCTATCGTATAAAACATCAGTCCATCGTGTTGACCTATGGCTTCGCCTTCCAAAGTGACTATATTTCCAGATTGTGCAGGCAAAAAGTCATTTAAAAATGTTTTGAATTTGCGTTCGCCAATAAAACAAATGCCTGTGCTGTCTTTTTTTTGATGATTAAGAAAACCTGCTTCTTCTGCGATTTTGCGTACGGTTTTTTTGCATAATTCACCCACAGGAAACAGGCTTTGCGACAATTGTTCTTGATTAAGAGCATGTAAAAAATAGCTTTGATCTTTGGTATTATCTAAGCCTTTTAATAAAAAAGTTTGATCTTGATGGCGGTGAATTTTAGCATAGTGGCCTGTTGCAATAAAATCAGCACCCCGGTTTTTGGCATAATCCAAAAATGCTTTAAATTTAATTTCCTTGTTGCATAAAATATCAGGATTGGGGGTGCGGCCTGCTTGATATTCAGCTAAAAAATGAGTGAACACCCGCTGCCAATATTCCTCGGCAAAATTAACTCTATGTAAGCTTATTTCTAACTTATTACAAACGGCTTCCGCATCAGCCATATCGATACTTGCAGGACAGTAGGTGTCTGTGTCATCCTGCTCCCAATTTTTCATGAAAACACCTTCCACATAGTGCCCTTGCTGTTTAAGCAATAGGGCTGCAACGGAGGAATCGACCCCTCCGGACATGCCTACGATGATGTGTTTTTTTGACCTTTTTTTCATAAAATTGTTGAAAAATAGCTCTTTCTTTGGTTATAATAGCCTACTTTTTGATCAAAACCAAGCCTGCAACGTTGCAAGCATAACAAAATACACGAGGAAAATATAATCATGAGATCAACACAACCATTACCATCTGTTCGGACTGCTGCCGAGATTCAAGATGAAAAACTGCTCCAAGATGCCTTATCTTCGGTATGTATTGATTTTGAAGAAGAAGGTTATTATTCTGCTATCAGTATATTAGCTCGTAAAAAAAATGTTGCAGCAGTTAATTTTTTATTACAGCGTAATGCATCCAGCATTAGAGCCATTGCTGGTTATGCTATGGGTGGACATAAAAAAGAGGCTACGGAATTACTAGACAAGGTAAAAAGCGAAAGACCCAGTCTTGTTCCCTTCATATTACCTGTACTTGCTCGCGGCGCGGCTTTTAACGGAGAAGAAGGAGAGGCTTATCAGTACTTAGACACCATTAAGACGTATCACCCTGCTTATATTAAACGTACATTAAAACTTATAGCAAGCGGATTTGCTCTAAATAAGTCCAACAGAGAGGATTATATAACTAGAGTGAATCGCGATTATCCAGCTTACACAAGTTTGGTTTTAGGACAAATAGCCAGCGAGCTTGCTGAATATCAGAAAAATGAGATTGAATCATTTTTAACCTATGTCAGGAACAACCATGCGTCTTCTATGAGCGAAGTGGTAGGTTCCATAGTATATGTGTTCTCTCAAAGCGGAGATCAGATTTCGATTAACAAATTGCTTAGCCAATTTCCTGCTTTTGAAACTGAGATATTAATTAACAAAATATTGGGTCTTGCAAAAAGCAATTCTATAGAAGAAATGTATATTTGCTTAGACGACCTAAAGCATAATCATTGTTCGACCTTTAGTGAAATCTTGAAAGATATTCCCCATCAGTTGAGTGTTTGTGGTAATAAGTCAGCAGCTTTTGCATTTTTAGCAAAAATAGCTAGGGAGAAAGAGCATCCAGAAAAGGTTGTATCACTTATATTACAAGCTATGGCTATGGGTTTTGTGAGTGGTGGACACAAAGAAGCTGTCGATGAATTATTAGAAAAAACAAAGCGTGATTATTCTTTTTCTATCCCTGAGGTCTTAATTGCTATTTGTAGTCGAATGGGTGAGATTAATATAGGTGGTAATGACACCAAAGCTATTGAGGCCTTTTTAGCAAAAGTGAAAAATGAATACTCTGATCATATCAATAAAGTGTTCGAAAATGTGTTCGAAGTTTTGACTATGGAACTTGTAAAAAATGGACGAAAAGTAGAGGCTTATCTCTTATTAGAAAAAGCAAGGCACGAAAGCTCAGCTATCTATCAAGCAATCTTACAAGGGATGGTGCGTGGCTTTGCTTTTCTCGGAAATATGGCGGAAGTTTACAAATTATTTAACGGAGTTGAGCCAGAGAAGAAGATTCTTGTTAAAAGTTTCATTAAAGTTCATTTGAGAGAGGGCGGTCATACAAATTGTTTAACAGAGTTTAATACAAAGTTTCCTTCAACTGCCGATGATAACCTAATAACATCACATATAACAGTAATGACCACTAGAACTGCTGTAACGAAAGAATCTAGCGACAGGATAATTGAATGTTCCAAAGATATAAATCCTCAGGAGACTCAGTCCATTGATACCATATTGGGAAACACCTTGCGAAATTTTTTCGAAAACAATCAAGAAAAAGAATTTTACCCGTTTTTAGAGAAAGTCGAAAAGCATTTTCCAACACATTATTTTGATTTTTTTGTATATTTCGCGAGTTTAAAACAGGAGAAGGGAGGATGTGTTGATAAAGCAAGGGTTTTGGAAATGTTAACAAAAGCGGTTGGTACAAACTTCTTTAAGCAGTTTGTTGAGAAGTTGGAACTTTTTGTTAACTATCCTTTAACAGACTTAATTTCTAAAGCAACATATCATAGTGAGAGAATGAAAGTGGAAAACATTAGTTATCATCAATCACTAGGATGGTCGCAACCCGAAATTCAGATTTTACTCATGCAAGGAATGCATAGCAAATTAAACATGGCACTTCCATTGATTGCACCATTTATATCCCCCATGTCACTGAGTGAATTTATGAGTCTTTCAACAGGGTTTAGGAATCGATTCTTTCCAAAACATCAACCGCAGGCATCAAGTGAATCCACTGCTGTAACAATTCATGAGCCTTTAGAAAGTCAAAGTGAATCCTTAGCTGTCACAATTCACGGTGAACCTAACCATAAACGGACTGTTAAATAAATCTCTGACGCGATAAAATTAATTTTTATAACGAGAGAGGTCAGCATGGATACAAAAATTACAGGCGGTATATTGCTCATCGTAGGCACGTCTATTGGCGGCGGTATGCTAGCTTTGCCTATGGTGACAGCAGAGTTAGGTTTTTTCAATTCAACCATGATGTTAATCGCAACATGGGCTGTGATGACGGCAAGTGCATTGCTCATGATGGAAGTGAATCTTTGGTTCCCTTCACGCAGCAATATTATAACCATGGCAAAAGAGACCTTAGGGCGATCCGGTGCTTGGTTGGCCTGGGCTACCTATTTGTTGTTACTTTATGCGTTAATGACTGCTTACGTATCAGGCGGCGTCGCGCTTTTTGATGAAATCAGTGGATGGGTTTCCATTCATTTACCTTTATGGCTTGATGCGGTGTTATTTACTGGCATTTTTGGATATATCGTCGTTAAAGGCATTCGACCGGTGGATTATGTCAATCGTTTGTTAATGTTGACCAAATTGGGTTCCTTATTGTTATTAATTTTCTTGGTAACACCTTATATAAAGCTAGAATTTTTGACAAATGGCCGATTGTTTTGGATGACATCAACCGTGATGGTGATGCTAACATCATTTGGTTTTGCAAACATTATTCCTAGCTTACGAAGCTATTTTGAGGGTGATGTTAAAAAATTACGTCTTGCGGTGGTGGTGGGAAGTTTAATTCCATTAGTTTCTTATATTTTATGGAATATTGTCATTCTCGGAGCCTTGCCAAGAGAAGGTGAGGGTAGTTTGACCTTTTTAATGGCGAAAGGCGGTTCTGCGACAGATTTGTCCATTGCATTAAGCCATTTTTTAAGAAATCCATCGGTAACTGGTTTGGCGCATGTATTTACTGTGATTTGTATCTTAACAGCATTTTTAAGTTGTGCTTTGGGTCTTGCGGATTTTTTATCGGATGGTTTGAAAAATGTGAAAGCAGAAAAATCTGCTTATAAGAGTCTATTGATCTATGGCTTAACTTTTTTACCTCCCTTAGCGATTGTATTGTTTAAACCTAGTGTTTTTATTCAATCATTTAGTTATGCGGGGATATGTGCAATCTTTTTAGTAGTGTTATTACCTGCGCTCATGGCTTGGAGCGGACGTTACTATAAACATTATTCGACTGAAAAACATTATCAAGTGATAGGCGGAAAATGGCTTTTGTGTTTTATTATTGCAGTTGCTTTGGTAGTGCTGAGTTTGAGTTTGTGGAAGATGCATGTTTAAAGCGTAGGGTGGGCGAAGGAGCACGGCGACGTGCCCACCCTATTATAAAAATTAGGCAAAACCTAGGAATAAAGCTAAAGCTCGATTAATCTTTAACATAGAAACATCATTTAACGTCCCAAATGGCTCGCTCAGTTTATCTCTTGAAACCGTATGAGCTTTATCAATCATTATCTGAGAAAGCTTACGAAGCCCATTTTTTTCGCTTGGTTCAATCGAAATTCGAAACAAAGGTGTTTCTCTGAGGTCGCTTGTTATAGGTAGAATTGTGACAGAAGGATGATCGTCAAATAAATTCGATTGTATAATTAAAGCAGGTCTTGGTTTTCCATAGTCTCCAGGTAAAGATACCGTAACTAAATCTCCTCTTTTCATTCCCAGCCCTCATCATCTGAAACAGATTCAATCCACTTCAAAATATCATGCTCTTGTGCGTCATTCTTTATTAGCAAAGATTGTCGATGGCACTCCTTCTTAAACCCTGCTTTGCGCGTATCTGGAACCCATATTTGAATAGGACGCAAACCGGAGTCTCGCAAGGAGTTTCGATGTTTTTGTACTCTCATAGCAGTACTCTTTGGCATGATATTATCCTCGCCTACTTATCGTTACATGTAACATTATAGTATATCTTTGCACTTTTTGCAAATATCATGTCTGTAGCCATTAAAGGATAATCCGATAGTTACCTCGGGGATGGCACATTGTCGCGCAATCCACTGATTTTTCGTGCCCGAGTCCGTCTTTTTCTTGCTCAAAAAAATAATAATAAAAAATGGAATTTTTTATAATAAGGATTTGATTATGCCAATATTATTCACTTACCATAATCAATAATTTTAACATGGAGTGTATTATGTTTAGAAAACAAGTTAATAAATCCACAAACAATCAAAATTCATTACCTAAATCCATTACCATGAAAGCATTAAGTGATAGTAATAGTAAGTTACACTTACATTTTAATCGTTTGTATTCATTGCCAAATAATAAGGTCCTTTGTTCATTATCAAACAAGGAAAAATATAAAGAACAGCTCATTGTTTTATGTACCAAAACGGGTCATCCACAGCAACTCGTGAAAAGTTCTGATGCTATAAAGCCATTCACTGTTATTGATGGGAAATATTTAGTTTCAGCGAAAAATGGGAATATCTACTTACAAAATTTACAAGAAATGGGTGAAAGTACCATTAAGAAATTGTTTGGTAATTGCAGAGAAGAAGGATTACACCTTGATATTTATAAATTTGAAGTTTCTCCTTATGGCGATCAGCTTTTGAGTTTTCATGTTAACTCGCTTGAAGAAAAACATCAAATCGCCATTTGGGACATAAAAACTTTAAGGTTAGTGAAAAAAATAAATTTAGATCAGGAAGTCATTAGAGGAAAATATGTTTCGGATGTTTTTTTTAACTCAAGTGATATGCTCATAATATCTGGCTCAAATTATGCTGTTTCTCGTCCGAGAGGTATGAATTTTTGGTTTGCATCTATTGACTTAACCACATTTGAAATAAAGCATCTTTTTACAAGACAAGAGGTAGGGTTTATTCGTAATATTTCTAACAAAGTTATAGGTGAAATATATTGGATTGAGATTAATGAAAATTTTACTCAATATAGATTGATGAAAAAAGTTGGCGAACATGATCCGCAAGTGCTTTTTGAAACAGAATCAACAAACAAGGCTGGTTTACAGTTATGCGGACGTCCTTTAAAAAGAATTATCAAAAATGCTATTTGTTCTGTCGTTTTCACGCCGGATGGATATGTTGTTGCATTGGAAAATGGCGTAATTAATTTTTTTTCAAATGAAAATAAATTAATTCATACAACAACTTTAGATCTTATTCGATTGTCTGATTATGGTCCTACTATTTCACTTGCATGGAACCCGTATAATGGATCTATTATTGCAATGAGTGAATGTCAAATTGTTGAAATCGACGTGGGTTACAAAGAACGTTATTGTCATTTAATCGATAACCACTTACGTAATAAGGATTTAACAGGAATAATAAATGAATATTTGGGGTTTCAGAAAACTGTTCGTGAAAAAAATTCAGCTAAAATTGCGGAAGAACCTAAAGAGAATTTACGTCCTTAAGCGATTTTTTAAATCGTAAAGTTCATTTCCAAGCAAAAATTTTTTAATAACGAATTGATAAAATGGACTTTTTTCTCACATCTTATTTTCCGGAAAACCGTAGCACCTGCGCTATGTGTTATAATAAATCATGGGTGTGGAGGATTGCTACTATGACAACATCTCATGATCCTACTGATTCTGTGAATACAGAAAAAGAAGAAGGCCGGCCTTCAACCAGTGAAAAAACACAGCAATCACTTCAGGAATTTTTAAAAGTGTATCAAGTGCCTTTACCACTAGAGGGGAATGGGTCAGTAGTATCAATACGAATATGTGAAAACAATCCACATTTTAATGCTGCTTTAAACACTGTCTTTTCAGAATTATATTCAGGTGTTGAGTGGCATTTTATCCAAGATCTTTATCAAGCAAGCCTTTTGCCAGAGGATAAAAAGCAAGCAAAAGCAGAGGAGCTAGTAGAAAAATATATTACGGCAGCGGGCCCCTATGATATAGCTTTGAATCTCAATGAGCCCTTTCTTGCGAAGGTAGCAAAAAATGTGAAGGCTGGCGGAGGCCTAGATAGTTTTCGACCTTTGTTTGGGCCCGAGTTGCCGGGGGACGCGCTGAATATATTGACAAAGAATAATGTAACTCAAAATGGCAAGATACAGCCTGAGCATGCCTTGCTACTCCGTGACGCACTCGCAAAAGATAGATTAATGTCAATTTTACCTATAAGAACAGTCATATGTCATGTCTTAGATGAGATAAAGCCTCCCACCTTAATTGAAAAAGCTAAAAAAAGGTTTAAGCGAGTCGACGCAACAATTGAAGCGAGTGAGCTTTTAATGCGGGATGTCCAAAAGCAATTAAATGAATTACTGAAAATGTCTGCTGACCCCAGTGTCACACCAGCTGCTTTACAAAAAAATTTCGAAAAAATCGTAAAAGAAAATCACCCCGCTCTTGTTAAGGCGCACCAGGTATTAGTAAAGACGTTAGGGTCTAATGATCCTCATGTACAGAAAATAAATGCTTTGTCAGCAAGTCTAAGTGCTGCTGTACATGAAAATAAGAAATTAAACGAGCCTGATTCTAGCGCTTTAGCTGCTTTAGCAACACCAGATAATACTAAGCTAATAAAAAAACATATGGAACCCATAGAAAAGCAACTGGAAAAAGAAAACAAAGAAGTTGCACCTACCTCGCCACGATCTAAAAGAATGAGTTGAGAATTTTATTCCCTTCCCAATTTGCCATCTACTAATAATAGTTGTGACAGTGACCCCGCATTGCTACCATAGCGCTTTTTTCTAAGGAGTTTCCCATGGGGTATCAGCATATTAAAGTGCCTGTTGATGGGCAAAAAATTACCGTTAATGCAAATAATTCATTAAATATTCCCGATCAACCTATCATTCCTTATATCGAAGGCGATGGTATTGGTGTAGATATTTCACCTGTCATGATTAAAGTCGTTGATGCAGCAGTCAAAAATGCCTATCAAGGGAAACGTAAAATTCATTGGATGGAAGTTTATGCCGGTGAAAAAGCTACTAAAATTTATGATAAAGATACCTGGTTACCGAAAGAAACTTTAGATGCCATCAAAGAATATGTGGTTTCTATTAAAGGCCCTTTGACAACCCCGGTAGGCGGCGGGATACGCTCGCTAAACGTGACCTTGCGTCAGGAATTGGATTTATACGTTTGTTTGCGTCCTGTACGTTATTTTCCAGGTGTGCCAAGTCCAGTCAAAGAACCCTGGAAAACTAATATGGTGATTTTTAGGGAAAATTCCGAAGATATTTATGCAGGTATTGAATGGGCAGCAGACAGTCCTGAAGCTAAAAAAGTGATAGCATTTTTACAAAACGAAATGCATGTCAAAAAAATCCGTTTCCCTGAGCATTGCGGCATTGGAGTAAAACCTGTATCTAAAGATGGCACGCAACGTTTAGTCCGAAAAGCGATTCAATATGCGATTGATAACGATAAAAGTTCAGTGACTCTGGTGCACAAAGGCAACATCATGAAATATACGGAAGGTGGTTTCCGTGATTGGGGATATGCCTTGGCAAGTCAAGAATTTGGCGCTAAACCATTGGATAACGGCCCTTGGCATGTAATGAAAAACCCAACTAACGGTAAAGAAATTGTCATTAAAGACGTGATTGCCGATGCATTTTTACAACAAATATTGATTCGCCCTGCCGAATACAGCGTTATAGCCACGTTAAATCTCAATGGCGACTATATATCTGATGCGCTGGCAGCTGAGGTAGGTGGCATAGGAATTGCCCCAGGAGCTAATTTAAGCGATACCGTAGGCATGTTTGAAGCAACCCATGGCACTGCTCCAAAATACGCAGGCCAGAATAAAGTGAATCCAGGTTCGTTAATTTTATCCGCTGAAATGATGCTGCGTTACATGGGATGGCATGAGTCGGCTGATCTTATTATCAAAGGGATAGAAGGTGCAATTGCTGCGAAAAAAGTCACCTATGATTTTGCCCGTCTGATGGATGGTGCTCAAGAAGTAAACACATCTACCTTCGGTAGCATAATTATTGATCATATGGTATGATGCTCATCTGTTAAAACCGCCTGGTTAAAAACAGGCGGTTTTGCTTTAGATTTGCCCTATAATTGAGGGTCTTACGCATTATCAGCCTTCAAGCGAAAATATTGGGCAGTATATTTTCATTTTTTTCGAAAATAACATAGATTTTTTCCTGAAATAGGGAAAAAATGGTAGATATAGGCTATAGATTAGGTAAGGGGTATGAGTACAGAGCAATTGGAAAGGTATAAAACGGGGCCGGCAGTAGAGGAAGTTAAGCCAACTTTAAAGGAACCATCATTATATAAAGTGATTATGCATAATGATGATTTTACGCCCATGGAGTTTGTCGTTGCCGCCTTGGAAGTGTTTTTTAATATGGAAAGAGCTATTGCAACTCGGATTATGCATGAAGTTCATAAAACAGGGAAGGCGATTTGCGGGATATACAGCAGGGATATAGCGGAGACTAAAGTCGATAGAGTCATAGAATATGCACGGAGGCACGAGTATCCGCTGTTGTGCAGCATAGAGGTGACTTAATGTCGATCTAGGAGGTGTGCCATGCTAGACAAAGAGCTTGAGTACACTTTGAATTTGGCATTCAAAGAGGCACGTGCGAAACGACATGAGTTTGTAACAGTAGAGCATCTGCTGATAGCTCTATTAGAGAATTCGTCTGCCCTTGAAGTGCTAAAAGCATGCGGCGCTAATATCAGTCATCTACGTAGTAATCTCGTCGAATTTATTGATCGTACCACACCTATTATTCCTATTCATATTCATGATAGAGACACTCAGCCCACCTTAGGTTTTCAACGTGTATTACAACGTGCTGTCTTTCATGTGCAATCATCAGGTAAAACCGAAGTGACGGGTGCCAATGTTTTGGCAGCTATTTTTAGCGAACAAGAAAGCCAAAGTGTTTATCTTATACGTCAAGAAAACGTCAGCCGCTTAGATGTTATTAATTACATTGCTCATGGTTCTACTAAAATGCGCACATCACGTGAGGGAGAACAATTTGGCGGGCATTACATGGAAGAGGGTGAAGCTGATCAGGTCAGTGAGGCAGGCAGCAGCCCGTTAGAGCAATATACAACTAATCTAAATGCGCGTGCAAAATTAGGCATGATCGACCCTCTTGTTGGTCGTGAAGATGAAATTGAACGTACCATTCAAATTTTATGCCGCAGACGTAAAAATAATCCATTGTTAGTAGGCGAAGCCGGCGTTGGCAAAACTGCTATTGCGGAAGGATTAGCGCGATTTATCATTGAAAAAAATGTTCCAAGTGTGTTAGATGATTCTGTTATTTATGCGTTAGATCTTGGAAGCTTGCTCGCAGGCACAAAATATCGCGGTGATTTTGAAAAACGCTTAAAAAGCGTATTACATCAATTGAAAGCACAAAAAGGCGCTATTTTATTTATCGATGAAATCCATACGATTATTGGTGCTGGTGCTGCATCCGGTGGTTTGATGGATGTGTCGAATTTAATTAAACCTTTGCTTGCCTCGGGTGAATTAACTTGCATAGGCTCAACCACGTATAAAGAATATCGCGGAATTTTTGAAAAAGATCATGCACTTGCCAGACGCTTTCAAAAAATAGATATTAAAGAACCTACCGTTGAGCAAACGATTGAAATTCTAAAAGGTTTACGCAGTCGATTTGAATCACATCATAATCTTAAATATACGGATGAATCATTAGAGGCCGCCGCAAAATTGGCAGCACGCTATATTTCAGAACGCCGCCTGCCTGATAAAGCCATTGATTTGGTCGATGAAGTAGGGGCTTATCAATACTTAATTCCTGAGCCAAACCGTAAAAAAGTGATAGAAGCCATTGATATTGAAAAAGTGGTTGCAAAAATAGCACGAATACCAGAAAGAAATGTCTCTGTTTCTGATAGAGAGTTACTGAAAAACTTAACCCGTGATTTGAAGATGATGATTTTCGGGCAAGATGATGCCATTGAAATACTGGGGGCCGCAGTAAGACTTGCCCGTTCGGGTTTGCGTGATCCTATCAAACCGATAGGATCATTCCTCTTTATTGGACCCACCGGTGTGGGTAAAACAGAGGTTTGTAAACAATTGGCAAAAATATTAGGCATAGAACTCGTACGTTTTGATATGTCTGAATACATGGAGCGTCATACGGTATCACGTTTAATTGGCGCACCTCCGGGCTATGTGGGTTACGATGAAGGCGGTTTATTAACGGAAGCTGTTAATAAACATCCTCATTCTGTGGTGTTATTAGATGAAATTGAGAAGGCCCATCCTGATGTCTATAATTTATTATTACAGGTGATGGATCATGGCACGTTAACCGATACCAATGGACGCAAAACAGATTTCAGGCATACGATTTTTATCATGACATCGAATGCTGGCGCTGATATTTTTGATAAAAATGCGATAGGGTTTACCACCGATGAAACGGGCACATTTGATGTGCTAACCGCTATCAATAAAATATTTTCACCAGAATTTCGCAATCGTTTAGATGCTATTATTCAATTTAAACCTTTAGATACACGAACCATATTACATGTTGTTAATAAATTCTTAATGGAATTGGAAGTTCAATTAGAACCTAAACATGTGGTCTTAGAAATTGATGATGAAGCCCGCACATGGTTGGCAACGCATGGTTACGATAAAAAAATGGGTGCACGACCTATGGCCCGTTTGATACAAGAACAAATTAAACGCCCACTGGCTGAAGAACTATTATTTGGTAAGTTGAACCAAGGCGGTCATGTGATAGTGACGGTAGAAAAAGAAAAGCTTAAATTTGCCATGGGTGAGCTAGAAGGGAATAATGTCCGCTAAGAAATGTAGGGTGGGCAAAGAGCTTGCCCCGCACTCGTTGCGGGGAGTGCAGCGACGTGCCCACCAATCCATTATTCAGTACTTTCCGACGTCTTTTCACCATTCCCACTGCTAGGCGCTGATTTCCCATCACGGCTGCGGAAAGAAATACGACCTTTAGTCAAATCGTAAGGTGTTAATTGTACAGTAACTTTATCGCCTTTCAGAATGCGGATATAATTTTTACGCATTTTGCCTGAAATATGCGCAATAACCACATGGCCGTTTTCTAGCTGTACTCTAAACATCGTATTTGGCAAGGTATCTATAACAGTACCTTCCATTTCAATTTGATCTTCTTTTGCCATATATCTCCAGACCGTTGTTAAATAATAAGTCGAAAATAATGCCTGAAAATGGGAAAAGATGCAAAGTTTTATTTAACCGTCTCCAAATACTTATCCGCATCCAACGCAGCCATACACCCCGACCCAGCCGACGTCACAGCCTGACGATAGATAGGATCCGCCACATCACCTGCTGCAAATACGCCCGGTACGCTGGTCGCTGTTGCCTGACCTTTTAAGCCGCTTTTAGTGATGATATAGCCATTTTCCATCTCCAGCTGTCCTTCAAATATGTCGGTATTCGGTTTATGCCCAATGGCAATAAAGACGCCCGTAACATCAATGGTTTTCATCTCGCCAGTGAGAGTATTTTTGACTCGTATGCCGGTGACACCGCTGGCATTACCTAAAATTTCTTCAGTAACATGGTTCCATTCTATGGTTACACCATTGTCAGTTTTTTTCATGAGCTTGTCAGAGAGTATTTTTTCAGAACGGAACTTATCTCTACGATGAATCACCGTGACATGAGATGCGATATTGGAAAGATATAAGGCTTCTTCAACAGCTGTATTGCCGCCGCCCACCACCGCGACTTTTTGATTTCGATAAAAATAACCGTCACAGGTTGCACATGCAGAAACACCTTTGCCCATGAAAGCTTTTTCCGAAGGTAATCCTAAATATTGTGCGCTGGCGCCCGTTGCAATAATTAATGCATCACAGGTATAAGTGATTTCACCTTGCAATACAAAAGGCCGTTTTTTTAAGTCTACACTCGTAATATGATCAAAAATCACTTCGGTATTAAAACGCTCAGCATGGCGTTTCATACGTTCCATCAAAATTGGGCCCTGTAAACCTTCCACATCGCCTGGCCAATTATCAACATCGGTGGTAGTAGTTAATTGACCGCCGGGTTCCTTGCCCATGATAACAACCGGGTTTAAATTAGCGCGAGCAGCATAAACAGCCGCTGTCCAACCTGCGGGACCCGAGCCTAAAATGATTAAACGATGATGTTTATTGGTATTCATACATACTCACTTTTGGATATTTTAATGGAATGGTATAGTACGAGAAGTTCTCTCTGACGTCAAAACTAGCCAAGGATATTTAAGTGAAACAAGCATTGCAAAATAAATCGACGCATAGACCTCTGTCTATTCGCATGGAGCATAGATTACGTGAAGGATTGTTAATTATTTCAGTTGCCCTTGCCATTTTTTTGCTTATTTCGTTTAGCAGCTATCACCATGATGATCCAGGTTGGTCCAGTACAGGCTTGGGTGATAAAATTTTAAACCACGGTGGACGTATAGGCGCCTTTCTAGCCGATTTGTTTTTATCACTTTTCGGTTATTTAGCTTATTTAATCCCGTCTTTGGTGGTGGTTGCAGCATGGATAGGCATTCATCGTACCCCGGATGAAACGTTTAAATGGAGTGATTTCACGCTTAAAACACTAGGATTTATTTTTATTGTGATAAGCGGTTGCGGTGTTTTAGCTTTATATTTACGGCTTTCCGTACCTATTTCACCCAGCGCAGGTGGTATTTTGGGTGACATAATGGTTAAAGGATTGACGCATGTTTTGAATGTGACTGGCAGTGCATTATTTTTAGTAACATTTTTTTTATGCGGTATTACGCTTTTTATGGGACTATCCTGGATAGGATTAGTCGATGCCATGGCTTGGCAAATGGCTAGAGTTGCTAAATTATTTAAACCATGGTTAAAACGTAAAAAAACCGATAAACCTAAAGAACCAGCATTTAACATTGCTAAAATTAAAAAAATGGTGGCTTTAACATCGGCGCCAAAAACGATAGAACCTAAAATAGTTGCGCCGGTACGTGAACCTTTACCAAAAAAGATAGAGAAAAAAATTATATCCAAGGTGACGGTAGCGCATGGTGAAGTGCCGCCTCTTAACTTATTAGATCCACCTCAACCTTCCGCAGGTAAGGCATTTTCCAATGTATCTTTTGAAGAATTGTCGAGTTTAGTAGAGCAGCGATTGTCAGATTTTGGTGTAGAAGCTAAAGTTGTGGCAGTACACCCCGGCCCTGTGATCACGCGGTTTGAACTGGATTTAGCCCCCGGTATTAAAGTAAGTAAAATAAGCGGCCTTTCTAAAGATATTGCTCGTTCATTATCGGTTAGCAGCGTACGTGTAGTAGAAGTCATTCCAGGTAAATCTTTTGTTGGATTAGAGTTACCGAATGAACATAGAGAAGTGGTGTCACTACGTGAAATTTTAGAATCCCAACATTATGTGCAATCACGTTCTCCTGTGAGTCTTGCATTAGGAAAAGATATTTCTGGTTTTTCAGTAGTGGTAGATTTAGCTAAAATGCCGCATTTATTGGTAGCAGGTACGACTGGATCGGGTAAGTCAGTAAGTTTAAATGCGATGCTGCTAAGCATGTTATTTAAAGCAACTCCTGAGCAGTTACGGCTTATTATGATCGATCCTAAAATGTTGGAATTGTCGGTTTATGAAGGTATTCCGCATTTATTAACGCCTGTGATTACTGATATGAAAGATGCTGCCAATGCCTTGCGTTGGTGTGTCGCAGAAATGGATAGACGTTATAAGCTTATGTCTTTATTGGGAGTGAGAAACCTTGCTGGTTACAACATTAAAGTGACTGAGGCCGCTAAACAAGGTAATCCCATTCCAACCCCTGATTGGCTTATGGCTTTAGGCAATCAGCAAGCTAATTTACAAGCTTTACCTATGATAGTAGTAGTGGCAGATGAGTTAGCTGACATGATGATGGTAGTGGGTAAAAAAGTCGAAGAACTGGTGACGCGTATTGCGCAAAAAGCCCGTGCGGCAGGGATACATTTGATTCTTGCCACGCAACGTCCTTCGGTTGATGTTATTACAGGATTGATTAAAGCGAATGTGCCTACCCGTATTGCGTTTCAAGTATCTTCTCGCATTGATTCGCGTACAATTTTAGACCAGCAGGGGGCAGAACAATTATTAGGCCATGGGGATATGCTATACTTACCGCCTGGTACGGGTGTGCCTATGCGTGTGCATGGGGCTTATGTTGCGGATGAAGAAGTGCATAGAGTCGTTGCTGCGTGGCAAACCTACAGTAAACCTGAGTATCTGGATGAAATATTAGAAGGCGGGGGTGATGCTGCAAGTTCTGAGCAAGGTGAGCAAAGCAGCGGTGAAGCAGACCCGCTTTATGATGAAGCGCTGCGCATTGTGACTGAGTCAAGACGAGCATCAATTTCACTTGTACAAAGGCGTTTAAGAATAGGGTACAACCGTGCTGCACGGATTATGGAAGATATGGAAGCTGCAGGGGTTGTGACGAATATGGATACATCGGGTTCGCGTGAGGTATTAGCGCCGCCGCCTGTCGAATGATGAACAATGAGGCCAACAACTATGTTTAAAAAATTAATTACATTTTTTGCAATCTGTTTATTACAACTTCCTGCTTACGCAGCAAACACTGCCGCCGCTGATTTATCAGCCCTTTTAACCAAATTAAACGCCATGAAAGCTGATTTCACGCAAACTATCACCGATAAAAATGCGAAACAAATTCAACATTCCGTCGGCCAAATGCTTATGCAACGCCCCGGCAAATTTCGTTGGGATGTAAAAAAACCTAAGCAATTGGTCGTCACTAATGGCAAAAAAATCTGGATTTATGAACCTGATTTAGAACAAGTCACCATACGTCCGCTTACTAAAGAAGTAGGGGAAAGTCCTGCGTTGTTGCTAACGAATCCTAATGTCACGATAGAAAAAGATTATCAGGTAGAAAATATAAAGGCTGGGGCAAAAGATTTGCAGTGGTTTTTATTAATTCCAAAAAACCAAAATAGTTTATTTGCTAAAGTTAAATTGGGCTTTAATAAAAATCAGTTGCGCGAAATGGAATTGCAAGACCATATTGGTCATACGACCTCCATTGCTTTTTATAATGTAAATTTGAATCCTGTGCTATCAGCAACTTTGTTTTCTTTTACACCTCCTCGTCATGTAGATGTGATAGATGAAACAAAACGTTAAACATGTTTTTCAACCGCTGGCAGCAAAGCTACGTCCTAAAACGTTGGATGAATTTATCGGTCAAACTCATATTTTAGGTTTAGGAAAACCTTTGCGTAAAGCAATTGAATCCGGCCAGCTGCATTCGATGATTTTATGGGGCCCCCCTGGGACAGGTAAAACTACTTTAGCAAGATTGATGACAGAACGCGCGCATGCCCGGTTTGTCAAACTTTCCGCGGTTTTTTCAGGCGTTAAAGATATTCGCGCAATCGTCGATGAAGCAAAAGAGGCGCGTGAAAAAGATCATCAACAAACCGTGTTATTTGTAGATGAAATTCATCGCTTTAATAAATCGCAACAAGATGCATTTTTACCTTTTGTCGAAGATGGTACGCTGATCTTGATTGGAGCTACCACTGAAAATCCTTCTTTTGAATTAAACAATGCACTGTTGTCTCGCACCCGAGTGTATGTCTTAAAACGATTATCCGAAGATGAATTATCGCAAATCATGCAGCATGCCTTGCACGATCACGAAAATGGTTTAGGCAATCTTTCCCTTGCTTTTCCAGAAGAGCTACAAAAAATTCTAATTTCATATGCTGATGGCGATGCCCGTCAATTATTAAATTTATTAGAAATCATTGCCGATTTCACAGAAAATAAGGGCGGAAAACTTATTGTCACAGAAAAATTAATGACTGAAGTTTTGCAAGAAAGCTTGCGTCGTTTTGATAAGGGCGGTGAAGCTTTTTACGATCAAATTTCTGCATTGCATAAATCCGTGCGTGGTTCATCGCCTGATGCAGCATTATATTGGTTTTGCCGCATGATAGATGGAGGGTGTGATCCTAGGTATATCGCAAGACGCGTGATTCGTATGGCCAGTGAAGATATTGGCAATGCTGATCCACGAGCTTTAGAAATCGCATTGAATGCTGCGGATGTGTACGAAAGACTAGGCAGCCCTGAAGGTGAATTGACTATCGCACAGGCTATTGTTTACATGGCAGTGGCACCGAAAAGTAATGCGGTGTATATGGCCTTCAATCAAGCGATGGCCGATGCCAAAGCCTCTGGTTCATTAGAAGTTCCGCTGCATCTTCGTAATGCTCCTACCAAACTCATGAAAGAATTGGGCTACGGTAAACGTTATCGTTATGCGCATGATGAACCCCATGCTTATGCAGCGGGGGAAAATTATTTTCCTGATGAATTAAAAGGTAGAAGTTACTATAAACCGGTTGATAGAGGCTTAGAGGTTAAAATTGCTGAAAAATTAGCGATGCTTAGGGGATGGGATAAACAAAAGACTGAGTAAGGAAGTGCTGCATTTGGGCGACTTTAATTAATTCGTAAGTGTTCACGGTGCTGTGGCTTCTAGTCACCCCTTTCCTCCAATGCTTTTTTGGAGGAAAGGGGCGGGGGAAA
>CAYVRW010000002.1:0-63061 GCA_964453575.1 uncultured Coxiellaceae bacterium | reverse complement strand
ATCCTCTAAAATCAAGGCTTTTTGGCTCAGCCTAGCGAATTGTAAACAAGCCCTATTTAAAATTAAATTTAGCCTCGATGATTTCTGTCATAATATCGCCAAACAATTCATGTACCACTGCCGTAGGATGAACTGCATCCCAAAAGAAATAATCATCTGGATTTTTGCAAGGTACTGCACCCAATGATTGGGCCTCACCTACCTGCTTGGCTACAGCAAGCGATACGGGTGTATCATTTTTCATGGTGTATCCACCCGTCCAACAAGAGTCTGTCAAATTCACCACATGTTTATGATATTTTAGATTGTAATCTTGGATGTTTATAAAGATGTCGTTAAAAAGAGCATACTCATCAACATATTCAAAATGAAATGCTGGATAACTTTTTCGTAACAGTTGAATCACATCTGGCAATTTCTGATGATGCAATTGACTAAGAAGTTTTAATCTGTCTTTTTGTTCTATACTAATCGTTTTTGCATAAGGAGGTACTGATAAATCCGGCAAATCAAGTATTATAAAATTTTTGCCGCCCTTTTCGATTAATACTCTGATTTGTGAAACCAGTTCATTCATTACATCTTTGACCAACAAATCAGGACTTTGTTTTGTTTCATCCAAGTAATCGTTTGCGCCTAACCATATCACATAAAGTACAGCAGCTTTATCGATGGGACTTTGTGAACTTAAATAATTTTTGACTTCTTGCTTAAAATATAATTGAAGGGCACCTATGATGCCGCGCGGCACCACCGTTGCTCCACCTAAACTGTAATTTTGCGCGAGTATGCCATATTTTTTCTGCAAATTTGCCGCAAGCTGTTCAGCCCATATCGGCCCATTACTGAATCGGCCATTGTAATAAGGCGGTGATTTGGGAAGGACCTTAATTTTGTTATATAAATTACCATTATCGCTAAGACTGTCGCCAAAAAAAACGAGCTCGCGTATAGGTTGCGCAAATAACATTGAACTAAAAAGAAAACAAACTATTAAAAGAGTTAATTTTTTCATCGTTATATCCCTTAGATGAGAATCGTAAGTTAGATTAACGTATTGACTGAGCTTAGGCAAAAAATAAATAATGGGTCATGAATTAAGGATTGCTCATGGAAGACATGATATTCATCGGAATGACCATTATCATTTTTGCCCTATGCTTTATTCTCATCCAATTTTTTGATGCTTTATCAGGAGGCGGGTAATGGATCTTTATATTATTGGCGGTTTAATTACGATAGGTGTGTTTATTTATTTATTAATAGCATTGTTTAAACCCGAGTTATTCTAAAATAACTAGTAAAAAGAACCGCTAAAGAAGATTAGATATTCATTTTTTAGCGACTTGTTGCCAGGATGACAACACAAAGCACAGGGATGTGCTGTTTGGAGCGTAAAAATGAATATCTAATCTTCTTAGACAGGGATTGTTGATGACGTATCAAGACTTGCTGCAAATACTTTTTTATTTTTTCATTATTCTGTTATTAGTCAAGCCGCTTGGCTGGTATATGTATCGTGTCTATGAAGGTAAATCATGCGGTTTAAATAATATCTTTGGGCCGGTTGAACGGGGGTTTTATAGCCTATGCGGTATTGATACCAAAAAAGAAATGTCTTGGAAAACCTATTTATACAGCATGCTCATTTTTAATATGCTTGGTATGTTATTACTTTATCTTATTTTACGCATACAATATTATTTACCCCTTAATCCGAATGCATTTTCTAACATGCCGCCTAGTCTTGCTTTTAATACGGCGGCAAGCTTTGTGACAAATACCAACTGGCAAGCTTATGCTCCAGACACTTCATTAAGTTATTTAAGCCAAATGCTGGGCATGACCGTACAAAATTTCCTTTCTGCAGCAACCGGTATGTCATTATTTGTGGCTTTAACAAGAGGGCTCTCCCGCCATGCTAGCAAAACCCTTGGTAACTACTGGGTAGATATGATGCGCAGCGTGCTCTACATACTCCTGCCTTTAGCTTGTATACTTGCTATCGTGTTGAGTGCGCTCGGTGTTATGCAAAATGTGAATCCTGCGGTACAAATCTATCCGCTGCAACCGACGGCTGAAGTACAAACACTGCCTATGGGCCCTGTGGCATCCCAAGTGGCTATTTTACAGTTAGGCAGTAATGGCGGCGGGTATTTCAATGTCAATGCCGCGCACCCTTTTCAAAATCCAACGCCACTCACCAATTTACTGGAAATGCTTGCTATTTTACTCATACCTGCGGCTTTATGTTATACCTTAGGCAAGCTGATTAAAGATAAAAAACAAGGCTGGGCCATTTTATGGGCCATGCTGCTGTTACTTGTGCCATTAGCGGTTGCGCTCGTCATAGCTGAACAACAAACAGCGCCGTCTCTTATGTTTACCGATATGTTACAAACAGGGAACATGGAAGGTAAAGAATTACGTTTTGGCATTTTTAATTCTGCTCTTTGGACTAGCGTTACCACAGGAACATCGAATGGTTCTGTCAATTCAGCGCTGGACTCCTACACGCCTTTGGGTCAATTAGTTGCTTTATGGCTTATGCATTTAGGCGAAGTCGCTTTTGGAGGCGTAGGTTCAGGGTTATATGGAATGATTATGATTGTTATGATTGCGGTTTTCATCGCAGGTCTTATGGTTGGACGTACGCCTGAATATTTGGGCAAAAAAATCGAGCCCTTTGAAATGAAAATGGCATGCGCTGCCGTATTAATCATGCCATTATTGACTTTATTATTAACCGCATTAGGCAGTGTGACAAGCTTAGGCACCAGCAGCATTACCAATCCTGGCCCTCATGGTTTTAGTCAAATACTTTATGCATTTACGTCTATGGGCAATAATAATGGCAGCGCACTGGCAGGGCTGCAAGCTAATACCTCTTTTTATAACATTGCTGGCGGCATAGAAATGTTACTTGCACGCTATTGGATTGCGATTCCCATGCTCGCTATTGCTGGATCCATGGCAAAAAAACCGCTGACTCCTAAAAGCGCTGGTACCTTGCGCACGCATACACCTCTTTTTATTATCTTTATTATAAGTGTCACGGTGATTATAAGCGGCTTATCATTTCTACCTTCTCTTGTTCTTGGGCCCATCGTCGAGCATTTAATGTTATGGGGGATTCATGGCAACTAAAATATCATTATGGGACAAAGCAACGATAAAACCTGCCATGATGGATGCCTTACGTAAATTATCTTTAAGACATCAGGTTAGAAATCCGGTGATGTTCACTGTTTTTATTGGATCATTGGTAACAACCGCACTTTTTATACGCTCATTCTTCGAACCAAGTTCACTCTCTTCCTATTTTATTTTTATCATAGCGTTATGTTTATGGTTCACTGTGCTATTTGCTAATTTTGCTGAAGCCATTGCCGAAGGACGAGGAAAAGCACAAGCACTTGCGTTACGTAAAGTTCGACGTGATATTCAAGCCAAAAAACTTGCCAATGCATCAAACAAATCTAAATTCAAACTTGTACCCTCCGAGCGTTTACGCAAAGGTGACATTGTACTGATTGAAGCCGGTGACTTTATCCCTAGCGATGGCGAAGTGATTGAAGGTGTTGCCTCCGTCAACGAAAGCGCAATCACAGGTGAAAGCGCTCCTGTGATTCGTGAAAGCGGCGGTGATAGAAGCTCGGTTACTGGCGGTACACAAGTTATTTCCGATTGGATTATTGTTAAAATTACTGCAAACCCTGGTGAAACTTTTTTGGATGAAATGATAGGGTTAATTGAAGGCGCATCCAGACAAAAAACCCCTAATGAACTTGCTCTTACTATATTTTTAGCTGCACTTACGCTGGTTTTTCTGCTGGTTTGTGTCAGCGCATTACCTTACACCATTTTTGGTGCCGCCATCACTGGCGGACAACCAGTCGATTGTACCATATTAATTGCACTGTTCGTCTGCTTAGTACCCACTACCATAGGCGGCTTATTATCGGCTATCGGCATTGCTGGCATGGATAGAATGATTCAAGCTAATGTGATTGCGTTATCAGGAAAAGCCGTTGAAACAGCCGGTGATATCGATATTCTTATTTTAGATAAAACCGGTACTATTACACTGGGAAATCGTCAAGCAACAGAGCTTATTCCTACGCAAGGTGTATCGATTGCAACACTGGCTGATGCTGCACAATTGGCATCCCTTGCAGATGAAACACCTGAAGGTCGCAGCATTGTGATATTAGTCAAAGAAAAATATGGATTGCGTGGCCGTGATATTCGAGAATTAGGCGCAACATTTTTGCCATTCACCGCGCAAACACGCATGAGCGGCGCTAACTTACCAGGCCGACAAATTCGTAAAGGCGCTGCATCCGCTATCGAAAATTATATAAAAGAATTAGGCGGCACATTTCCTGATTCGATAAAAAAAGATATTGAAACCATTTCTCGCAAAGGCGGCACAGCACTCGTTGTTGCCGAAGGATCAGCAATTCTTGGGATTGTGCATCTAAAAGATATTATCAAAGGCGGCATACGCGAACGGTTCGCGGAATTAAGACGCATGGGAATCAAAACCATTATGGTCACCGGTGATAATCCGCTAACCGCAGCCGCCATTGCGGCAGAAGCGGGCGTAGATGATTTTCTTGCTGATGCAACCCCGGAAGATAAATTAAAATTAATACGCCGTTATCAAGCAGAAGGCCATCTGGTTGCTATGACTGGAGATGGTACCAATGATGCGCCTGCCCTTGCACAAGCTGATGTAGCTGTTGCCATGAACACCGGCACACAAACGGCCAAAGAAGCGGGTAATTTAGTAGACCTTGATTCTAATCCTACAAAAATTCTGGAAGTTATTCAAATTGGCAAACAATTATTGATAACAAGAGGTGCATTAACCACCTTTAGTATCGCTAATGATATAGCAAAATATTTTGCAATTATTCCAGCAGCATTTGTTGCCACTTATCCTGCATTAAGTGCATTGAATATTATGGGCTTAACATCGCCTCACAGTGCTATTTTGTCTGCTGTGATATTTAATGCTCTTATTATTATTTTATTAATTCCATTGGCATTGCGCGGTGTTAAATATCATCCGGTATCAACAGAACAATTATTAAGAATTAATTTTTTAATCTATGGCTTAGGCGGATTAATCATACCATTTATTGGCATCAAATTAATTGACATGATATTAACAGGAATACAATGGGTATAATCAGTACTGCATGCCGTTTACTTTTACTTTTTACGTTGCTTACTGGATTTTTATATCCTTTTGCGATCTTAGGATTAGCACAATTCTTATTTCCATGGCAAGCTAATGGCAGCCTGATTAAACAAGAAAATAAAATTATGGGTTCAACCTGGATAGGTCAATCGTTTACATCTCCTGAATTTTTTTATGGCAGGCCTTCAGCAACATTACCATTCCCCTGCAATGCTAGGAACTCTTCGGGGTCTAATCTTGCACTTTCCAATCCTATGCTAAAAAATATTGTGCAACTTAACATTAATCATTTACAGCAACTTGATCCAAGCAATCATCAAAAAATACCTATGGATTTAGTTACCCAGTCAGCCAGCGGCCTGGATCCCGATATCAGTCCCGAAAGTGCTTATTATCAAGCAGCACGAATCGCTGCAACACGGAATGTCGCAACGGATGTTATCAATCAGATCATTAAACAGCATATTATACCGCCTTATGCAGGTTTCATAGGTGAGCCAAGAGTTAATGTACTGGCACTTAATATTGCGTTACTTTCGCTTACTAATATCACCCATCCGAGTATAACTTCATGAAAAAAAGACCTGATCCAGAAAAACTTTTGCAGCATGCCAAAGAAGAAGATATACGCGCAAAAAGGGGCAAGCTTAAAATCTATCTGGGAGCTGCGCCCGGCGTTGGAAAAACTTATAGTATGCTGGAAGATGCCATCGCTAAACGTAAAGCAGGTCTTGATATTATCGTTGGCATTGTTGAATCTCATGGGCGAAAAGAAATTGAAGTGCTTCTTAAAAATTTTGAAATTTTACCGCGGCAAAAAGTTGAATATCATGGACAAATGTTGGAAGAATTTGATTTGGATACAGCATTAAAAAGAGATCCTTCCATTATACTTATCGACGAAATGGCGCATACGAATATTCCAGGACTTAGACACAATAAACGCTGGCAAGATATCAAGGAAATACTTGACCGGGGCATCAATGTTTATACCACATTGAATGTTCAACACATTGAAAGTCTTAATGATATTGTCACCCAAATTATTCACACTCGAATTAATGAAACAGTTCCCGATTCTATGCTTGAAATAGCTGATTCAGTGGAACTTATCGATCTTCCTCCTGAAGATCTCTTAAAACGTATGCAAGAAGGTAAAGTTTATATTCCACAACAAGTTGCACTTGCCGTCGAACATTTTTTTCGTAAAGGCAATTTAAGTGCATTACGCGAACTTGCGCTGCGTGTCACAGCCGAACGCGTAGGAGAACAGGTTTTATCCTATAGAAAAGGCAAAGGCATCAAATTTATTTGGCCGACCAAAGAAAAATTGCTCGTTTGTGTGTCCAGCAATCAAAATGCCACAAAGCTTATTCGTGCCGCACGAAGAATGGCCGCAAGTTTGCAAGCTGAATGGGTTGCTGTTCATGTGGATATCGGAACTTCAAAATATAATCGCGCTAATGCCATTAATAATTTACGTCTTGCGGAACAATTAGGCGCTGAAACAAAAATATTGTATGGCATCAACCCTGCTCAGGAAATCATTCATCTTTGTAGAGACTTAAATGTTACAAAAATTATCGTGGGAAAGCGTAAAACACCCTGGTGGAAAAAGCTATTCATAAAAAATTTAACCGATAGCTTAATTAAGCATAGCGATGAAATTGATATTTATATGATTAATGATAAATCTCAAGGAAAAAAACCCGCAAAATATATTTTCGAAGATTCAGACAAAACGTTTCCCTGGAAAACTTATGCATTATCATTGGGCATTATTGGTATAGCCACTGCTCTTAATTTTATTTTTGCACCTTACTTACAAACTACCACTATTCTATTAGTATATATTATTGCTGTAACCATCGTCGCATTATTCGGAAAAACTGGGCCATCTATATTGGCATCGCTGCTTAGCGTTATTGCATATGCTTATTTCTTTGCCTTACCTGCTATGTTATTAGGTAGAACCCAACATCTTTTTACATTATTTATTATGTTGTTGGTGACGCAAATCATTAGTCAACTCACCATCACTATGAGAAAGCAAACCATTGCATCAAGATACCTTGAAAAAAGAACATCGACATTACATGCTTTAAGTCGTCAACTTGCAAGTGCGCGCGGCGTAGATAAGTTACTCGACATTGCCGTCAACTACATGGCAAATATCTTTAACAGTGAAGTGCTGGCGTTATTGGCTACAGAAGGTCACCTGGAAGTGAAGTCAGGTTATGGCACAAGCTTATCATTAAATCCCAAGGATTTTAGTGTTGCTCAATGGGTCTACGACCTTGGTCAAGTAGCTGGATTGGGAACGGATACCCTGCCTTTTTCAGATGCTATTTATGTTCCCTTGATATCCTCGCAAAAGCCTATAGGTGTTTTGCGAATAAAACCAAAAGATAAAATGATATTATTCACGCCTGAACAAACGCATTTACTGGAAGGTTGCGCCAATCAGGTCGCGCTTGCCATCGAAGTCGATCGACTCCATGAACAGCATAAGCAATTAGAGTTGGCGAGTAAAACAGATAGAATTCGCGCAGCACTTTTAGAAGCCGTATCTCATGATATACGCACGCCATTAGTTGCAGCCATGGGCAGTGCTACGACATTGATGGAACTTGGAAATGATCTTGATAAGCTAAAAATCAAAAAATTAAGTCAAGATATCATTTTTGAATTAGAACAACTTCGTCGTTTAATTCATAACTTCCTACAAATCAGTTACTTGGAAGACAAAGCTGTAAAATTACAAAAAGAATTTTATTCCATTCATGATGTCATCGCGCATGCACTTAAAATTTCCTATGCTAAATCGGGTAAAAAACATATTCATATTTTCTTGGCGCCTAATTTACCCAAAATACCACTGGATAAAACGCTGATTGAAGAAGTGTTTGTCAATTTAATCGATAATGCGATGAAATTCACGCCAACGGAATCTGCCATTCAAATCAATGCTCATCTGGATAATCAATACATTGTCATAAGCATAGAGGATAATGGCCCGGGTATCATGCCGGATGAAATCAATAGGCTCTTTGAAAAATTCTACCGTGGCCGTATGCTAACGACCGAGCGAGGACTAGGCTTAGGACTTTCCATTTGCCGCGCTATTGTTAATGCTCATGGCGGCAAAATCTGGGCAGAAAACAGGAAAGAAGGCGGCGCTGCGTTTCGTTTTACATTGCCGTTGGTTTAAGAAATAACACACTCACTATTTGGGAAAAAACTTTCTATCAAGTGATTGTTTTAACGTAAAAGGACATTTTTTTGGAAATGTTTTTTGCGGAAGTCCTGTTTCTTTTTCAGCTATAAGAAGTGCTTTTTGATAGGTATGCGAAAACTTTTTTTCAAGTTCATGTTTTAAGCTGGGACTATCTTCCAATAAATCTATTAATTCAATTCGTTGTTCTTTGATAGTAAGCTCCCAACTTTTGCATTGCCTTTCAGATTGAAACTTCCATTTAAGCAAATGAGCTAATAACACCGCTAATCGATTGATTAATTCTCTTTTTTCGCTTTTCCCCATGCTCTCAATTTCCTCAGCAATGTTTTCAATATCAATTTCTGATAATCTCTTTTTTCGGAGGAGCACCGCATTGTGGATTGCCCAAGCATAAAAATCTTTATCATATGCTTGTTCTTGATGAATTTTTTTCGTCATATTAAATCCTCTGAACGACTATTATATATACCCATTACACCCCAAGATGCGATTTTTAACAACCCATCTGACATCGAATTTTAAATGTTCTTCAATCGAAAAAGCTCGAAATAGCACGCTATTCCTGCGCTTTTTCTCATTCAGAATATTTAAACTTCTCGTCATCTGGGCGTTAAAATCTCGCATCTTGGGGTGTAATGGGTATAAGTATAACTTAAGAACACACTTTGTACATGCCGATTATGCTCTAAATTTGATCAGCAGTTGCCACCCTTACTTTTTTTCTGTACCCTATCACATCCCTAACAACTTTCGGAACAAAAATCATGTATAAACTATTGTTAAGTTTATTTGTCGTTATTCTTTCTATGAGCCTGGTTGTGACCGATGCTGAGGCCAGACGCTTTGGCGGTGGTAAAAGTTTTGGCCAAAGCCGCTCTTTTTCAAACAATAGCTCCTATAATGCATCCCGTATGGCGCCTGCCGCAAAACCTGCGAGTTCGGCAAGCAAATGGTTAGGGCCTTTGGCTGGACTTGCCGCTGGCGGCTTGTTAGCTTCTTTATTTATGGGACATGGCTTGGGATCAGGCATATTATCTTGGATTATGATTGCCATTGGATTATTCATTGGCTGGCGTTTATTGAGTCGATTTTTATCATCCAACCGTAACACAAACAATCATGCCAACTTTCAAACAGATCAAGGTCGTGTGGTGTCAGATGTGCCTTTCAAGTCACATCATTCTGATCATTCATCCTCACAAACCATGCCTGCAGGTTTTGATGAAAGTGCTTTTTTACGTCAAGCAAAAACGGTTTTTATTCGCTTGCAAGCATCTTATGACAACAAAAATTTAACGGATATTCGTGAATTCACCACACCGCAGGTGTTTGCTGAAGTACAAATGCAATTACAAGAACGTGGTGATAGCATCAACCAAACCGATGTTATTTCTATTGATGCATCTTTAATGGATCTTGATCTGCAATCCCATAATATGGTTGCAAGCGTGCGTTTCAATGGTTTAATTCGTGAAGAACAAGGTGCCCAACCTGAGAATGTTAATGAAATATGGCATTTTACTAAGGACAAATTTAGTCAAAATTGGTTAGTTGCTGGCATTCAGCAAGAAGTTACACATTAATCAGTTGGCTTGCGATACCCGCTAAGGAAAACTTATGCTTAGATCAAATGCTTTTTATCCTATAAGTTTTTTGAAGTATGACATCATGGCAGGTATCGTGGTTTTTCTTGTTGCCATACCTTTATGTCTTGGTATTGCGTTAGCCTCAGGTGCGCCTTTATTTTCCGGTTTGATTGCAGGCATTATCGGGGGCATCGTTGTTGGCATCATTAGTGAATCTTCCATAAGCGTGAGCGGCCCTGCTGCTGGCATGGCCGCCGTGGTAATAACAGGCATTAACGAGCTTGGCGGTTTTAATGCTCTGCTATTGGCATTGTTTTTTGCCGGCATTTTGCAAATCATCATAGGCACGATACGTGCGGGTTTTATCGCCGATTATATTCCTTCTAATGTTATCCAAGGTTTATTATGTGCCATAGGTATTTTAATTATTATTAAACAACTGCCTTTTGCCTTTACTTATGTCAGTGAAAATGCTCTTTTATTAGAAGAATTAAAAGAAGCTTCCAAAACTTTAAATTTTCATACTATAGAAAATATCACTGAGCATATTAATATTGGCGCAGTGTTAATTGCTTCTGTTTCACTTGCATTGCTGATTTTTTTTGACAATACCAAAAATAAAACATTGAAAGCCATTCCCGGTCCTATTATCGTCGTTATAGTTGGCGCACTTATCAATGAAATTTATGCGTATTTTTTTCCTCTTATTGCGCAGTACACCCATGAGCTGGTAAACATACCTACTAATCAAAATTTAGCGTCCCTCATCCAAACACCTTCATGGAACAAGTGGACGGATCCTAATATTTATATGTATGCATTTTTACTCGCAGCAGTGGCATCCCTTGAAGCATTACTCAATTTAGAAGCTGTCGAAAAACTCGATAAAGCACGCAAATATTGCTCCAGAAACCGTGAATTAGTCGCGCAAGGTGTGGGAAATATCGCATCAGGCCTGATCGGCGGCCTACCGATTACTTCTGTGGTAGTAAGAAGCTCCGTCAATATACAAGCGGGCTCAAAATCCAAATTGTCTAGTATATTTCACGGCCTATGTATTTTTTTAGTAATCTTTTTTATACCTCAGTGGATCAATCTTATTCCGCTTGCATCGTTAGCCACAATTTTAATTTATGTAGGTTTTAAACTTACCAAGCCAAGTATTTATAAAACCATGTACGCGCAAGGTTTTTCGCGATTCTTTCCTTTTTTAATTACCATTATTGCAATCATTTTTACTAATCTACTTACAGGTATTTTAATAGGCTTATTCATAAGCTTTTTCTTTATCTTAAAAAATAACAGCCAAACGCATTTAGACATCGTCAACGAAAAACGTCCTAGAGGAACCATTAAACATATTATTTTACCGCAACATATGTCTTTCCTATCAAAAGCATCTTTAGTAGCGGAACTCGATAGCATACCTCCCAATACAGAATTAATTCTTGATGCGCGCTATACAAAATATATCGACAAAGATATCCAAGAAGTATTAAATGTTTTTATGAATAGACAAGCGCCTAATAAAAATATCGCCCTTAATATGCTAGGTTTTAAAGATCATTATCAAATTAAAAATCGCCGCGATTTTATTAATGTTACAACCTATGACACACAAATTGCATTGAAACCAATTGATATTTTAGAAATTTTAAAAGAAGGCAATAAACGATTTATGCATGATAGACCTATTCATCGCAGTTTGCCTGATGAAATTAGAGCAACCTCTACCATGCAGCATCCTATTGCCATTGTCATTGGTTGCATTGACTCACGAGTTCCTATCGAAACCATTTTTGATATGGGAGTGGGTGATATTTTTGTGGCAAGAATTGCTGGCAATGTTGTTGATGAAGACATTATTGCAAGCGTTGAATTTGCCTGTCACATCTCAGGTGCAAAACTTATTGTGGTTTTAGGACATACCATGTGCGGCGCAATTACTGCAGCTTGCAAAGGAAGTGCGGGTGGAAATCTTGGTATGTTGTTAAATAAAATCAAACATGCAGTGAATATTGAAAAGCAAAAAGCTCTGCATGAAGACATGGATAATAATGAATTTATTAAAAATGTCACTCGCTTAAACGTGCAACATTCCATGCGCGGCATTAATGAGAGAAGCGTTGTTCTGAACAAACTCATTAAAGAAAATCAAATCGCACTGATTGGAGCACTTTATGATGTTAGCAGTGGGATAGTGGATTTTGATGAGAAATTTTTTAGCGAGAAGGCTGCGACGTAAAGGCAATATTTGACAAATAGTCAGCCAGATTTAACACCTTGATCTTCTCTGTTAATGAGTACGCTCGAGTACCTGGATAGATCACTGTTAACTCATCAAGTTTCAGATCATCAAAAGCGATCTGCATCGATTTAGTTAATTTAGGTGCATCAGAATGTTTGAATTCAAAACCTAATCGCTTACCTTGATGAAACATTAAAAGATCAAGTTCAGCTTCCTGGTGTGTTGCCCAGTAGTAACAACGCTCTGCTTCAACATGATGACAACGAATAATTTCTTCTAATGCAAACCCTTCCCAGGAAGCACCCACTTTAGGATGACGCTGTAATGCTATTTGATTTTCAATATCTAATAAATAATGTAGTAACCCGCTATCACGAAAATATATTTTTGGTGACTTTATCTGTCTTTTACTAATATTCTCCCACCATGGCTGTAATTGACGTATCATGAACGTCTCAGACAAAATATCAAGATAATGTTTAATGCTTTTACCGTTAATTCCAAGTGAGCGTGATAATTCTTCTGCCTTAAAAATATTTCCATGATAATGGGACAACATCATCCAAAAGCGACGTAGATTAGCCGTTGGAATACGAATTCCCAAATTTGGTATATCTTGTTCAAGAAACGTTTTAACATACTGTTTGCGCCATTCCATACTGGCTTCATCTGATTTAGCAAGATAGGATGGCGGATAACCGCCTCGTACCCATAAATTTTCACTTTCATGTGTTTCTGTGTAATCGAATGGCTGGACTTCAAGATAAGCAATACGTCCAGCAAGCGATTCTGAAGATTGGTGCAGCAACTCTCGTGAAGCACTGCCAAGAATAAGCCAGCGCTGATTTTTCTTTGGAGAATCTATTAACACTCTAAGCGCAGGAAACAAATTTGGCCGCCGCTGGATTTCATCAATGACAATCAATCCCTCAAGATGATTAAACGCTAAATGCGGGTTTTCTAATGTTGCTATATCTTGCTCTTTTTCTAAATCAAAAATATGAACACTTTCTCCTGTTTTTTTGGCAAATTCCATTGCCAAAGTTGTCTTACCCACTTGTCGTGCACCTAATAGACAAACGGCAGGAAATTGCTCACTAAGAGCATCTATCTTATTGATATAATAAGGTCTTTTCATATTTCTCCATGAAATTTTGTTACCTGATACCATATTTTCATGCTAAATAATATAAATTTCAAGTTAATTTTTACTATTAATGGAAATTAGGAATATACAAGATCAGATCAGGGAGCGATCACGGTAACGCTCCCTAACGGTCGCGGTTCGATATTACATATTAAATGATGACTTCTAGCCACCTCATATGCTAGCCTGGGATTTAGCATCTTATAATTATAAAAAGACGAGGATTCCTATGCTGCGCAAAAAACACACTCCAGGCATGTCACTTATTAATTCTGTTTTTAAAAAAATCAAACTAGATACTCTAAGTGTTACTCAATATTTGCTTGGAGAATATAAAAACGATATCCAAACTCCTGACCTGACAAAGCAACATAAAGCATATGTTAAAACTTTGCTCAATCGCGATTATTTACAAGATCTTAATAAAATAAATCCTATAGATGCTATCACTGCATTAAGTGAAGCCGATAAAAATGATTCAAGCAGTTACCATTTTAAAAAAGAAAATCCACCACTTTATTCCTTAATAAAAAAAATCAGCCATATTTTTGATCAGAATTTAAAAGAACAATTAGGACTGCAAAATAGTTATGATCTTTTTAAATATGTACATAAACGCATTAATAAAAAAATTATAGAGGTTGCTCTTGAAAAAGATATTCTTGGCAAAGCGTTTTCAGATCAAATGAGCATTGAACAAATAGCTGAGTTCATGAATATCATAACAAGATCGATGCGATTTCTACAAAATGATACTTATTATTTTCAAAAGTCATATCAAGAAGAGCATATCAGCACGCTAAAATATTTATTGACTGATAAAAAACTTTTGCCCAGTGAGGTTATTCGCGAAATTCGCGACCTTAACTGTTACCAAGCAGAAGCTTTAAAAAATCTTTATAATAAAGGTTTGCGTGGCACGCATTTACGTATGTTCAAAAAAAATCATGAAATACACGCTTATTTCTCTTATGAACATCGCAATGCATTAAATTTTCTTATAGAAAAACTTTCTCCTGAAAAAGCCATAGCTGAGATTAATGGATTATCTGAAGATCAGGTTAAAGCTTTAATAAAGCTGTTTGATAGAGACCTGCGAGGAGATCACTTACGCGCCTGGGACCCTGGAAAACATGCAGTTTTCGGCAATATTCAGGAAGAAACCATCCGCTATTTAATGACAGAACAACACTTAAACCCGTCAGATGCAGTAAAACAAATAAATCAATTACCTTATCAATGTTGTCTTGCTTTGCAATCATTATATTCCTTAGGTTTAAGAGGAGAGCATCTTGTTCAGAAGGGATTATTAGATGCATTTAGCCGCTATAGTGATGATATCTGTCTAAAAGCATTGATTTCCTTGGTTCGTTATCAAAATGTTCCTTTAGAAACAGCGTTAGACGACATAAAAAAAATTGAAGATCAAGCCTGGTACATCAAAAGCCTCGGCAAGTTATATCCGGTAGGATTACGTGTTGCCGATTTACAAACTTATGAATCTGATTCAGATACCTATAATAATTTTACGCGTAGTCATTATAAAGCGGTTGCTTATTTAATAGAACAAGGTTTAACGCCTCGCGATGCTGTTAAGGAAATTTCAAGATTATCAGACTATGCTGCATCAGCAGTAAAAGAATTCTACAAACTGGGTTTACGAGGCGCGGATTTACGTGACTGGAACTATAATGGTGAATTCTATTTTGAACATGAAAGAACGTTATTGATCTTGATAAGTAAAGAAAAGATGTCTGTAAAGGATGCTCTTAATAACCTTAAAAAAATGACATCCTATGAGGTTTATGTATTTGAAAAAACATATGAAAAGATGAAATATTCGCCTAAATTTTTTGGGAATAGAAATGCAAATGATGCAACTGTGGCTGAGGATAAGGAGCTTAACTCTAGTCTTGTATTATGTGTTTAAGCGTGTATTATACACGCCATGGAAAACACTATCGGAACAAGCAAGGCAGCAAAATTACTTGGCGTAACAGTCAAGACCCTTCAGCGTTGGGAGCGTGAAAAACGTCTTGTTCCAATTGCACGAACTACAACCAATCGTCGACTTTATACCATCACTCAAATTCGCACCTTCATTGGCTTGAAACAATCAGGAGGAAGAGAACCCTCGCGTGTAGTTGCTTACTGTCGAGTATCCAGTGCTGCACAAAAACCAGATCTCATTAATCAGCGACGAGTTTTAGAGGAATTCATCATTGCAAAAGGTTTGGCAAATGTCGAATTTATTGAAGAAATAGGTGGTGGATTAAATTTTAAAAGGAAAAAATTCTTGGTCTTAATGGATGATATTGCAAAAAGAGAAATTAAAACCTTAATTCTTGCGCATCGGGATCGCTTAACCCGCTTCGGGTTTGAATGGTTTGAGCATTTTGCGAAATCCTATGGTTGCGAAGTATTAGTGCTAAATCAAGAAAGACTCTCACCCGAGCAGGAAATGGTTCAAGATTTAATGACTATCGTTCATTGTTTTTCATCGAGATTGTATGGATTGAGAAATTATCGTAAAAAGTTAAATGAAGCAATAAAACAGGATTTTAAATGCAACTGACTCACAAAATCGCTCTTATCCCAACACAAGAACAAGCTGCCTATTTTCGAAAAGCAGCGGGAACAAGCCGTTTTGTTTGGAATTGGGGGCTTGGTAAATGGAATGAACAATATCAAGCAGGTCAAAAACCGAATGCCATGGCACTTAAGAAACAATTTAATGCTATTAAATATCAAGAATTTCCATGGTTGAAAGAAATGCATAGAGATAGCCATGCACAGCCCTTTGCCTATTTAGCAAAAGCATGGGATCGATTTTTTAAAGAAATAAAATCAAATAAACCTGCCCATCAACCGAGGTTCAAAAAGAAAAATTGCAGCCGTGATTCTTTTTATATAGCGAATGACAAATTTTATTTAAATGAGACGGCTATCCGTCTTCCCAAAATCGGTATAGTCAATATGACTGAAAAACTTCGTTTTGAGGGAAAAATTTTAGGCGCAACCGTATCTCGCACTGCAAATAAATGGTTTGTTGCGGTTCAAGTCGAAGTACCTGAGGCACAGGCAAAACAAAAACGCGTAGGTCATGCTATTGTTGGCGTTGATTTTGGTATCAATGCAGCAGTAACCCTTTCTACCGGTGAAAAAATCAAATCTCCTAAACCGCTTAAATCCGCATTACGTCGATTGCAAATAAGAGGCCGATCCCTTAGTCGCAAGATAGAAACGGCAAAACAAATAAAGGCCAAACAACATGATACATCGACGGATCAACAATTACCTTTATCAAACAATCAAAAAAAGTCATCTCTCAAATTGTCAAAGTTGCATGCGCACATTGTCAATTTGAGAGTGGATTTTACTCATAAACTTACCACTCGGCTTTGCCGCGAAAACCAAGCGGTTGTTATCGAAGATTTAAATGTGGCAGGTATGTTAAAAAATGAAAAGCTGGCTCGCTCAATAAGTGATATTGGCTTTGGTACTATCCGTCGCCAATTAGAATATAAAGCAATACGATATAATACCCAATTAATAGTGGCTGATCGATGGTATGCAAGCACTAAACTATGTTCTAAGTGTGATCATAAAAATGAATTATTACAATTGAGCGATAGATATTGGACTTGTCCGAATTGCAAAGCTTTTCATGATAGAGATATTAATGCTGCGATCAATTTAAAACGGCTGGCAACCAAAACTGTCCTACCCGTGGCGAGTTATTCAGTAATGAATAGCACTGAAATAGGAATGGTTTCTATTTCAGGCGGGAAAGTTACGCCTGTCAGATACGAATGCGGTCTTAAAGACGCGTCGGGGCAGGAAAAAAATCGTGAACACTTTTGTTCACATTTTTAATAGCAGCTAAGCTCACCTTCGCCTCAACATAAATGAGGTTTCCTTTCGGAAACCTTCATTCATGGCAAAAAAGGGTCGTACGTAAAGGAATTTGATCTATAGTTAGCGTATCTTTAAAACGAAGCTTCTTTCTTTCCTAACGCTAAAGCTGTATCAATTTCTTGAATGACATCAGCGGTAAATAAACCCGGTGTTCTTCGTTTTTCTTCTAAAACATCTTTTTTTAATTCGTTTAAATGGATATCTATGGTATTGGGTTCGAAAATATCTACCCGCGGTAAATAATGGGGCAGCATTGGCGAAGTCTTAGGCTTCTCAAAAAACCTTCCATCATAGGCGAGCACGAGATTTGCAACCTCTTTAGGCAAAGATGATATTTCTTGCAAAGAATAAGAAAAAAAGGTCCTATAGGCATGTTGCAAACTGCGTAATTTTTCTATATGCATGAGTTCTTTTTGCTTAATAATCATCAAACATTCTGTAACATAAGGATCACTTTGATTTTGAGTGTACAGAAAGTTTAGAAAACCTATCAAATTATTAATTTTAACCTTAGATTTAAGCAACAAATAAATGATAAACATGTCGTTTTTTTCTATTGAGTAGTACAAAGCTGATTTGCCTTTATGATCAAGAAGATCAACATCAGCTTTAGCCGCCAACAACAGTTCAAACGTTGTAGTATTCCCAAAAAACACAGCGTCCATGAGCGGTGTTCCGCCATCTTTTTCATCTGCTTTATTCGGATCGGCTTTACCCATCAATAATGCTTCCGCCGTCGTAGTATGGCCTTTTTGAGAAGCCAAGGTGAGCGGCGTTGCGCCATCATTGCGTGCTTTATTTGGATTGGCTTTTATCGCCAACAACATTTTCACTATTACAGTATGACCGCCTTGAGCGGCCTCGGTAAGCGGTAGGTTAGTTTTTTCATCCAGATCGGCTTTCGCTGCTAACAGCACTTTCACTGTCGCAATATGACCCTTCCTAACAGCCAGGCTAAGTGGCGTATTGCCTTTTTTATTTGCTTTATTCAGATCATCTGCCAGTAATGCTTCCACTGTAGTGGTATGTCCGTTAGTCGCAGCAAAGATAAGCGGCTTATCGTCATTTTTATTCGCTTTACTCGGATCGGCTTTCGCTGCCAGTAATGCTTGCACTGTAGTGGTATGTCCGTTAATCGCAGCCCAGATAAGCGGCGTATCGTCATTTTCATTCGCTTTATTCGGATCAGCTTTCGCTGCCAGTAATGCTTTCACTATCGCGGTATGGCCTTTTTTGGAAGCTAAAATGAGGGGCGTCATACCCTCTTCATCAGTTATCTCAAGACTTAATTTTTTAGCCATCATGGCTTTTATGGCTATTTCTACGCGGCTGTTTCTTTCATCTACGGATAAATTTTTTTCATTAATAGCTTCAAATAAAATTTTTTTTTGTGCACAAAGATTCCTGGTTTCCATCAGATTGTTCTCATCCTGGGTAATAAAGAAAATGTTAATCCCTATTATGATCTCGATACACCAAATCCAACTCCCTCGCAGCCCTCACCTCATCTAAACGTTTCACTGGCAAGGTGTGCGGCGCATTTTGCAACAAAGTAGGGTCTGTTTTTGCTTCTTCGATAATTTTAATCATAGCATCTGCAAATGCATCGAGAACTTCTTTAGCTTCAGTCTCTGTTGGTTCTATTAATAAACATTCGGGAACTAGCAAAGGAAAATACATGGTAGGCGCATGGAATCCATAATCCAGCAATCGTTTCGCAACATCCAGTGCAGTAATATGTAACTCTTTGGCTTCTTTTTTTAAGGTAATAATAAATTCATGACTTGCGCGGCGTTTAGCATAAGCAGGGGTGAATCCAGCTTTTTTTAATCGTGCTAATAAATAATTGGCATTCAAAGTGGCAAACTCAGCAACGCGTATCATGCCTTCCTGGCCTAACAATCGCGCATACATATAAGCACGTAATATAATGCCGGCATTACCCATAAACGCTGATAAACGACCTATGCTTTGCGGGCATTCTTTTTCTGTCAGCCATTGATAAGTGTCACCTACCTTGGTAACCATGGGGGTTGGCAAAAAAGGTACGAGACGTTCACTGACTGCCACAGGGCCGCCGCCTGGGCCGCCACCGCCATGCGGAGTGGCAAAAGTTTTATGTAAATTAATATGCATCACATCAAAACCCATGTCGCCTGGCCGCACTTTTCCTAAAATAGCATTTAAATTAGCGCCGTCATAATAAAGCAAACCGCCTGCTTGATGCATGATGGCAGCAATTTCTTGAATTTTTTGCTCAAAAACACCTAACGTCGAGGGATTGGTTAACATAATCCCTGCAGTTTGCGGGCCTACGGCTTTCCGTAAACTTTCGATATCCACATTACCATCAGCATCGGTTGGAATTTCACGCACTGTATAACCACATTGTGCAGCCGTCGCAGGATTGGTTCCATGCGCTGCATCAGGCACTAATATTTCTGTTCGTTGCGTATCATTTCTTGATTGATGATAAGCACGTATCATGGCAACGCCCGCGAACTCACCTTGAGCGCCTGCCATAGGAGTCAGCGATGCACCACGCATGCCGGTCATCGCTTTTAAAATTTCCTGCAATTCATAAGCACAAGCCATGTATCCTTGACTATGGATATCAAGCGCCAAAGGATGGCGATTTAAAAAACCCTCTATCATTGCCAAACGATGCACACCACGCGGATTATATTTCATGGTGCATGAACCCAAAGGATAAAACTGGGTGTCGATAGAAAAATTCTTACGCGAAAGCCGCGTATAATGCCGCACCACTTGTAACTCAGAAACCTCGGGCAACAAAGGTTTATCTTGCCGCAGTAACGCAGCAGGAATGTCTATGGATTTTGCATTTTTTTTCGAAACTTGTGCTTTTGCATAACGAGTGGGTTTTGATTGATTGAAAATAAGTTCTGACATACATCATTCTCCGTTATGAGCACTCAATACTTTTCGTTTTTGAAGTGTTTTTTTTTAAATCTTCATCAGCTAATGCATCAGCTAGACATTGCACCAATTTATCCATATCTTCTTCTGTTTTTGTTTCAGTGACACAAATTAACAAGCAGTCACCTAATTCTGGATAAATCGGAGTAAGATTAAACCCTGCTTGTATGTTGTCATGAGCTGCCATTGCCAATACTGCATCAACAGGTTTAGCTAAACGTACTACCATTTCATTAAAATTGTGGCCGTGAAATACTATTTCCACACCATGAACGGCTTCCAATTTACTCTTTAAATAGTGCATGTTCATATAACAAGCTTCTGCAACTTGGCGTAATCCATATGGGCCCAGCAAACTCATATAAATCGTGCTTGCTGTCACAAGCAAGCCTTGGTTGGTGCAAATGTTAGAAGTCGCCTTAGCTCGTCGTATGTGTTGCTCGCGTGCTTGTAAGGTTAATACAAAACCTTGTTTACCTTCTTTATCCACTGTACGGCCTACAACTCGGCCTGGTAACTGTCTGACAAAATCTTTTTTGCAGCATAAAAATCCATAATAAGGACCGCCTGATGCAAGCGGTACGCCCAATGGCTGTCCTTCACCGCAGGCAATATCAGCGCCTTTTTCACCCCATTGACCTGGAGGTTTTAATAATGACATGGCCAAAGGATTCACCACACCAATGGCTATTGCTCCATGAGCATGCGCCCAATCCGTCATGGCATCTACATCTTCTAAAACACCGAAAAAATTAGGCTGCGGAATGATGACAGCGGTAATTTCATGATGTAAATCTTTTTCGATGGCACTCAACTGAGTACGCCCAGTGGCGTGATCAAACGGCACTTCAATCAAGTGAATAATAGGATGTTGACCGACAATGGTTTTAATCACATCTCGGTAATAAGGATGCAACGAACGCGGCACAAGCACACGATAAGTTTTATGTTTACGATGTGATCGTGCAGCCATAAGCACGGCTTCGGCAACAGCAGAAGCGCCTTCATAAAGCGATGCATTGGACACATCCAAACCCATCAAACTTGCCATCATGGTTTGGTATTCATAAAGCAATTGCAATGTGCCTTGACTGGCTTCTGCTTGATACGGTGTATACGCTGTTAAAAACTCACCACGGCCGGTAACCTCCCACACGGCTGCAGGAATATGGTGCTCATAAGCACCGGCACCGATAAAACATAATCCACCGTTATCTAATGCTGCTCGCTTGCGCATTAGACGCGCCAATTCCATTTCGGATAATTGCGCAGGAATGGCTGGAAGATTATTCACTCGTAAACTATCAGGAATTTCGTCAAACAAATTTTCTAGTTTAGCAACACCAATGGTTGCCAACATTTCTTGTATGTCTTGTTCCGTATGTGGAATGAATGGCATATATCCCTCATTATTAATGCGCTTCTGATGCAACTTGTTTGGTGTATTGATCAGCTGTCAATAGTTTTGCAACATCCTGCGCCATTTCATTTTCAAAAGGTTTTACCTTAAACAACCAACCTTTACCATAAGGATCTTCATTGATAAGTTGCGGATTTTCTAACAATGCTTCATTAATTTCTACTACTTCGCCAGAAATAGGAGAATAAACATCGGCCGCAGCTTTGACAGATTCAACGACAGCACATTCATGGCCTGTCTCCACATTGGATTCGGGTTCAGGTAATTCAACATAAACTAAATCACCTAACATGGTTTGAGCATGATCAGTGATGCCCACGATCAGCATATCTTCTTCTTGTTTTATCCATTCGTGCGTTTTCGAATATTTTAACTTTTTTGGGATACTATCATTCATTTTTAAAACTCCTAAGCTGTAACAACACTATTTTTTTTACCTTGCCGCACGAAGGGCAGCTTGATAACTTCTGCTTCCACTTCCCTACCTCGAATTTCTACTCTACAAACCTGGCCAATACCCACAGGAACGCGCGCAAAAGCAATGCCTTTATTCAAAGTAGGTGAAAAACTACCGCTGGTGATTTCACCCGTGCCTAATCCATCCACGATAACTTTTTGATGATTACGCAGCACACCCGGCCCTGTCAAAACAAGTCCCACCAAGCATTGGGTAAGACCTGCGTTTTTTTGTTTTAAAAGGGCTTCTTTTCCTATGAAATCACGTTCGGCAGGCTCAAAAGCTACTGTCCATGTCAAATTAGATTCTAGCGGAGTGACCGATTCATCCATGTCTGCTCCATAAAGATTAAGCCCTGCCTCTAGACGCAAGGTATCACGGGCACCTAAGCCGCAAGGACGAATACCTGCTTTTAACAATGCATCCCAAAATGGGTGCGCATCTTTTGCTGGCAATATGACTTCAAAGCCATCTTCGCCGGTGTAACCGGTGCGTGCCACAAATAAATCATTTAACTGAACGGCATGAAAAGGTTTTAAAGCAAGAGCAGCCTGCAGATCATGCTTATTCAATACACCCGCCAATTTATCTCGTACTTGCGGCCCTTGAATAGCTAACATGGTTAAATCGCTGCGTTCTTTTATGACCATGTTATAACCGCTGGCATGCTTTTGTATCCAGCCCAAGTCTTTATCTCTTGTTGCTGAGTTAACAATCAAACGATAAAAATCATCCGTTATCTTATAAACAATCAAGTCATCTATGATACCGCCCTGATCATTTAACATGCAAGTGTATAATGCTTTTCCAGAAACTAAACGGTCAATGTTATTGGCCACTAATTTACGTAAGAAAAGCGCAACATCGGGCCCATTAAAGTCCACAATAGTCATGTGGGATACATCAAATACCCCTGCATCTTGACGTACGATATGATGCTCTTCCACTTGAGAGCCATAATGCAATGGCATGTCCCAGCCCGCAAAGTCCACCATCTTTGCTTTTGCTGCTAGATGACAATCATATAAAGGTGTTTTCTTTCCCATTCTCATTCCTCAGTTCCATCCCGCATAAGGCAAGCAGTATACCGTTTTAAGTTTCGATGAAACAAGCAAAATCACGATGAAACAAGACTGGGTTAAACTCAATGATTTCATACTCAGCCAGCTCATTGATGATATAAGGATCTTGCTTAAAAAAGGTTTCTAACTGCTCACGACTGGTTAATTGCGAAATAATGATCCCGCCTACTCGCGGGTTCTGCGGGCCAGATACCACAAAATAATTTTTTTCATAACCTTGCTTAATATATTCCCTGTGCGGGGCAACAAATGGCTCAACGACGTCAAGGGGTTTAGTATAGGTAATTTTAATTAAAAACATGTTTTTTCCTCCGGGTTGTCTTGGGTAGATCAGTACGTTTACCTAATGCATAATGCATAAAAAATTGTTTAAGTTGCGGTATTTGATTTGTAACATTTACTCCAATACTACGCATACATTTCACTGCTGTATTTGAACTTGCATAGAGTTGCTTTAATAATTCAGCTATACCCAACATCGCAAGCGTATCTGTCTTACGCCAACGCTCATAACGACGTAAGGTTGCGTAAGAAGTATAATCACGGTTTTTATCATAGGCATCGATAATAACTTCTGCTAATGCCGCTGCATCCAATAAGCCAAGATTGACACCTTGGCCTATCAATGGGTGTATCGTATGTGCTGCATCGCCAATCAAGGCAAAACGATTTTGTACATAGGTTTTTGCATGCCGCATACGCAAGGCAAATGCATAGCGTGATGAAACATGCGTTACTTCTCCCAACGTATGTTCGAATTGCTTGGCTAATTCATATCGAAAATCATCGTCATTTAATTGCATAAGCTGATCGGCATAGTCAGGTAAAGCTGACCAAACAATGGATGAAGCATGAGCATCCTTCAAAGGTAAAAATGCTAATGGGCCTTCTGGCAAAAACCGCTGCCAAGCTGTGTTTTGATGCGGCAATGAAGTGTGTACCGTGGCAACAATAGCTGTGTGTTGATAATCATAGGATTGAATATCAATGTTTCTTGCTGTTCGCAACCAAGAATCTGCGCCATCAGCGGCAATAAGCAACCCTGCTTTTAACAGACGACCCTCATCAGTCATGAGCGTGATGGATTCTTCTGTTTCTTTTAATTCTGTGATTTTAAGCGGGCACACATAATCAATATTTTCATAATCCGAATATTTTTCTATCAAACTACTGCGTATCACATGATCTTCAATGATATAACCTAAATTGGATTCACCTATCTCAGCAGCATCAAAAGCAACGACACCTGCAGCATCCCACACACGCATTTTCGTGTAAGTAGCAATACGTTTTGATTGGGTCGCCTGCCAAACACCAAGATGTTCTAATATGTGCTTAGATGCATGTGAAATGGCACTGACACGCGCTTCATAATCATTACCCGCTTGCCATACATAAGAATTTTCTTTTGCTTCAACCACTGCAACCGTAAGAGAAGTTTGTTTAGCAATGGCAAGCGCGAGACTCGCCCCTACCACGCCGCTACCCACTATCACCACATCATAAACGGTTTTCAAAAAGGCAATACCAAATCAGATTTAATGGATAATAACAGTTCCCTAAATGCAGATTGAATACGTAATAAAGCACTTTCTGTTTCGGCTTCAAATCGCAATACTAAACATGGCGTTGTATTAGATGGCCTTACCAATCCCCAGCCATCTTTAAAATTAACACGCAAACCATCGATGGTAATTTTTTCTGTGCCTTCAAATAAGGCCAGTTGTTTTATGACTTCCATCAAGGAAAATTTCTCTTCTTCATCCACGTAAATTTTCAATTCGGGTGTATTGATACTGTTTGGAACTTCGTTAAATATATCGCTCACGTTTCTGGTATCTTCCGCTATAATTTGCAACAAACGAGCACCCGCATAAATCGCATCATCAAATCCATACCAGCCGTCTTTAAAGAAAATATGCCCGCTCATTTCTCCTGCAAGCGCTGCATGTGTTTCTGCTAATTTGGCTTTTATAAAGGAATGTCCTGTTTTCCACATGATGGGCTCACCCCCTAGCGCTTTAATCACGGAGGCTAAATGATTGCTGCATTTCACATCATAAATAATTTTTGCAGAAGGTGTACGCGCTAATATCGATTTTGCAAACAACATAAGTTGTCTATCAGGCCAAATGATTTCGCCTTGATTGGTCACCACACCTAATCTGTCACCATCACCATCAAACGCAAGCCCAATATCCGCGTTATGTTGTTTTACATGCGCGATTAAATCCTGCAAATTTTCAACCTGGCTAGGATCGGGATGATGGTTAGGAAATTTTCCGTCAATATCACAAAATAATTCAATAACTTCACAACCCATTTGCTTATATAAAAGAGGTGCAACGCAGCCTGCGACACCATTGCCGCAATCCACTACGATTTTAAGCGGTTTTTTTAATTTGATAGCTTGCGTCACGTGAAACATATAACGTTCTATCATATCAAGAGAACTTAACAAGCCATCGCCTTGCAAAAATTTGTCGTCCATTGCATATTGATGCAGTTTTTTAATTTGATCATCCGTTAACGTTTTTCCTGCCAATACCATTTTCAAGCCATTGTATTCTGCAGGATTATGACTGCCGGTTAACATCACGCCTGAACTGGTTTGCAATACATGAGTGGCATAATAAAGCAAAGGTGTAGGTACCATGCCGATATCAATGACATCACAGCCGGTCGATAAAATGCCTTGCGATAATGCGTTGAATAAAAGCTGGCCTGATGAACGACCATCACGACCGACGGCCATGCGTCTTTCACCCATTTCCATGGCCATGGTTCCTAGTGCACGACCTATAGTATGCACGGCTGACTCAGTAAGTGTTTCGCCAACAATTCCGCGTATGTCATAAGCACGAAAAATCGATGGATGAATCGATGAATGGATATGTTCTTTTAACATGGATTAATTTTTCCCTGAATGACCAAAACCACCTGCACCACGAGATGTTTCCTGAAACTCGTCCACTACTTGAAATTGAGCACGCACAATAGGAAGAAAAACCAGTTGTGCAATTCTGTCACCTGGCTCAATGGAATATGCTGCGGTTCCTCGGTTCCAACATGAGACCATCAGCGGCCCTTGATAATCAGCATCGATGAGACCTACTAAATTACCTAGCACAATCCCATGCTTATGGCCAAGGCCTGATCGCGGCAAAATAACAGCTGCCAAATGAGGGTCGCCTATATAAATAGCTATCCCAGTGGGAATGAGTTGGGTCTCACCTGGTTGAATGGTCAAAGTTTTGTCTAAGCAGGCGCGTAAATCCAGCCCCGCCGATTCCGTTGTCGCATAATGCGGCAAAGGATATTCTTTACCTATACGCGTATCTAAAATTTTTAACTGTATGGGTAAAGATGAATCATAATGCATATTTTTTATTCCAATATCTAAAGCCTTTTCAGACTGCATGGGTTTGCTCCGTATCAAACAAGGACAAGATTGTATCGCATCTTTGCGAAGTTTCGAAATATCTGTTTTCTAATATTAACTATCATTGTACACTTTGGTTTTTCAAATAAGGACTTTGACTATGAAACATCTTTACAAAATAAGTGCTGCGTTTTTGGGCATTTTCTTCTTCGCATCTTCCGTTTTTGCAGCAGATACTGTACAAAATTCAGACGCTGCTAAAAAACAAGGTGCAGCTTTTATGATAGCGAATAAAAATAAAAAAGGCGTCATAAGCTTACCAAGCGGCTTGCAATATGAAGTCATTTCACAAGGCACGGGGAAAAGACCAGGCAAATCCGATATGGTTACCGTTGATTATGAAGGCAAACTCATCAATGGCCAAGTTTTTGACAGCTCTTATAAACGCGGACAACCGGCGAGCTTTCCAGTAGGCGGCGTTATTCCTGGTTGGACAGAAGCCTTACAATTAATGCCTGAAGGTTCCACCTGGATGCTTTATATTCCACCTACCTTAGCTTATGGTGAAGCAGGTGCAGGCGGCGCGATTGGACCCAATGAAACATTGATCTTTAAAGTGCATTTGATTAGCGTTAAATAGCTTACATCTTTTTCGTGCCCGAGCCCGTGTGCGTGCCCGGGCCCGTCTTTATTTACGACGTCAACATTTCTCTTCCATGGATTTTCTTTTGCATTCATTCCCATTTTTCATTAATGACTAAAGAAAAGCTTAACTTTTTCAGCGAAAAAAAGACGGGCCCGGGCACGCACACGGGCTCGGGCACGAAAAAAAACAGTGAATTATGACATTAACTTAGAGACAACCTTAAACAGGATAACCTTTATGACCATCGCCCATTGGCCTTTGGATGAACAGCCGCGTGAAAAAATTTTACTTCATGGCGCAAAACACTTATCAGATACTGAATTAATCGCAATTTTTTTGCGTACCGGCGTTCGCGGCAAATCTGCTGTTGAAATCGCCCGTGAATTATTATGCGAACATGGCAGTTTAAAAAATCTTTTTAATGCAGACCCTAATCAACTTTTTCAAAAAAAAGGATTAGGAAAAGCAAAATACGCCATGCTTAAAGCAGCCCTGGAATTAGGCCGTCGTTACCTGGAGGAAGATATTACTTTAGGAGAGCCGTTAAACAACAGCCTGCTCACGCAACGATTTATTATTAATCGTTTGACCGATTATCAAAATGAAGTGTTTGCCTGTTTATTTTTAGATATGCAAAATCGCATGATTTGTTTTGATGAATTATTTTATGGAACCATTAACGAAGCAAACATTTATCCTCGTGAAGTGGTCAAACGCGGCCTTAAACATAATGCGGCTAAAGTCATTTTTGCTCACAATCATCCATCAGGAAATGCAACACCTAGTCAAGCAGACATCGAAGTGACTGAGATTTTAAAAAAAGCTTTAGCGCTTGTTGAAATACAGGTAATTGATCATATTGTTGTGGGAAATAAAGCATCGTTTTCTTTTGCGGAGATGGGGTTGATTTAATCCATATGGCAATCTTTAGCATTTTATGCTATTATTTGTTATATATGCTAACTTATTGAGGATACCCTATGAATATTTCACTTACTCCTGAACTTGAACAATATGTTAATGCCAAAGTAAATAGCGGCATGTACACTTCTGCAAGCGAAGTCATTAGAGAATCGCTTAGATTGCTTCATACGTATGAAGATTTACAAAATCAACGCGTTCAACAACTAAATCAAGCTATCGATGTTGGATTAAAGCAATTAAAAGCCGGCAATAAAATTTCTGCAAAAGCTAGTTACCATAAAATGAAGAAAAAAATTGATAAAATCGCAAAAAAATCTAAGGGATCGAATGAAATTTGATTATTACCTATCTTCTGAAGCTGAAAATGATATTGATGAAATTATTACCTACATCGCACAAGAAAATCCTGCAGCAGCCCATAAATTTTTGGATGCTTTATATGATGCCATGGAAAAACTGTCTGACAATCCTGATCTTGGTCACGTACGTGAAGACTTAACCAATAACCCCGTAAAATTTTGGACATTCAAATGGCATTATCTCATCATATACAAACCCATATTGCCTATTGAAATTGTAAGGATACTTAGCGGATATCGCGATGTTCTTAATATTATTAGTTAAAAATAACAGATTGAAGTGATCTGCTGATGAGCCTACAATGCAATATTTTAAAATATAAGGAATTAACGATGACTACCTACCAATATGGAGCTCAATCTTTACAAGCTCTCCTGCTGAAGTGTAACAAAATTGATGCCTGTGCACCCTTATTGAAAACATTACTATCCCAATGCCCTGTCGGCGTTAATTTTCATATGCGAAGAAATGGTTCGGATCTTGTCTTTGCCTATGATTATCATTATCCAACTATGCTACCTCATTTTTTTTCATCCGATGACCGTAAAGCAACATTTTGGTCTAACCATAAAACAACCCTTGAAAAATATATATCCCATGGCTTTAATTACGATAATACAGCTAAATTCGAACTTTCCGCCCAACAAAAGGATATTGTTGAACAATTACGTGTAATAAAAAACGACTATGTAAAGGAAGAGGAAAAGGTCCAACAACAATTATGTTCAAAGTATAGGATTCAAGCATCAACTGCTCCTGAAAACTCGTCGGCAAACAACGAAGTTGAAAGACCAACATGTTCTTACATAGCTTAACTAAACATTAACGTGTTAATTGATAGTGTAGGGCGTGCCAGATTTACAACACACGCCCAACATGCCTAAAGTTATAAACAAAAAAATCATGCACACGCTGTTCATGCTCGCCGTTGTATATTAAAAATCCTTTCTGACATCGTTCTTTAGTAAGATCTTTAAAATATTCCAATCCTTTTAAAAACTGCGGATGAAATGTCTGTGAAGCTTTAATTTCAATAGGAATAAGATTGTTCCCTTCTTTAAAAATAAGATCGACTTCATTTTGATAACTGTCTCTGTAAAAATAAAAATTTGGTTCAAAACCTTTATTTAGACGATTTTTTATAAATTCTGAAATAACGAAATTTTCAACTAAATTTCCTCGCAATGGATCACGAGAAACTTGGTCGACTGTAGTGATGTCAAGCAAATAAGTTGCTAAACCCACATCAGTAAAATAAATTTTGGGTGATTTTATAACTCGTTTACCGAAGTTTTCAAAATACGGTTGCAATCGAAAAATCACAAAGGATGCTTCTAATATAGATAACCAGTGGTTTACTGTATGATAGGAAATTCCAAGCTCATTACTTAAATTATGGCTATTAAAGAGTTGGCCAATTCTTCCAGCAGATAGTCTTAAAAATTGCTGAAATTTCGACAAATCCTTCACATGTATCATTTGGCGTAGATCACGCTCTATATAAGTTTGTACATAATCTCTATAAAATTTGGTAGGCTCTACATTATCCTTATAAATACGAGGATACATTCCATAATAAATGTATTTATCTAAACTAAACTGCTCAGTAACGCTCGCAATTTCATTGAGATCAAAAGGCAACAATTTTAATATGGCTGTGCGTCCTGCAAGCGATTGGCTTATAGCTTCGTGTACGGCTAATTGATGACTACCTGTTAAAATGAACATTCCTTTCTTATCTGTTTTATCAACGATGCCCTGTATGAATGAGAGCAATTGGGGAGTGCGTTGTATTTCATCAAAAATTGCCCCGTCCGGAAATCGCGCCAGAAAGCCTCTTGCGTCATTTTCAGCAAAGCTTCTTTCATCCAAGTCTTCCAAGGTAACATAAGGTTTGTCAGGAAATAAGGTTTTGCTTAACGTAGTTTTGCCCGATTGCCTTGGGCCCAACAAGGTTACTACAGGGTATGATTTTGCCATATCCCGTAACTCGGACGCCATTTCTCTTTCTAAAACCTTCATAAAAATACCATTTAATCAATCAGTTACATTTTTTCGTGTATTTTAGAAGTTGGACTTCTAAATTACATGATAGCGTAGCGAGTAAGAAAAATAAAGAGAGTTAATACATACAAGGCTTTTATAGTTGCCTCACAGCCCAATTTCTGATATAAATCGCCCCCTGCCTATGCGCAATTATATCGATTTTGGAGAAAAAGTATGTCAAGAGTATGTCAAGTCACGGGAAAAGGCCCTATGGCCGGCAATAACGTTTCCCATGCCAACAATAAAACCAAGCGACGATTTATTCCTAATCTCCAGGAACATCGTTATTGGCTAGAAAGTCAAAAGCGCTTTATTAAACTACGCGTCAGCACTCAAGGTATGCGTATGATTGATAAGCTGGGTTTAGAGAAAGTTTTAGAAATGATCAAAAAACGCGAGAAACAAGATAAAGCTTAAAGGTGTCCTATGCGCGATAAAATTAAAATGGTTTCAACAGGTTTGACAAAAGACGGTAAAAAAACCGGTACTTTTCGTACAACCACCAAGAACAAACGTACCAGTACTGAAAAGTTAAAGAAGAAGCACTTCGATCGTCGTGCCTATAATGCTGAGACTGGCAAAGTGGGTATGCATGTGGTGTTTGAGGAAGGGAAGATTTAAACCTCCCCTCTCCAACTCTCCCCTCCAACAAAGAGCGTTGGAGGGGAGAGGGATTTACGCCTTCTGCGGCACATAACCCTTCAAGTGCGTCACAAAATCACGTAATACACTGATGCCGGATGCTTCTGCTTGTCTGCACCACTCTTGCAATGATTCCAATAATTCCGCCTGGCTTGCTGTACTTTTCGCCCAAATATTCTGTAATTTTAAGCGGAATTGATAGACCACATTAAGCGAACGGTATTGTTCAAGTGTGGTATGTAATTGCGCCTGGCTTGATGCATCGACCAACGATGGCTCACGTACTAACATCGTACGAATACCTTGCGGCAATGCATTTCCAGCTTTATGACTTTCGTCTTTAAACACTGGCAAAATTACATCCTGGCAATAACGCGCCAACACATGAAAACGATGGGTAATAATGCCTTTCACCGTTTCAATATCCACTGTAGTTTTATTGGCAACCAGCTGCGGTTCTGGTGGAATGCGCTTGGGCTTCGCAAGTCCAAAAATTTGCAAGGTACGAATGACCATCCAACCTATATCAAATTCCCACCATTTCACAGAAAACTTGGCAGAGGTGCCATAGGTATGATGATTATTATGTAACTCTTCACCCCCGATAAAAAATGCAATAGGGGTAAGATTACGCGATGCATCGGCGCATTCAAAATTACGATAGCCGACATAATGAGCAACCCCATTCACCACCCCAGCAGCCCAAAATGGGATCCATGCCATTTGCACCGCCCAAATCGCTAAACCAATGGTACCAAACAAGGCTAAATCAATGATAAGCATGAGGGTAATGCCCATAGCACTATGTTTGGTATAAACATTGCGCTCCATCCAATCATCCGGAGTCCCTTGGCCATAACGTTCCATGGTTTCCTTATGGCGGCTTTCTTTACGATATAATTCAGCCCCTTGAAACAACACCTTCCAAATTCCTTCGATTTGGGGACTATGCGGATCGTCAGCGGTTTCAACTTTCGCATGATGTTTACGATGAATAGCAGTCCACTCTTTAGTGACCATACCAGTGGTCATCCACAACCAAAACCGGAAAAAATGGCTGGCAATAGGATGCAATTCCAGCGCACGATGTGCCTGGCAGCGATGTAAATAAACAGTGACCCCAAAAATGGTAATTTGGGTCATAACAAGCAGAGCAATCAGATTGCCCCACCAAGGTAATTGTAATAATCCGTACATAGGTCTTTATACCTTCATAATAGTTTTTAATGGCCCTATCTTGTTCGATAAAGCGGGTATAATCATAGCATAATTTAAGCCTGAAAGATGAAATAATACTATTGATTTATAAAAACTTTATGTTAATCAATGATATATATCTTTTTCATAAATTCATCTTTATTTAACTTAGCTTATCCATTACCATTATTTCAAAATAATGGATTATCCCCCATGAAACTCAACATAAAAGCTACTTTATGCACACTATTTTTATTATGCGCAAATTTAAGTTACGCAAACAGCAGCATTTACCTCTATCCCAATGTCTTATTACAAAGTATCACCTCCGACGACAGCAGCTATCGCGGCATTAGCCCCAAGCTTGCCCTAGGATATGGCACCATCATTGGCCAAAGCTTTTTCCTAGCGGGTGAAGTGAGCGCTACAGTCGGGACTGCGCAATTATCCAACAACACTGATACCACAGGTGTAAGTGTACGGGTCAATCGAAGCTATGACTTTAGCCTTTTGCCAGGCATGCTATTTAGTGAAACAACCATGGGTTATTTACGATTAGGCGTCGTAAACTCTAACTTTTCTGCAGTTAACGAAACATCCACCGGCGGCGAAATAGGCGTAGGATTGCAATTTGCGGTATTGAATTGCTGGTATATTCGCGGAGAATATTTCTATACCGCGTACGGTGCTGTCAAAGACATAGGCGGCTCACCGGTGTCGGATACCTTTGCATTGGGTGCTGTGTATACGTTTAGTTAATGCTTATTTCTTGCCGTGATGCATGATTGGCATATTTTTCTAAATCAATTTCATAATCATGATATTCATCTAAGCTTGGCCTATGCCCTACACTGATCACAGAACAATGGGGCAGGTATTTTTTAAGTAATAAATAAAGCTGATTCTCAGATTTTAAATCTAGCGATGAAGTGCTTTCATCCAGAAATACCCATTGCGGTTTATGAATCAAAATGCGCACAAATGCCACTCGCTGCAACTCTCCTGGCGACAAATGTTCAGTCCAGCGTGACACCGTATTAAGTTGATTCACCAAATGCCCTAGTCCGCAATCTTTTAATAATTGAATCAACGTTTGATCTTCTACATTGATCACTTTATCAGGAAAAATGAGTGCTTCGCGTAATGTTCCTAAAGGCATATACGATGTTTGTGGAATAAACATGATGTCTTCTTTTTTAGGAAGACTGATTTCACCATGACCAAACGGCCACACCCCTGCCAATGAACGTACGAACGTACTTTTGCCAACGCCTGACCTGCCTTTAACCACATAATGTTTACCGTGAATAAATTCTTGGTCCACATTTTTTAGCAATACCTCACCTTTTGGCGTGCTAACGCTTAAATTATTTACCAAAATGGCCTGATTTGTTGAGGGCAAATAAGATAATTTATTTTGTTTCTGAATGTTTTCATCAAGTTCATACATATGATTTAAAAAAGTGAGTAAACGCTTAGTGACTGCGCGCCATTCTGCAATCGTCGTAAATGAATTAACGATAAAAGAAAAGGCATCTTGAATTTTGCCAAACGCCGACAAAGCCTGAATCAAACCGCCTAATTTAAAGACTCTATTAAAATAATTAGGTAAAGCCACGACCAATGGAATAATCACGGAAAATTGGTTATAACCTGCAGTAAACCATAATAACAATTTTTGCCGCAAAATAATGGCATACCAGTTATCTAACACGCCTGAAAAAATTCGTCTTAAAATGTTTTTTTGGTCATGTTCACCGCGATAGAGCGCAACATGTTCTGCATGAGAGCGTACATCAATGGCGGCGAAACGAAAGTTTGCTTCACGCCGTTGCTGCTCAAAATTCAGGCCTATCAACGGTCTGCCTATTTTAAATGTAAAATAAGTACCTAGGATAGAATACAGCACACCTACCCACACCAAATAACCATGCACATGCAAAACCCCTAAACTTCCTAAAGGAATGGTTAAAATACCCGACAAACTCCATAACACAAAAATAAAGGCAAAAATAGTTACAAAAGAACCAATCAAACCTATGGTTAATGAAATAGAAAATTGCACTAAACTAGTGATATCTTCTTGAATACGCTGATCAGGGTTATCGGTGACTTCATCAAAATTTTCTAAATAATAATAACTGCGATGGGCCAGCCAGCGATCAAGAAACTGCCAGGTCAACCAGCGGCGCCATTTCAAGCCCAGGTATTGCTGCACATAATATCGATACACCGCTAAAACAATATAAACACCTGCCATAAGACAAAAAATAGCTAGCAAATCGATAGCGCCGCGCATGTCATAATCTTGCAAGGCATTATAAAAATAGTTGTACCAGGTGGTGAATGCTACATCGAAAGCAACGAGAACTATAGTAAACATTAAAACTACAGCAAGTAAAAAATAAGCAGATTTTTTTTGTTCTGATTGCCAATAAAGTTTAATAAGCTGCCATGTGGTATAGGGGCGCGCATCCAAACGCTGATCCATAGAATGACTCCTGTTGTTCGCAAGTTTATCATAGCATAGCATCGCGTCGTACCGCGACTTGTTCGCGGTATCCAGGGGTGTGTATAATCAAAAGCAATGTTTCTGGATCCTGCGTAGGAATCTCGTATGTTTTATCGATTACTTCTATTAATTAGCATCGGCCTTACCGCATGCAGCTATAATCCCCTGAGCAGCACCAATCACCTGACCGGAGACCCGGTTGAAACAGCTGCGGGCGGCGTGGCAGGTTTTGGAACAGCAGCGGCTTTTGGCATAAAATCGCATGCGGCCTTAGGTGCAGCAGCTGTTGGCGGTGCAAGTATAGGTTATTACATGTCGACCTTACGTTATGATGCCGCGGGGGTTTATCACGCAGGTGGTCAAGTTTTTTCCGTCGGAGATTACCTTACCATTGAGATTCCAACGAACAGAATCTTTGATGATAACAGCGCCGATCTAACACCTATGGGTAATGCTGCATTACGAAGCGCGGCCAAGGTACTCAATCGCCTTTGCTGTCAAAGTATTTTAGTGTCGGGTAATAGCAGCGGTTTTGGCAACACTAGAAGAGAGCGAATACTCACTGAACATCGTGCCCGTGTGGTTGCAGGCTTTCTTTGGGCGCAAGGTGTTAATAATTTCAAAAAAATAAGTAATGACACGCGCAAACTCACCTACGTTGGCTATGGAAATTATTTTCCCATTGCAAATAATATTAAAGCAGCAGGCATTGCTGCCAATAGCCGTATTCAAATTACCGCATACCCAACCAAAGACCAGTTACTCATGGATGAGAAGAAACGTACGTTTGGTAACATAGGAGAAAGCTTTGCTCCAGGTGAAGAACCTGCTTCCTCACCCTCAGAGGATGGTTCCACGCTGTATACAAGTAACGATTTGGATATAGTGCCTGAAAATGTGGGCGCGATCAGGGCGAAAGATTGGTAAATTAACACAGAACCTCCTTTGAAAGGAGGTTCATCTAAAATTAATTGATTGGCAGCATTAAGAAAATTGCCTCTTTTGGCGATATTCCTCAGCTGCATCTTCCTTTTCATGAGCATCATTATACTTTTTCATGACTTTATTGTACTCAGCCACATCCTTCTCATAAGCTATCTTGTCGAAGCTTTGCCAAAAACAACAACCACTATAATATTTATCATGTAATTTTTCTGGTACAGGCGGTAACTCTGGCAAGTGGTTTCGTTTAATGAAAGCAGCACGGAGTTCCGCTGGCGATGGAGATTCATAAATATGCTGCCCGCCTAATGTTGATTCATATTCATTTCTTCGTCGTTGCCAATCTTTTATTTGTTCTTGGTTCTTTTTTGACCACTCATCTGATCTAAAAACACCACCAATGTAAGTGCCGCGCTCGAGTTTACCAGTATAGGGATTGTCTTGATAAGGCATTCTTAACTCCTCCAAAATAAATTTAAATTATAGAAATGTGCGCAGAAGTAGCGCTTTACGTAATTTAGTGCAATTTTTTAAACCTCCCCGAGCTGTGCCATTTCTATACAAATTTAAAAAACTGAATTACCTCAAAGCCATGCTTTTAAATCTTTCCCACACCATCTCCGGCTTCATAACAAGCTGACACAATGCATCGGTATGAAGCTGATTTTCATAGTTACATTCTTGTTTATAACATTTTTTACATGCAAACGAAGACACCATGTGTTTTTGATGCAACCCTGTGGTGCCAATAAATTGAGTACTGGTGGAACCGTATAAAGTTAATGCGGGCACATTGAGCGCTGCGGCTAAATGACTAAGCCCGGTGTCGCTGCAAATCGCGCCTTTTGAATTTTTTAAAATCGCAGCATGTTCAGACAAGGTGCAAAATGGTAACACCAACGTATTAGGATGATTGTCCCCAATACGCGCCGCTCTTTGTTTTTCAGCTAGATTGCCCCACGGCAATACCACATTAAAACCTTCGCTTCCTGCAAGAATAATCAATTTTCGCCAATAGGCTTCCGGCCATAGCTTTGATTGCCAGCTGGCATTATGCACAAACACTAAATAAGATTTAGGCAGGGTGAGTTTTGCCGGAGCAAAATTTAAGTTTGCAATGCCATAATCAACCGGTGTATTGGGAAAAGGATAGTTCAATACTTGTGAAAACAATACTCTTAAACGTGTAATAGCATGCAAACTTTTATCGACAAAGAATTTTTTTTGATACGCCAACGATGCTAACGATTCGCGTGCGGAATGTCGATCAAGACCGCAACGTACTCCGCGTGTCAGCAACATAGTGAAAGCACTTTTCAATGAGGTTTGCCCATCAATCACCAAATCATATTTTTCTTTACGTATCGCACGAACAAATTTCTGAATTTCACCTCTTTGCAGTGAACCTATAAAATCTTTTTTCCATTTGCGATGTGACGATGGAATAATATTTTTGACCGCAGGGTGCCATCTTGCCACTTCAGAAAAACTTTTTTCAATCACCCAATCAAAAGAAATGCCTGGAATGGCGCGTGTTGCATCCGTGATTGCTGGTAATGCATGAATTAAATCGCCCATGGAAGTGAGTTTTACGAATAAAACGCGCATGCTTTAATACATCTCAGATTGAGTGTGAAATATTCGTGGAAAACGTTTTTTTAACCATGCAGTAATACGATGATGATTAAGATGTTTGGTAAGTGCTGCATCGCCGGCAAGATAATTTAATTGCAGTGATAAACGCTTGCCGATAAAAGGTTTATGACCATGCCAACAGTTAGGGGTCACTTTAAATATGACACAACTACCTGCTAGAGGTGAAATTTCTTCAACGTAATCATGCAAAGAATGTTTGTTTTTTAAGAGACGTAATTTTCCGCCTTCATCATTCCAGGTTTCATTCATGTAGACCAACACTGTGATGAGCTTGCTTTTGCTGTCGGTATGAATATAGCCATCTCGCTCAGTCGTCTGTCCGCGCAGCGTTAGCATGGTGGGTTTATCATTTAAATCGATAGCAAATTTTTCAGCAATCAAATTTCTTAATGCCGGCCCTTGCAGTTCTTCAATGAATTTTTTAAAAACTCCATTTTCTTGAACAGAATCCGCAGGAATACTTCCTCTATTGGCAATACTCGGAAAATTTTTTATCAATTCCGATAAAAATTCAGGATTAAGGAATTGCGGGACTACCAAATATGGAAATGGTTCATTTTTAATCGTATCTGAGGCCAAGGCAGAGTAATTAATATACATATTTTTTATCTACAAAAGAATGAGCAGCATGTTAGCAAACCTAATCTATGTTTACAATGAGCGGTATGTTGGCTGAGAAAGATGTATTAAAAAAGATCATTACCAAGTAATAATTAAACAAAATGCTCATAATAAATGCAAAATAAACCTATTTTTGATTAATATTTATAGAATAATAAATAAATAGTTTATAATATATTCATATAACTAGAGTGAGCCGGGTGTTTATGAATTATACATACATCACATTTTTAGAGCTCAATAAAAACTTAGCAGATATCCAAGCTAAGTTAAATGATATGCGTGACCTTGACTCAAAAGATCAAGGTGAGCAGAACGCTTTGTATGATGCATTCGTTCTAAAAAAGAAGGAACTTGAACAATATGCAAATGATTATCCAGAAAGGCATGCCGCATTTTTAAAATTAGGCCGCATTCCAGAACAATTATGGTGGATAGCAGCTGATCCTGATTTTGATCTTCATCTAGATGAAATCGTCCATAAAAATGACGTCGATTTTAAAAATAAAACTCCTTTGTATGTCCTGCTATTAATGATGCTTAGTTGGCCTGATAAAACAGCATCTGACTATGCTGCAATATTGGAAAAAAATAAGCTAGATCCTAGCTATCATGTGATGTTGTATGTAGGTTCAGGATTAAATCGCATCGATATTCTGAATGCAATAAAAAATACCAAAACGCCTTTTAGTTTGGAGAGAATGATCATAGACAAATATGACAGGACTTTTAGCATAGCCTGTGAATCCGCACATATAGAGGCAATGGAATGGATATATAACCAGGTGCCGCCTGAGGTTCAAACACGATTCATCCATGAATATTACTTTGAGGCATGCAACCGTCGCAATCTTCAAACCATCACTTGGTTTAACGCACAATTAACACCCGTAACAACAGCGGAAAAAAGCGCAGTCATCATAAAAAATGTTGCGCTTATTTTTCAAGAAGCCGCGCAAAAAAACGATCTTTTTACCATGAAATGGTTTGCAAAATACGTACTCTCGCAAGATATGCTGGTTAATATCATTACTAATAACCATCAAATTTTCCACAAGGCATCCTCTTATGGTTATACGAATATGATGGATTGGCTTGCTCTGCACCTTACGCCTAATCAAAAAATGGAAATGATGGCATCGAACAACTATCAGGTTTTTTTCAATGCGTTAACAAACTCTGCCGAAGCTGACGGTCATACCCTTAATTGGTTAAAAAAACACGCGACATCAGACCATTGGGCAGCGGTGAGAAAAGAAAAATACGCCCGAGCTTTTTTATGCACTGATCAAACAGAATTTGACACTGATCACGATGCAAAACTTCAGATCATGCAAAACGTTTGGCAAGAACAAGAAACACCTGAACAAAAGGCCGCTTTGCTAGAAACACATGATTATGAGGCTTTTAGAACTGCATGCAAAGATAATCATCCTGAAACTATCCAATGGCTTTTTGCACAAGCATCCGAAAAACAGAAAAAAGTGATGATTGAAAGAAATGAATATGAGGCGTTTCGAATATTTTTATACGCTGATCAAGCTACTATGATTGAATGGATGATAAAGGTTGCAACACCTTCGCAAAAAGCTGCTATGCTTGCAGAATATGATACCTTTCATGGATCACGATCGGCTAAGATCGATGATATTATGCACAAAACCATGGTAAAAAAAGAAATCTGTGACTGGTTAACAAGAAAAATCTATCGTTATGCGGATCACTATCAAGACGACATGAAAATACTTGAGGATGAAGCATCTTCCGCACAAAAAAAAGAAAAATCCTTAAAATCTATTCTTAACTCACTTAAGTTTGCTGAAGAAAGCCAGAAAAGAATTCATCGAATATTACTGAATAAATATGGTAAGGCTTTTACGCCTGAGCTTGCAGCATTTGTTAATTCTTGTTTTGTAAAAAAAACTAATGGGTATTATTATTTAAATGTAGAACAAGTACTTGGCTTATTTGACATATTCACATTTCAAAAACCGTTACAGCTTGACAGCGATAATGACACCACTAGCCCTATCGAATCACCTCATGTTACATCACCGCTGTCAATTCATGGTAAGTTTGCATTCGTCGACAAACCCACCGAACCTACTGCCGCACATGAAAAACCTTATCAGTTGAAAAAATAATTTGGGTCAGGCATTAACTGCTTCATACAGTTATGATGTTCCAACGGACAAATACGTTTAAAACAAGGCTGGCAAGGTAAATTGAGCGACAAAGTTTTGGCCTTTGCACTCAAAGGAGGGGTAAAAGCAGGAGTCGTTGGGCCATAAAGTGCAATCAAGGGTTTATTCAATGCTGCAGCAATATGCATTAAACCCGAATCATTGGTAATCACTGATGTTGATAAAGCAAGTAAATCAATCGCTTCTTCTAATGTTGTTTTTCCAGCAAAATTGACACAACGATCATGCGTCAATTGCATAATGGTTGCAGCTACATCACTATCTTTGGGTGAACCGAAGATCCACACTTGCCATCCTTCTGCTAATTTAGCGTTGGCAACTGTAGCATAATGTTCTTCTGGCCAGCGTTTAGCAGGACCATATTCAGCGCCTGGGCATATTGCTAGTACGGGAACCTCTGGAAATTTCATCCCGTGTTTCGCCAATGCTTTAGCTTGTTGATCACTTGATGTCTGTAGACTAGGAACAGGATAGTTTTCAGGAATCTTATCAGTACCTAAAGCCATAAACCGTTCTATCATTAATGGGTAACGTTTTTTATCAAGTATTCGACAATCATTCAATAAACCGTAACGCATTTCTCCGCGCCAGCCAGTACGAATAGGAATGCGCGCAAACCATGGTATTAACGCTGATTTAAATGAATTAGGTAAAACAATGGCTTGATCATATTTATTTTTTCGTAGTGACTTTCCTAAACGATAACGTCCGATTAAATCGAGTTGACCATGTCCCACAGGCATCACAATGGCCTCTGACACTTCTGGCATGCGCGCAAGTAAAGGCAGGCACCAAGCAGGAGCTAAAACATCAATAATAACGTCAGCCCGCTTTAAAAGTTTAAATAAACATTGGGCCATGACCATGTCACCGACCCAGGCAGGACCTATGATAAGTATTTTATGAGGCATTTTTTAAAATAAACTCTGCTTCGCAATAAGGACAAACGGCTCGCCCGGTTTTTTTGATAGGTAAATAAACGCGCGGATGCGCATCCCACACTCGCATATCTTTCATGGGACATGATAAGGGCAAATCAGCAAGGGTTACTTCGTAAGTACGTTTTGTACAGGCCTGAATTTTACTCAAGAGACTTCTCCCATTAATTTCGCTATGCCGTCAACCAAAGGCATAGCATATTGAAAATTCAATTCTGACATGGCTTTTTTTACCTCTGCATAGGAATTTAAAATATCACCTTGCCTAGGTTTCGCAAATACGATTTCAGCTTTATTTTTCCCTGCTTTTTCGATGTAAGCTAGCATGTTCAACAGGGTTTCAGGAATTCCTGTTGCAATATTCATGACACCGCCAATCTCACCTTGCAAAGCCATAACATTAGCACGCGCCACATCTGACACATGAATAAAATCACGCGATTGCTCACCATTTCCATACACGGTGATGGGTGAATTATTTTTATATTGCGCAATAAATTTAGAAATAACACCCGAATAAGGCGACTTAGGATCTTGCCTATCGCCATAGACATTAAAATAACGCAAACCCAAGCTTTTTATGTTAAATAAATGTTCAAACATCGTTGCATAACGCTCATTGGTTGCTTTCTCCAGCGCATAAGGTGAAAGCAAAGGGGTAGACAACGGCATTTCATCAGAGCAAGGCAATGTCTCACTATCGCCATAAACCGCCGCACTGGATGCATAAACTAGTCTCACTGGCCGATGATTATGCCGGATGGCTTGTAACACAGAGAGAAAACCTTCGGTATTAATGCGTAACGATTCAATGGGATTTTCAATCGATTGCGGCACAGAAGGCAGGGCGGCCAAATGCAATACCGCATCACAGCGTGCTAATTCTTTGCGCAATAACGTTTCATCGCGTACATCACCCTGCACAAAACGTAAATTGGGGTTAAATAAATTTAAATGGGTCAATTTACCGGAAGAGAGGTTATCAATTACCACCACTTCAAGGTTCTGGCTCAATAATAAATCCACCGTGTGGGAACCTATAAACCCAGCACCCCCGGTGACTAATATTCGTTTCATTGTTACTCAATTCATTAAAAAATGTCTATGATACCCGACTAGAGGATGTCATGCCATGCAATAATACAGCGATTCTTGCTAAAGAAGGTCAGCTATTCAAAGACTAAAACATCAATAGCGCATAATTCTTACTGCGAAAAACCATTAACTATCATATACTTTTGTTCACATTTTTTAATGGCAGAACCAGTAGGCGAGCAATAGCAAGGCCTATTTTAAGTTATAAGGAAATAGATAACATGAAAGGGAAAAACTTCTCGTTAAGTTTCGAATTCTTTCCACCAAAAACCCCAGAAGGTATGACATCACTCGAAAAAACTGCACAAGAACTTAGCCAGACTAAGCCGCATTTTTTTTCTGTCACCTTTGGCGCGGGCGGTTCCACTCGCGAAGGCACGTTGGAAACGGTTAAAAAAATACGAAAATTAAATATTCCTGTCGCACCTCATCTTGCTTGCGTTGGATTAATGCGGGAAGAAATTATTTCTATTATTAAAAATTACCAATCGATAGATATTAAACGTCTGGTCGTATTAAGAGGTGATTTGCCCTCGGGAATGGGTCAGAACGGTGAATTGCGTTATGCAAATGAGCTAGTTTCACTCATACGTGAAATCACGCATGATACATTTCATATTGAAGTGGCGGCGTATCCCGAAACCCATCCGCAAGCTTTAAATGCTTTCGATGATATCCACTATTTAAAGAAAAAAATGGATGCCGGTGCAAACAGTGCTATCACCCAATATTTTTTTAATGCTGATTCTTATTTTTATTTTATCGATGCCTGCAACAAGCACGGAATCACTATTCCTATTGTTCCCGGCATTATGCCTATTACTCATTTTTCTAAATTAGTCCGCTTTTCTGATATGTGCGGTGCTGAAATTCCTCAATGGTTGCGTAGACGGTTAGAAGCCTATGGAGATGATTCAACATCTATTCAACAATTTGGATTAGAAGTGGTGTATAAGCTTTGCGATACCTTAGTGCAGCATGGTGCGCCTGGATTACATTTCTATACACTTAATCATAGCGAAGCTGCTTTGCGATTGATAAATTTGTTAGGATTAAACCGATTTAGTCATAGGCACCCAAGTCCTGTAGAAACTAATCACCACGTATAAAATCATGTAGCCCATGGAAATGGAAACTAAAATAGGATTGGATTCTGGGTATATCCAAAGCAAATAAATCGTTGTTGCACCCCAGCACAAGGTTGCAAATAGCATGGCCAAACGAGGAAGATTACTTTCAGCAAGGTATTCCATTCTGGAAGGATAAATATATTTAATGGGTACAAAACTTAAGATGGAAAGCCCGAACAGAATAATAAGATTTGCCCATTCCGTCATTTGCCAGAAAAACAAATAAAATACGGCAATGTTCCAATAGCTAGGAAACCCTTTGAAAAAATGATCTGATGTTTTAGCATCGACTTGGGTAAATTGATAAGCTGAGGACAGCACAATCATTGCCACACAAATATGGCGCCATCCCTCTGGAATAAGATTAGAAACTAATAAAAAGAAAGCAGGGACAATCGTATAATTAAAAAAGTCCACAATGTTGTCTAATAAAGCACCATCTATGCGTGGAACAGCCACTTTAATATCAATCATTCGAGCAAACATCCCATCCACGGCATCAATTAAAATAGCTACGCACATTAACCACAAAGCAGAGAGATAATTATGATGATAGATCGCGGATAAGGCTAAAATTCCCACATAGGCGCCGCTTGCCGTAAAAGCATGCACTAACCAACCTGCCATACGTTGTTTTAAACTGACCACCTGAATATCGTTATTCTGTTTCAAATGGAAATCTCCTTTTTCGCTTTTGTAAAAATGCTATGTGTAACACCAACGAGCCGCAAAGCGCCGACAACACTGACCCCATAAAAACACCTAAACGAACTTCTGTTAAATGAATGGGTTGCTCTTGAAATGCAAGCGTACCAAGAAATAAACTCATAGTAAAACCAATACCACACAACAAAGCAATACCATACATATCCAATACTGTCACATCCGCCGGCCACTTGGCTAAACGACATTTAATCGTAAGCCAAGTAAACGCTAACACACCTAGTTGTTTACCGATAACAAGACCAAGAATGATACCTAACACTACCGGCTGACCAAGACTTGCGAAGGAGATTCCTGCAAAAGACAGCCCTGCATTACAAAAGGCAAACAGCGGTAAAATTAAAAAAACAACCCAAGGATGCAGGCTTTCTTCTAATTGTGCTAATTTTGGTAAGGGAATCATTATGGCCAACAACACCCCTGCAATACTGGCATGGATTCCAGAACGTAAAACAAATACCCATAGCACCACTCCAAGGACAGCATAAGGCAGCAATGCTGTGACCTTGATCATATGATTCAAACCCCAAAGCAGCAATAATACGAAACAGGCCCATAAGAAATAACTTAGCGAAAAATGATGTGCATAATAAACAGCAATGATCACTATGGCGCCTAAATCATCGATGACAGCAAGTGCCAAAAGAAATAATTTTAAGGACAAGGGAATGCGTTTACTAAAAAAAGACAAAACACCAAGCGCAAAAGCAATATCGGTTGCCGTCGGAATAGGCCAACCCTGTAGAGCACCCCCGCGATTAATGGCAATATAAATGAGTGCTGGAACTATCATTCCACCGAGTGCCGCAGCACCTGGCAGAGCAATTTTTGACAGACCGGCCAACTCTCCTTGCAAAAACTCTCGTTTAAGTTCAAGACCCACTAAAAGGAAGAAAATAGCCATCATCCCTTCATTCACCCAAAAGATGAAGGATGAATGCGCCAAAGGAGTCTGTAACAGATTTAAATAACTCTCCCGCCAGGGCGAATTAACCAGCAGCATGGCCAGCAATGCTGCACAAAAAAGTGCTATACCGCCTGCTGCTTCTAGCCGTAAAAATTCACGTATTTTATTGATCATTATTACTATCTCCACCGATTCTCTCTAAAAAGGTTAGTTATTCATTTTTAGCGACTTGTTGTCAGGATGACAACACTAAGCACAGGGATGTGCTGTTTGGAGCGTAAAAATGAATAACTAACCTTTTTAGAGAGAATCGCCTCAGTATCTCTTGTATTTCCGCCCATTATGCAATAAATTCACCTTCGATATAGCAGAAAATGTCCCAGGAGCCAAGCTATGCCTATCTTAAAGATGTCTGACCTTAAACTTGCCAATAAATATGTCTTGATTCGCGAAGATCTCAATGTACCACTGAAAAACGGCGAAATCAGCAGCGATATACGTATTCGCGCGGCTATTCCATCGATTAAACTTGCCCTCAAAGCAGGGGCAAAAGTCATGGTAATGTCGCATTTGGGCAGGCCTGAAGAAGGCGTTGCTGATCCTCAATATTCCTTAGCTCCTGTCGCGAAGAGGCTATCAGAGTTGCTCAATGTTGAAGTGCCATTAATTCATCATTGGACAAACGGCGTTTCTATGAATAAGCATGACATTGTGCTGCTGGAAAACGTACGCTTTAATAAAGGTGAATCAACTAACAGCTCTGAGCTTGCCAAAAAAATGGCCGCATTATGCGATGTATTTGTCATGGATGCTTTTGCCACTGCTCATCGTAATGAAGCTTCGACCTCTGGGATAGCTGCATTTGCGCCTATAGCTTGCGCAGGCCCGCTGCTTGTCCAAGAACTTGAAGCATTGAATGCTATCATGAAAAATCCTAAACAGCCTATTGTTGCTATTGTAGGCGGTTCAAAAGTGTCTACTAAACTCGCGCTGCTTGATACCTTATCACAAAAAGTGGATACGCTAATCGTAGGCGGAGGCATAGCCAATACATTTATCGCGGCAGAAGGTTATCCCGTAGGAAAATCACTTTACGAACCTGATCTTATTGATGAAGCCGAACGTCTTATGGTTAATGCCAAAAAACGTGATGCTGAAATACCTATTCCCACTGATGTGGTGGTTGCAGAAAAACTCGCTGACGATTCAGAAAGTTCCATCCGGCTTGTGTCTCAAGTGGATGATAGTGAAAAAATATTAGACCTTGGCCCTGATACTGTCAAAACCTTAACAGCCATCATTAAAAAAGCCAAAACAATTTTATGGAATGGCCCTATAGGCGCTTTTGAAGTAGAACAATTTTCACTGGGTACTGAAGCTATTGCCAAAGCCATTGCTGAAAGCAAGGGTTATTCCATTGCGGGCGGCGGCGACACCCTTGCTGCCATAGAAAAATATGGAATTAACGATAAAATTGATTATATTTCCACGGGTGGCGGCGCTTTTTTATCCTTTTTAGAAGGAAAAACCTTGCCTGCCATCGCAGCACTTGAGGCATTCGCCGCTCGACATCATAAAGAGAAAACAACATGAACACTTTGCGACGAACCAAAATTGTTGTGACCCTGGGCCCATCGCTTGATGATCGCGATATGCTTACACGCGTCATGAAAGCAGGTGCGGATGTTTTTCGTGCCAATTTTTCTCATGGAACCCCAGAAACCCATGAACAGCGCATTACTGCTGTACGCGACATTGCCAAAGAAATCGGCAAAACCGTTGCTATTCTTGTTGACTTACAAGGCCCAAAAATACGCGTAGCACGTTTTAAGAACAAAAAAATTACACTTGCCGAAGGTCAAACGTTTATCCTGGACCCTGATTTAGGTGATGATGAGGGAACAGAAAAATCGGTGAGCCTGGATTACAAAGATTTACCAAATGATGTGTCCGCAAACGACACTTTATTGCTCGATGATGGACGGCTTGTATTCCAGGTAGAGCGCATAGAAGGCCATAAAATCATTTGCAAAGTCATTGTTGGGGGTGAACTTTCCAACAATAAAGGTATTAACCGTCTTGGTGGCGGCCTGTCAGCAGAAGCACTGACTGATAAAGACCGTACCGACATTAAACAAGCCGTGCGTTTAGAAGCTGATTATCTCGCCATTTCTTTTCCACGAAATGCAGCTGACGTTAAAGAAGCACGCAGCTTGCTTAATGCCGCTGGCGGAAATGCTGGTATAATTGCAAAAATAGAACGCGCGGAAGCAGTCACTCACATCGAAGAAATCATTAAAGCTGCCGATGGCATTATGGTGGCACGCGGAGACCTTGGTGTTGAATTAGGTGATGCTGAAATTCCTGCCGCTCAAAAAAATATGATACGCATGGCAAGAAAACTTAATAAACCTGTCATTACCGCGACCCAAATGTTAGAAACTATGACGTATAACTCTATTCCGACACGCGCTGAAGTGTCTGATGTGGCGAACGCCGTGCTAGATGGCACTGATGCTGTCATGCTATCCCAAGAAACTGCCGTAGGAAAATACCCTGATAAAGCGGTTGCTGCGATGGATAGAATTTGTTTAAGTGCAGAAAAAAATGCGCAAGCAAAAATATCGAGTCATAGAAATGATTTTCATTTTAAATATGTGGATGAAGCCATCGCCATGGCGACTATGTATACCGCCAATCATCTTGATATCAAAGCTATCATTGCGCTTACTGAATCCGGAACCACGCCGCTTTGGATGTCGCGTATTCGCTCAAGCATACCTATTTATGGTTTAAGCAGGCATGGGACAACGCAACGACGCATGGCGCTTTATCGTGGTGTCTATCCCATCCCCTTTGATGCCACCGACTTTGATAGACGCATTATCAATCACTCTGCAGTGAATGAATTGGAGAAACGCGGCATTATTCAACAAGGCGATCTGGTCATTATTACCAAGGGTGATTTAATTGGTATCCATGGCAGAACGAATGCTATGAAGATTATAACGGTGGGAAGTCTTCCTGATATCAAAATATAATTAAATGGTCTTATGCGTTCCGAACCGTGTAAATCTCACTACTGATTTGCCATTATCTAAATTATCTAAATTATCTAAATTACCTTTTAGACGTAAGTCTCCTAAGCCGTTCGCTCCCATGGGTCTTAATTTAAAGCCAGAACAACCACCATTCTTAGATTCACTCAAAAACACAACATTATATCCCGGTCTTGGATGTTCTAATATATTTTCAAATACTCCTTTAGCTTCAGGAAATCGGGATGCAATTCTTTGAGAATGAGGAGTACGTAGACAAGCTTCCTCATCAATAATAGGTATACAATTGAAAAGCCTACAGAAATTTTCGTATTTCTTTTCTTCATGAGTGACCTCATGGGCCACCACTAAGGTACATGACTTTTCTTGTGATTTAATTTGCTCATAACGAGCTTTTCTCATTTCAGCATGCTCTTTTTGCTCTTCTTCTGAAATAGTCGGTGTTTTTCCAAAGAAACAAGAAGAAACTAAACTAGCCGTTTTAATAGGGTTTTCAGCACAAGGCAATAATGCAAGCTTGGCTGTGGTAGGCACTACCTGTTGTGGTTTCGAGGGTTGCTTTTGATTTTTATCATGAAATTCATTATTCCTTTCCGCAATTTCTTGTTTTTTCTCATTAAACTTTATTTTGTATGTTTGCATTTTTGTGTCTAGAATTAACAACTCTCCTTCTATCTCTTGTAGTTTGAGCTTTAGCTTTATTCCTAGCTCTGAATCTGGTTGTAAATTTTGTTGTATTATATCCCACATAAATCTTTTTAATAAACGTTCCGTTTGCTCAACAAGCGAATTTAATATTTCAACACGTCCATTTAATTCTTTTATTATAAGGTCACGCTTTAGAGGTGTGCAATCGTAAAGACCATCCTCAGAAATAACTGCCCATCTTTGGCTAATATTTTCATTGTCTAACAGACAATCTATGCAAAGTGCCAGGAAATTAAAAGATTGTTTTAGGTACTGAAAAGCTATGACGAAATTTATCAAAGTTAACGGAGAATTTTGACTCAATCCAAGAGAATTCCCTGAACATACAGTTAACAAAATTACACTGAGGCCAAATGAATGGTGTTTTTTAACATTTTCTCCAAGCTGATTATAACGAACTAACTGATCGTGCCATAATTCGCCTGCTATTTGTCGAAAATAATTGCAATTCACAGATAAATCTGATGCCTGTAACCCTATATACTGGGCTGTATAAAATTCTTTTAATATATGAAGAAACTCAGATGTTTTAAAGAATCTTTTCACGCATTTTATAGTCGATAACAATGTTGAATGTTGCAAGGTTTTGCAAATAGAAAATATTCTATTCATGGCATCACGCATTATTTTCTTATCTTTCTCGTTTTTATTAAAATTTTTAATTATACATGGATGTAAAAGAGAAAATGCCTTTAGTATCGTTTTAACCTTTACCAGCATACTTTTTTCAATTTTTTTTAAAGCCAAAAAATCGCCAAATAGATTTTCATTACATTGCGTGGCTAACTGATAATTAAATTCAGCAACAGTTAATAATTTTCTGCAGCATGAGATAACAACAATAATGTATTTCAAATCAATATCTATCCCAGAGGGATTGAGCTTTTCAAAGTAATCCACTAATTTTTTTTCCTCGTCTTGATATCTTTTAATAATGTCCTCTAAAGTTTCAGTTGAGATGGAGTTAAGTAAGGATTGTTTATAAACGGGATCAAAGTAGGTTATAGAACAAACGACAGATTCATCCATTTTATTTAAAGTACAAATCTCTTTAAATTCCAATGTAACATGATCTTTTTTAAATGAGGGATTATCTCTCATAAGGTTAAGAAAGAAAAACTTCTCTATTAACCTCATTTCATTCTTTAGTTCAGTATCATCATATGGATAAAGTGCTTCATCCATAGACAGTGGTGAAAAAGACCTTTTGGGAGGCTTTTCTTCATATAATTCTGGTGGTCTTACGCTACGCATCATTATTCCTCATTTAATTCGCTAATGGTCGTAAATTATACAATATTGACAAGGGCGTGGTCAAATTATTTGCATTTAGCATGCATATTGTAAGACATTGAAATATTTTTGTTTTTAGCTATATACAGAAAACAACCGTCTCTTTCTTAATGCATCTTTCAAAAACAACCGTCTCTTTTTTAATGCAGCATTCAAAAACAACCGTCTCTTTCTTTAAGTTTGAAAGGAAATGACTTATTATACAAGTAATAAGTTTAAGTTTCTCTGATTGATGGAGTTGTGCATGGAAAGAACATTATTAAGTCACCTAAAAACCTGGCTATTCGCCGCAGATCGTAAGCCGTTGGTTGTGCGCGGCGCAAGACAAGTGGGTAAAACATGGCTAATAAGGCATTTGGCTAAAATAAGCGGCAAACAATTGATTGAACTTAATTTTGAAAAGAACGCATCTCATGCGGGGTTTTTTACTTCAAACGATGTTCAACAAATTTTATTAAATCTCAGCACTGTATATAACAAGATAGATCCCGATAATTGTTTGTTATTTTTAGATGAGATCCAAGCAGCACCGCAATTACTCAGTAAGCTTCGTTGGTTTGCAGAGGACTTGCCGCAACTACCTGTCGTAGCCGCTGGTTCTTTATTAGAATTTGTTCTTGCTGATCATTCATTCAGCATGCCTGTAGGTCGTATAGGTTATATGCATCTGGAGCCCTTATCGTTTGAAGAATTTTTATTAGCGAATCATAAGCAATCTCTCGTGAGCTATTTGGCTTCGTATGACTTCGGTACAGAAATGCCTATAGCGATTCATGAACAATTAACCCTGCTATTTAAAGAGTACATTCTTGTGGGTGGATTACCAGCTGCGGTTATAAATTGGATTACCAACCGCTCGCTTGATAGCGTTAATCAGGTACAGAATGATTTGTTGGTAACCTATCGTGATGACTTTACCAGGTTTAAAGGACGTATTGCCATAGAAAGATTAGATGAGGTCATGATGGCCATACCTAAAATGCTTGGAGAAAAGTTTGTATTTAGTCGAGTAAATGCAGCAGTGCATCCGAATACGATGAAAAATGTATTAGATTTATTAGGGAAGGCGAGAATTTGCCATTCGGTGTGGAGCTGTTCTGCAAATGGTGTTCCCCTCGCCGCTGAAATTAATGAAAAGTATTTTAAAGAAATTTTTCTTGATGTAGGGCTTTGCAGTGTCGCATTAGGTTTAAGCTTAAGTCAAATTAATACGGCAAATGAAATTATCATGATTAACAATGGAGGCATTGCGGAACAGGTTGTTGGGCAATTATTAAGAACGATTAATCCACCTTATATTGAACCCGCATTATATTATTGGGTTCGTCACGAGAAAGGATCAAATGCAGAAATTGATTATGTGATTCAACACGGCAGCAAAGTCATACCGATTGAAGTTAAAGCGGGCAGTAGCGGCAGTTTAAAATCGTTACATCTTTTTATGGAAATGAAAAAATATTCTGTTGCAGTTCGTATAAATTCAGATTTGCCGAGTGAAACTCATGTGAAAGTAAAGAATCAGTCGGGAAATAAGGTAGAGTATTCATTAATATCCATTCCATTTTACCTTATTGGTCAAATGCATCGTTTGCTTGAGTTATAGCGGCAACCTACCTTTTACGTTTTAATAACGCATGCGTTCCTAAGGTATCGAATCGCACCATGGGTTTTCCATCCACCATGATTTTTTCCCCTTTTAAGCGCAAATCGCCGTGGCCATCTTTGTCTCCCTTAAGCCTTAATTTAAAGCCGGGATGGCCATTATTTTTAGCTTCACTCAGGAACACAACGTTATATCCTGGTTTTGGATCTTCTAATATCTTGAGAATTTTTTGTTTGGCTTCACCAAAGCGGGATGCGATTTTCCTCGAACAAGATTTGAGGCAAGCTTCTTCATCAAGAAAAGGTGTGCAGGTGAAAAAACTATAGAATTTCTCATATTTTTTTTCCTCAGGAGCAATATCACTTACTGCTACCAAAGAACATAAGTTTTCTTGTGATTTTGCTTCATTTTCGTAACGTGCTCTTCTGTTTTCAGCATCCTCTTTTTGATCTTCTTCTGAAATAGTAATCGTTTTTTCAGAGAAAAAGGAAGTCATGGGTAAACAAACGGGTGTAACGTAATTTTCAGCACAAGAAGGTAACAATGCTAGTTGCCCAGTTTTAGGAGGCATAACTTTTGGCTTAGGCTGCTTGGTGTTCTTATCACGAAATTTGTTTTCTCTCTCGACCATTTCTTGTTTTTTTTGAGCGAAGATTACTTTTTGTGTTTCTAACTGCGATTGCATGGCTGTTATTTCTAACAAATGAGGTGATACATCTAAAAACTTATTTAATGAGGCATCAAGCAGCCCAATCAGGTTATATAAACAATTAAGGCGTTTTGTTAATTCTTTTATTCTGGGCGATCCTTTACCAAGCAAGTTAAAACTCACTTCTTCAGAACTTGAGACTTGAGAGAGTGCTGCATTATTAAATATATGTTCAAGCGATAATGTTAAGTAATAAAATGCGTTTTGAAAATATTGAATGGCTAGCGCTGGAGAATAGCCGCGTAATACGATGGCATTTTCAATATATATATTTGAAAAACTTGCATTCATCAAAAATGTCGGAAATTTTTCCGATTCGAATTGATTATAAATAATCACTTGAGCTTGCAAGAATTCGCCCGTTATTTGCTGAAAATAATTCACATTTAAAGAATGCTCAGATGATGGTGAATATATATATGCATATTTATAACTAGTTGCTAATATTGTAAGAAAAAGGGGTCCTTTAAAATATTTTCTTGCATCTTTTATAGTAGATAGAAGTGTCGAATATTGTAAAGTTCTACATAGAGAAAATATCTGTAACATAAGATTATTAATTATTTTTTTATGTTCTATGGCTATTTGACTTTCATCCTCCAAGTCTGGAGCATGGTTTTCTATTATATTATGAATTGCAGTGCCTAATCCTATCATTATTGATTTTAACGCATATACTATTCTGAATTCCGATTCTTTTAAGAAATCAATGCCATCACGAAAATATTTGTCGATTTTTTTTTCATCATCACAGCATAGATCTTCCGGATCTTCCGCTATTCGTGTTTCAAAATAATACAGATATTCAGCAAGCGTTAGTATTTTTTTGGATAATACAATAAGCTCATCAACGGACTGATAATCAAAATTATTTTCTATGCCTGACCTTAATACCTTTTGTTGGTTCAACAATTTTTCAATCTTCGTCATATTTTCTTCATAAGTTTTCAAGGAAAACGATTTTCCTAGCAATACTTTTTTATAAGCAAGATCGAAATAGGTACTTGGACAAATAACAGCATCATCCATGTTATTTAAAGTACAAAAATTATTACATTCCAATACAACCTTTTTTTTTGCATCCGCCAATGAGGTACGGTTTTTCATAAGGCTAAGAAAGAAAAATTTCTTTAGTAATTTCACTTGTTCTTTTAACGTATTATCATCATGTGGACAAAGTTTTTCATCAAGCGTGTCGAGCTCCGCTGGAGAAGGTCTTTTTTTTGGCTCAGATTGTCTTGCACTTCGCATAATTATTGCTCGTTTTGTATTTGAATGGTCGCACATTGTACAGCAATTAGGCGAGCGCGGTCAAATATTATGCATGTATTGTAACGCATTGAAAAATTGAATGTTTTAAATTTCTTTTGTTTTCTGCCGCCCAATTTTGAATGCTTTTGCAATTTCAGCGACATGTTTCCCTTGAAAACGGGCAATAGCAAGCTCATTTTCACTAGGTAACCTTTTGCCATCAGAGCCGGCTAGTGTGCTTGCGCCATAGGGTGAACCGCCGGTGATTTCATTCATGTTAGTGAGTCTTGCTTCTGAATAGGGTACGCCCACGACAATCATGCCAAGATGGAATAATGTGGTATGAAAACTGGTAATAGTAGTTTCTTGTCCGCCGTGCTGCGTACCCGTGCTGGTAAAAACGCTGCCTATTTTGTCTACTAAAGCATTAGCAACCCATAAACTGCCTGTTTGATCGAGAAAATTACGCATTTGTGCGCACATGTTACCAAAACGTGTGGGCGTTCCAAAAATAATGGCATCTGCTCGGGTCAAATGCTCCGGTTTTGCAAGAGGTATACTTTCAAACGCTTTTTGCGCATCGGCAGCACCGCTTTTTTCTAAAATATGGGGCGGCACCAATTCAGCGACACGCAACATTTCAACCTCGACACCGGAAACGCTGCTTGCACCTTCGCTAACCGCTTTTGCCATTTGATAAACATGACCAAACATGCTGTAGAAAATAATTTGAACTTTGATATCCATAGTCTTTATCCTTTAAAATTTTTTAAACACGGCAAGCTTTCGCCAATTGTATCATAACAAAACGCAACTCTCGCAGTTGATACGCAAATTCAATGAGATATTTAATAGGGTTTTGTGTATCTAACAAATCTAATGGTCCAGGCCTCATTTTATTAATCACAGCATCCATAGCATTAATAGCATCTTCAAAATCAGTCACATCTTTTTTGGGTTTTTCCAAATCCAAAAGATTAATAATAGCCGCCACAAATTCGTCTACCCCTTGCTTACATTGCATGAGTGGACTCTCAATAGTTACAATCCACTCTTTATCATAAGGAAATTGCGTCAAATAATTCATCGCAAATAAAATTTCAGCAAGCTGATTAAGCTTCATAAAATAATAGCGATAGCCTTTCTGTAAGGTAGAATCAAATCCGGGTTTATAAACCCAAGCGGGCAGCGCTAATAATGTCTCTTCAAATTGGATTTTAGCTTTATTATCTTTTTTTTCATCTTTTAAATGATCCAAGATCTCAGAAAAATAATCTCTGGCTGCTTTTAAAAAAGGCACCACGGTATTTTTAAATTCAAGATCAATTCTGTCAGGGAAAACAAGGGTATTCATTACAATACCTATTAAAGAACCTAATAGAATTGCCTTGGTTTCATTTAAAAAAGGAAAAATTCCATGCAACATAATAGCTGCTAACATTAACAAGAGAAATCTTAATAAGCCTTGAAAAAAAGCACTGCCTACTGATGTCAACATGACAAAAATCGTTGAAAACAGCATTAACCCTAAGGCATGAGAATAAACATAACGATAAAAAATAAAAGTCGAAAGAACTGCGATCATCATACGCATGATATGTCTTAATTTATTATTTTTAATTAGAGTTCTCATGAATCACTCATTATTGCATCATGCAATGCATATAAATCTTGGATAAAAAATTGAAATACCCTAGGATCACGCGCCACGACTTGTAAGGTATTATGATAAAGTGTTTCAAATGCATGGATGGCATTCATAAATTCATTGGCTAGATGTGTATTCCTATCATATAACAATTGAGTCGATGTTTTTTTAAGTACCTGCATTTCTTGAAAACAGACTTCAAATAAGGCAAATTCATTAAAATGAAATCGTAATAAATGTAGCGAACAAATAATATCATGTAAATTTTCTATTTTAGCAAGCTCATGGCCTGCGATCTTGCGCGCACCGTGTAATGTTTTAATAAATTTCATATGCTTGCTATATAATGTCTTATATTGTTTAACTAAGCTGTCTTGTTTTACATAACCATCAAAAAAAGATTCGTTCAATTTAACAAGTTGAGACAGTAATTTTTTAATAAGCTTTTCACGAATAAAGGTTAACAAAAGTCATTTTTCCTTTTTTATATCCCGCCAGTATTCTTTTTTTAATAAATAGGTCAACACAAAAAATATCAATAAAAATCCTAAAACCCACCCACCTAAACGTTGTTGTTTTTCATGATAAGGCGCTGCAGCATAAGCTAAAAAATTCACGACATCTCGCGTTGTTTCATCAAATTGCGCAGGCGTCATAGAACCTTGTGCTTGTAACTCCAACACGTCATACCATTGTAAGCTATGATCATAAATTCCCTGAGTATCTTTGAGATCAGCAGCCTTAGTTTGTATGCCTTGATAAGAGGCAAGAATATAAGACATGGCAGTACTCGGAAATAAAAGATTATTCGCACCGGTGGGTCTCGTTCTATCGACATAAAAACTATGCAAATAAGTGTAAACCCAATCCGCACCTCTCACATCCGTGATTAATGATAAATCCGGTGGTTTTACATCTAAAGGCCATTTAATTACCTTCGTGGGCATGCGTTCTAAGGTAATGCCAGCTTCTTTAGCAATAGGATCATATTGCATATAAACTAAAGTATGACAAGCGATACATACCGTACCAAAAAATTTTGCGCCGCGTTTAATCGAGGCTTTATCACTAAGATCAACATTTACTTTAGAAAGCGCAATAGCTTGCTCTTCGGCAAATGCATTGGCAGAAAAGAGAAGAATAATGCTTAAGAAAATAGCTTTCATTCAATCAAACGCTCCGGCAGCGGTTTAGATTTTTCATAGCGCGTATAGAATGGCATCAATAGAAAAAATGCAAAATAACCTACGGCATACACTTGCGCTAAAAAGGAACGTAACGGTGACACGGGCTGCACCCCCAAATAACCCAGCCCTATAAAACATATGACAAACACCGTAATAGCTATTTTAGAATAAAGACCTTTATAACGAATGGAACGTACCGGACTTTTATCCAGCCATGGTAATACAAACATTAAGGCAATTGATGCAGCCATTGCTAGTAATCCTAAAAATTTATTCGGTACAGCTCGTAGAATGGCATAAAACGGCGTCATATACCAAACAGGAGCAATATGTTCCGGTGTTTTCATAGGATCGGCAGGAAGAAAATTATCGGGTTCTAAGAAAAAACCACCCATTTTTGGACTAAAAAATACAACACAGGAAAACACCGCAAGAAACACCACCGCACCCACTAAATCTTTTAATGTATAATAAGGATGAAAAACTATCGTTTCTTTTGAGCCGCCTTTGCCATGTTTAAGATCAATACCATCCGGATTATTTGATCCTACATAATGCAGCGCCACCAAGTGGATAAACACCAGTCCTACCAAAATCAATGGGATCGCGCTCACATGCAATGAAAAAAATCGATGCAGCGTCACACCTGACACATTAAAATCGCCGCGCAGCCATATGACAAGATATTTCCCAACAAGCGGAACAGCGCTCGCAAAAGAAGTAATGACATTAGCGCCCCAAAAAGACATTTGTCCCCAGGGCAAAACATATCCGGTAAAGGCCTCTAGCAATAAGGTGATATAAATCAACATGCCTATTAACCATAATAATTCGCGCGGTGTTTTATAGGATCCGTAGATTAATGCTCTATACATATGCAAATACACTACAATAAAAAAAGCTGAGGCACCTGTGGTATGCATAAAACGTATTAACCAACCATAACGTACATCGCGCATGATATGTTGCACCGAAGAAAAGGCAGCATCTGCGGTAGGCGTATATTCCATCGCAAGCCATATGCCTGTGACAATTTGATTGAGCAATACTAATAAAGAAAAGGAACCGAAATAATACCAAAAATTAAAATTTTTCGGCGCATCATAATGGGTAACATGACGCCGCAAAAATTCTCGTAAGGGGTAACGCTCATTTATCCAATTTATTAATCGTGCACTCATACGCTTTGATCTTTCCCTATGATAATTTCATGCTCGTTGGTGTACATATAACGCGGAATGACCAAATTAAGCGGCGCTGGCACACCTTTATAAACTCTGCCCGCCAAATCATAACGTGAACCATGGCAAGGGCAATAAAACCCGCCTAACCAATCAGGAGAAATACTGCTTACATCAGGCCTATAAGTGGGAATACAACCCAAATGGGTGCACACTCCCACTGCAATAAAATATTCTGGTTTAATCGCACGATAGATATTTTTTGCGTAATCCGGTTGTTGATCTTCTAACGAATCAGGATCGCGCAGTTCATTATTCAATTTCGGAAGATCATCTATCATCTCTTGCGTACGACGTATAATCCACACCGGTTGGCCGCGCCAAGACACTGTCAGTTGTTGTTTAGGTTGTATGGCGCTGATATCAACTGTCACAGGCGCTGCAGCTGCTTCGGTATCAACACTGGGCAGCCAGTATTCTACAAAAGGCACGGCTGTTGCCGCTAATCCTATGCCGCCTACTGCAGTCGTTGCGCGTCTTAAAAAACAACGTCGCGCAAGATCTATTTCCGGTTCCTTGGTTGTCATAGCGCTTCCTTCAAATCATTTGCAGAAACTTTTGCTGAAAAAGGTTTCATATTCATTTTTTTGCTCCAAACGGCACATCCCTGTGCCTAGTGTTGTCATCCTGACAACAAGTCGCTAAAAAATGAATATGAAACCTTTTTCAACACAACACCTTCATTTTCGCACAAACATCGGTGACAATAAAACCCCAAGCTCGAACAACAGCCACAAAGGAACCGCCACTATAATTTGTGATAATACATCCGGCGGAGTCAGCAGCATACCCAAAATAAAAGCCGCAACAATCATATAAGGCCGCAGTTTAATCAAGCGCTCACGCGTTACTAAGCCCAATTTGATAAGTATCATCATAATGACAGGAACTTCAAAAATCATGCCAAAAATAAAAAGAAATTTAAGTGAAAATAATAAATATTGTGCGATATCTGGACTAAGTTGCACACCTACCGGTACAGTCTGTGTCAAAAAACCAAATAACAATGGAAAAATAACAAAATAAGCAAAAACAACACCTGCGTAAAATAATCCCGTTGAAATCAGAAGCAACGGCCAAATCAAACGCTTTTCGTGAACATATAAGGCCGGAGCTATAAAACTCCAACATTGATAAAATACAACAGGCATAGTACAGAAGAGTGCCAAAAAAAAAGTTAATTCCAAGGGTACAAAAACAGGCGACACAATGTTGGTTGCTATCAACCCATGCCCTTTGGGTAAATAATGCAGCAAAGGCTTCGCCAAGCAAGTAAAGGTATCATTCGCCACATAAAGTAAGCTAAAAAAAATACCCAAAAAAACGATAAGACAGCGTATTAAGCGTTTTCTAAATTCGATGAGATGCGGCAGAAACGTCATTTCGAGCCCGTGGTTTGATCATTAATCACATTTCCTAACTCGTTTTTAAGCTTAAGCGATACCTGACGAAACCACTTAACACATGCGCCTACCTGTTTAATTATTTCTGGTAAATGCTTTGGCTTAATCACTACCAATGCTACAAGTATGATCAATAGTAATTCAATAAAAGTCATGGATGTTCCCGCTCTTCAATTTTTTTATCATCATTCGTATCTTCTTGTATGCTTTTCCTAAATCCTTTGATAGCAACACCTAAGTCATTGCCTATCTCACGCAAACGTTTAGTTCCAAACAAAACCAGGATAATCAAAAAAATTAATAATAATGAACCCATGCCCATGCCGCGAAAACCCATACCCCCTCCTTTATCCTCCCCCCTCGCAAAAAACGCTCCGGGGGAGGGAGTAATTTAAATATCCTCCCCTTGCAAAAATGCTCCGGGGGAGGGATTTAATTGAATTTAATTTATAAATGATTCGGTTCTATCCACCCCATGTAATAACTAAACAATAATAAACCAAATAAAAACATGGACAGCGCAATACGCCAGGTAAGTGACTTGATAATGGCTACCGTATCCTCATTTTTTTTGGTTACCAGAAAATACAGCGCGCTGCCCAGGCTATAGACAATAAATAATAATAAAATAACCACAATAACTTTGACTATCATAGCAATCCCTTTTAGAATTTTTTCATCCTTAATCTTTTAGTTTGGCAAAGGAGTGTCGAAATCGTGTACATGCTCCCATACTTTAGTGTATTCGGATTTGACTATTATTTCATGCCATAATCGAACAATCAAAGGAGTCTGTTTTGACTAGACATATGTTTATATCAACACATAACCACTGGTTTTCACGACTTGCACTGTTATCAACACTTATCGTATTAACGGAAATATTGTTAGGAACTTATACACAACTACTTGCCACTGACAATCTTATTAGCAAATGGAATGAATTACTTAAACCTTACCTTACCCATAGCATAACCATTATTACGATATTTCTTACAGGTGCTGCATGGTTTTTACATCGCGAGTTAAGTTATAAGCCTTTCATTATCTGTCTTTGCTTACTTATGCTCGCGGCCAGTCAATATTTTGCAAACCAATGGTCCAGTTTTCTACATCTCACAACCAACCCAGCATTCACTCAAACGTTAATAAGTTTAGGCATACTGAGTTTATTTTGGTGGATTAGCTCTATCACAGGGCCCAGTGACCCCACTTTTAATCGTGAAAATGACAAAAATTTTCGCCTATGGGCATGGCTAGGACTTTTACTGCTCTTATTACAACTATCATTAAGTGTTTGGGTTAGAACAAGTCACGCTAATGTCGTCTGCACCGATTTTCCTTATTGCAATGGCCAACTACTTCCAGAACTTAATTTTCACGCATTAACCTTATCACCTTTAAGTCATGATGGCTTAATAACGCTGTACACGTTACATAGGATATGTACCTTAGTGACCACCCTTTATTTGACACTTTTTAGTTTGTCTTTTATTTTCAATCGAGCATTAGGTGAAATGGGCATGCTTATATTTTTATTTATGCTTGCGCAAATGACTTTGGGAATCATAGGATGGTTTTTACAACAACCATCCCTTTGGCTTACCTTTGGCCACAATATCGTTTCTATACTTTTATTGCTTACTATTATTTCTTTACTTATCGAGTTATATCGTAAATACATTGCGTCTTATTAAAGGGATTTTTTGTGAAAATTTATATTCGACCTATTTTTGCTATGGCTTGTTTAATCATTGGCACAAGCACATTTGCTAATGGCTATAAAGACGAAACACCTGCGCTTAATCCTGTGACCATTCCTCAATTAAAAGGAGGAGTTATTATAGGCTTAAGTGCGCTTTATATGACTCCATCCAGCAGCAATTTAGATTATTTAACAGTTAACTCTCTATTAACACCTACCTTTAGCAATCAATATAACCTTAATTACGAGGTCAGTCCTAATTACAATTGGGGCTTTATATTTGATTTAGGTTATGTGTACCCAAATACTGCTCACGATATACGATTTAACTGGATGGCTTTTCACAGTAACTACAGTAACCAACACAGGGCGGCCGGGAAGGATGGGGTCATTACAACTGTTGCGTTTCGTCCAACAGGCAGTGAAGAATTGCTTGCTATCACTGATTTTGCAAAAGCTGTCGGGACTATTAATTACAAATTGGATGCGCTTGATATAACGCTTGGTCAATATCTAACACTATTTAAACGATTACAAGCGCGAGTATTTAGTGGACTTCGTTATGCACGTATCGATAGTGACATGACAACTTCCTATACTGCCACCTGGGACACTACCTTTCCTACAGCAAGCTCAGGCATATTCTTAGGCAATATGAATTCCAGCTTCAATGGTGTAGGCCCTATGATAGGAACAAGGGTTGATCTTGATTTAGGTAAAGGTCTTGGGCTGGCTGGCAGCATTGATATGGCATTATTAGCTTCGCAAATTAATTTGACCAGCACTCAAATCATCCATGAAGGCACTTCGGATGGTACAGAAACTATCTTTAGGAATGCACTAACTTGGGGAGGCACACGACAAATAGTCGCCTCGGCATTTGATGCTAAATTTGGCCTTAATTACCTTTATGAATTTAGCAATGGCATACGATTAACTGGCGAATTAGGTTATCAAGTCAGTGAATATTTCGATGTGATTAAGCAAATGGAGAGAGGCCCTGTGTTCGGTGGTGTCGGTATGATGACTTCTAGTACCCGTTTTTTAGAGGCCTCTATTTTTTCAACGGATATTACCAACTTTGAGTTAAGAGGCCCTTATCTTACTTTGATGATACAAATATAACCTTGCCTTTTGACCCTTTAGGACTAAATCGCTATAATGATCACCTTTTGCTATGGATGACCATAAATTATGCAAAAGGTGAAGCTTAATATCCTACTTCAATATATATTGCCGCAACATGCTTTATCACGCCTGGCCGGCTGGATAGCTAACTGTCGTTGGAATTGGTTGAAAACACTATTGATTCAGCGCTTCATTAAGCACTATCAAGTCGATCTCAGTATTGCAACCCTAGAACATGCTGATGATTATCCTAATTTCGCCAGTTTTTTTACTCGTAGACTGAAGTCCACAAGCAGGCCTATTATTGAAGGGCCAAGTCGAATTGCAAGTCCTGTGGATGGTACCGTGAGTCAAGCTGGGAAAATCAATCACTACTCTTTATTTCAAGCAAAAGGTCATACTTATAATTTAGTCGATCTTTTAGGAGGCAAAACTAGCCTTGCTGATCAATTTTATGATGGCGAATTTTCGACTTTATATCTTGCACCCAAAGATTATCATCGTGTACATATGCCATTGCGCGGCACCTTAAAAGAAACGGTTTATATTCCTGGAACCTTATTTTCTGTTAATCAACAAACGACCCAATCCGTTTCGGAACTGTTTACACGTAACGAACGTTTAGTTTGTATATTTTCCACCGACATAGGTTCAATGGCAGTTATTTTAGTAGGTGCCATGCTGGTCAGCGGCATAGAAACAGTTTGGTCATCTGATTTTTCAGCAAGGACGGCCTTTGAAAAAACTTATGAAAAAGGCATAAGATTGGAAAAAGGTGCTGAATTGGGCCATTTCAATATGGGTTCCACAGTTATTTTGCTATTTCCCAATAATACTGCGGAATGGTGTGCTCATTTAAAAGAAAATGAAACGGTAAAAATGGGGAGTTTGATAGGGCATGTGCGAATCTAACCGTCGTCCCGCGGCTTGTCCGCGGGATCCAGTAACGCTGACTG
>CAYVRW010000001.1:2111-88969 GCA_964453575.1 uncultured Coxiellaceae bacterium | reverse complement strand
TTGGCCCCATACTCCCTTAGCAGGGGAGCGCCTTCAGCCTCTCGGCCATCTCTCCAGTAATTCCATAAAGGAAAATATCGTTTTATCAAACGATTATTCTGCTTCCTTAGCTTTCTTTTCCTTCTTTTCTTTTACTTTCACTGGTTCTTTCTCTTCTACCACGGGAGTAGCATTTTTTTCTTGTTGAATACGTTGATATATTTCCTCGCGGTGAACTGATACTTCTTTTGGCGCATTGATACCGATACGCACTTGGTTACCTTTGATACCAAGTACAGTAACGACGACATCGTCGCCTATGATGAGTGTTTCACCCACACGTCGCGTTAAAATGAGCATTTATCCATCTCCTTAAACTACCCTGTTGTAACTATATTTTTAGATTTCCATAACTATTGACATTCATTATTACATTATCAAGGACTTATTAATTTCGTGAATTAATGGTCGTCGAAAGTCAGCAATGGTAAACAATAAGGCCTCGCAGTGCAAATGGGATTTGCGTTTTTTTCAATTATTTTTACGATTTTGGGCCTTTTGGGGTTATAGTTCCAAAAAAATCTGATGTTTTTCTTTGGAAAGCTTCTCAAGCTCAAAAGCTTCATGGATAGCCCGCACCCCTTTTTCCAGGCAATCCTCATCGATAATGACCGAAATTTTGATTTCAGAAGTCGTAATCATTTGAATATTAATGCCTACATCGCCTAAAGCTTTAAACATTTTGCTAGCAACCCCGGTGTGGGAGCGCATGCCTATGCCAATGAGTGATAATTTAGCGACTTTTGGGTTAGTTTTTACTGAAAATGCCCCCAATTCGCTGCCTAATCGCTGCATGATGCTTAAGGTTTTTTCATAATCTTTACGGTGTTGGGTAAAGGTAAAGTCGGTCGTGTCTTTGTCGGTCGCATTTTGAGCAATCATGTCGATTTCAATGTTGGCATCACTTATTTGCCCTAAAATATGGCCTTCTATGCCAGCTTTATTAGGAACCCCATTGATGGCAATAATGGCTTCTTCGCGGCTAAATGCGATACCTGAAACTAAGCGTTTTTGCATAATTTTTTCCTCAAAGGTGACTAATGTTCCCGAATTATTGTTACTGAAGGTGGAAAGTACGCGTAAGGGCATATTATGCTTACTGGCAAGCTCAACCGAGCGCATTTGTAAGACTTTAGCACCTAGACTTGCCATTTCTAGCATTTCTTCAAAACTGATATGAGATAATAAACTTGCCTCAGGGATCACGCGCGGATCAGTGGTATAAACGCCATCCACATCCGTATAAATATGACATTCATGGGCTTTTAAAGCAGCAGCCAGTGCAACTGCTGTGGTATCCGAGCCGCCACGTCCTAGGGTGGTCGTATCACCGCGTTCATTTTTACCCTGAAAACCGGCTACGACTACGACAAAACCATCGGATAATTCTTTGTGCAATAACTCCGTTTTAACATCTAAAATACGGGCTTTAGTGTGAAATTTATCTGTCATAATGCCCACTTGCGGACCCGTATAGGAACGGGCAGGGCAGTTTTTGGTATTAAGCGCCATGGCAAGTAATGCCATAGAGACTTGCTCACCTGTAGAAACAAGCATATCGTATTCACGTGGATCAGGTTCAGGGCAGAGGGTGTTTGCAAGTTGAATTAAACGGTCTGTCTCACCCTGCATCGCTGAAACAACAACTACCACATCATGGCCTTCTTCTTTGGCTTGAATGACCTTTGACGCAACGTGTTTAATGCGTTCCAAGGTACCGACAGAGCTTCCGCCGTATTTTTGTACAATAAGTGCCATGGTTTGCTTAATCCAATAATAATTTACATATGATGCATGAAATTATTAGGAATGTCGATAAACTGTACAGGAAAAGTTGCCTAGGAATCAGGTCGATATTTGACAAAAAGCTAAAGAAAGGCAATAATCGACCAATTTCTTTATAGAAAGTTTGGGTAAGGTAATGAAAATTTTATTAAAAATTCTAGGAAATTTATCAATTATCGTTGGTTTAATTTATTCCAATATTTCTATGGCATCTTCATTACATTTTAAACAGAAAAATAGGTTGTCGGTCTGTTCTTATGCTGAGTTTAAACCTATTACCTATGGAAAGGGTGAAGGATTTGAGGCTGATTTGCTTAGAGCTATTGCGAAATCATGGAAGGTAAAAATACAATTTTATTCTGAAAAAATTTATGAAGGATTATGGCGTATACCTTCTCGAGCTTATTCTATTTGTGATGTTGCAATTGGGGGGTTTACTCCAATGAATTATCGTATTAAAGAAGGTGCAACTTTTTCTGATGTAACAGCTACTTTTTCTCAGTCTCTTTTAGTTCGTCGAGTAGACTTTAATTCAAAAAAAATTACTGGTTATGAATCTTTTAAAAATTCCAATATGAAAATTGGGGTTGTACCAGGAACTACCGGTGAACAATATGCCTACTCCCGTGGACGCATAGCTGGTTTATCCGCTGTTAACTTTATAAAATATCCTAGTGAATCTGAATTATTACCTGCTCTTAAAGGTGGTAAAATCGATGCTATTGCAAGAGGGGAAATTGGTAACGAATATCAAGCAATGTTGGATAAAAATTATGTTACTATTGCCAAGAAAAGTTTCAATGAGGGATTTGCTATAGCAATTGACTCAAATAATAAAGAATTAGTTCAAGCTATTAATAAAACTATTATGAAAATTCAAAACAAACCATGCATTTTTCAAAAATGGTTAAGAAACAAAGAAATTTTTGAAAAACAGAATGTTGGAGTTTAGCATTCAGTTTATTAGAGCTTTTCTTTCACCCACCCATAAACCGATTCCAATGCTTTTTCTATATGTTCCGGCTGATTACCACCTGCTTCTGCAAGATCAGGTCGTCCGCCGCCTTTGCCGCCCACTTGCTGTGCAATCATATTAACTAATTCACCGGCTTTAACGTGATTAGTTTGGTCTTTAGTCACGCCGGTGATAATGCTGACTTTGCCTTCTTTTACCACAGCAAGCGCAATGACTGCGCTGCCTAATTTATTTTTAAGTTGATCAATCGTATCACGCAAGGTTTTTGGATCAACACCATCGAGTTTTGCCGCTAACACTTTAACATTACCAATGGATTGTGCCTGGGACAATAAATCTTGCCCCATGCTTGTTGCGAGTTTTGCTTTAAGTTGTTCCAGTTGTTTTTCGAGAGAACGAATTTTTTCATCCGACTGCTGTAATTTTTGTGCGAAGGTTCGTTCGCGGTTTTCTAACCAACCTAAAGCACCGTTGCCCGTGACAGCTTCCAGGCGACGAATGCCTGCTGCCACACCTGATTCGGATGTGATTTTAAAAAAGCCAATATCACCTGTGTGATGTGCGTGTGTGCCGCCGCATAATTCCACGGAATCACCAAAGCGTACCACACGTACTTCGTCGCCGTATTTTTCTTCGAATAATGCCATCGCACCACTTTTTATAGCTTCTTCAGGAGAAGAAACGTTAACGACTGCTTCATGATTATGACGAATTTCATCATTCACTTTTTTTTCTATGATTTTTAATTCTTCAGCTGAAACAGGAGCTGTGTGAGTAAAATCAAAACGTAAACGATCAGGCTCAACTAACGAACCTTTTTGCATAACATGTGTGCCCAATACTTGTCGTAATACCATATGTAATAAATGGGTAGCGGTGTGGTTAAGTACAGCGGCAGCGCGTTTTTCTTTGTTAACTTCGGCAGATACGTTATCGCCTATGTTGAATTGGCCTTTTTCCATGATGCCTAAATGTATAATGGCTTGGCCTTGTTTTTGCGTGTCTTTAACCCGAAAGAGTTGACCCTTTTCAGTTTGCAATATACCTTGATCGCCCACTTGTCCGCCTGATTCCGCATAAAAAGGTGTTACATCTAATATAATAGAGCCTTTTTCACCGGTCTTTAAAACATCTACAGCTTTATCGCCTTGATAAAGTGCCATAATTTTTGCTGATTTTTTAAGTTCTTCATAACCTACGAATTCAGTCGGATGTTCCAGGTGTGCGCCAATATGATAATCGGCAGTAAATTTGCTGGATTGTCGCGAGCGTTCTCGTTGTTCACTCATGGCAGCTTCAAACCCTGCAAAATCGACGCTTAATTCACGTTCTCGTGCAATGTCTGCGGTTAAATCGATAGGGAAGCCATAAGTATCATACAGTTTAAAGGCAATATCGCCAGAAATCATTTTGCCTTTCAATTCTTTGACAGTTTGTTCGAATAGTTTTAAACCTGACGAAAGAGTCGCCGCAAATTGTTCTTCTTCTTGTCGTAACACTTTTTCAATGTGGTTTTGTGATTGAATCAATTTGGGGTAAGCTTCACCCATTTCTTTGGCAAGAGGAGCTACTAATTTATAGAAAAAAGGTTCGTTTGATCCTAATTTATTTCCATGACGCAAAGCACGTCGGATAATACGCCGCAACACATAGCCGCGTCCTTCATTGGAAGGCAAAACCCCATCGGCAATGAGAAAAGCACATGAACGTATATGGTCTGCAATAACGCGTAATGAGGTATGCGTTAAATCTTTGGTATGAGTAAGTTTTGCAATAACTTTGATTAAACCTTGAAAAAGATCAATGTCATAATTGTTGTGAACGCCTTGCATGACGGCTGAAATACGTTCTAAACCCATGCCGGTATCAACGGAAGGTTTGGGCAGCGGTGTCATGACGCCATCAGCATTTCTATCGTACTGCATGAATACCAAGTTCCAAATTTCGACATAGCGATCACCGTCTTCATCCGGACTGCCTGGAGGGCCGCCAGCAATATGTGCACCATGATCGTAAAAAATTTCTGTGCAAGGGCCGCAAGGGCCTGTTGGGCCCATGGACCAAAAATTACTGTCTTCGCCGCAGTAACTAAATCGTTTGGAATCGACTTTTAATTCATTAAGCCAAATATCAGCTGTTTCTTTATCATCTTTGTAGACGGTTACCCAAAGTTTTTCAGCAGGAATATGTAAATTTTCAGTTAAAAATTTCCAGGCGAATTGTATGGCTTCACGTTTAAAATAATCGCCGAAGCTAAAATTACCTAACATTTCAAAAAAAGTATGATGCCTTGCGGTGTATCCCACGCGTTCAAGATCATTATGTTTGCCGCCTGCACGTACGCAAGCTTGTGATGAAACCGCTCGTTGATAATTTCTTTTTTCTTTGCCTAAAAAAACATCTTTAAACTGCACCATGCCTGCATTGGTGAATAAAAGTGTAGGATCATTGCCAGGAATCAATGAACTGCTTGCTACAATAGTGTGTTGGTATTTCTGAAAATAGTCCAGAAATAAGCTGCGCAATTGATTTGCGGTTAAATAATTTTTTTTAGTCATCGATAAGCCCATTTATTTATACTTTGAGAAGTATAAAGTGTTTATAACCTATTGAAAACAAGCATTAGTTGCATAAATAAAAAACATATGGTACATTTTTCCACGTTTATTAATCTATAATGAGTGATTTTTTATGAAAAAGTTCTTTTTAATGTTTATGAGTTTTTTAATCGCTGGAACATTAGCTATTTCAGCCCAAGCGGCGCATATTGCGATAATTAACAATTCTACGCCCGGGCTAATAGCTGTAAGTGTTAGTATTTTAAACGGTGATGTTATTGAGCCTTACACTTTTCATTGGTATCCAGGCCACTGGGAAGGTGGCGTAGGTCTGACTTCTACTGGTTGGGTTCGACTTGATCGGATTAGTATTATTTATAAGGGAACAGAAGTGACCAAATCTTGCTCAGGAATGGAAGTAGGTAAAATGTATCAAACAGATGTCGATATTACGATTCATCCAGATAAAACTTGTACAGCTGTAATAAAATAACGTGAATTCGCGTAAGCATAATGCTTTATATCAATTGTCATCCCGGAAAACGCTTTTTATTTGTTCGTGGGTGAACCCGCGAGATTGTAAAAAACGCATTTGTTGAGCACGCGTTTTATAATCATGAGCAACATGGTTTTTAAAACGCTTCTGCCATACGTGACGTATGCTGGTTAACCACGCATCATCTTTAATCTCAAGATGTTGTTCAATTAAATTTTCATTTATGCCGCGTTCCATCAAATCTGCACGTATGTGTAATGGGCCATAACCCCGATTGCGTTGATAGTGGATAAAATTTTCGATAAATCGGTTTTCGTTTAATAAGCCTTCTTCAGCCAAACTATTTAATGCGATATGAATCTCAGCTTCTAAAAAGCTTTTTTTTAATAATTTACGACATAGTTCCGTATGTGAATGTTCGCGACGCGCAAGCAAATTGAGTGCTGCGCGTCGGATTTCATTGAGTTTATCCGTACTCAGGCGACAGTCTCCTCTTCTTCTTCGGCTTCTTCTATCACTGCCGCACGAGTCGTTTTTTGGGAAAGTGCTTTTTCACGGATTGATTTTTCAATTTCTTGCGCAATTTCAGGATGTTCTTTCAAGAAGTTACGCGCATTATCTTTACCTTGACCGATGCGTTGACCTTTATAACTAAACCATGCGCCGGCCTTATCGATGAAGTTGTATTGAACGCCTAATTCAATAATTTCACCGTAAAGTGATATGCCTTCATTATAGAGAATTTCAAATTCCGCTTGTTTGAAGGGTGGGGCGACTTTATTTTTAACCACTTTGACCCGGGTTTCGCTGCCTATAATTTCATCGCCATTTTTGACATTACCGATGCGGCGTATGTCTAAACGTACGGATGCATAAAATTTAAGCGCATTACCGCCGGTAGTGGTTTCTGGATTGCCAAACATAACGCCGATTTTCATACGAATTTGATTGATGAAAATAACCAAGGTATTCGAACGTTTGATATTGGCGGTGAGTTTGCGTAAAGCTTGTGACATCAGTCGTGCTTGTAAACCCATGTGTGAATCACCCATTTCGCCTTCAATTTCCGCTTTGGGAGTGAGGGCTGCAACAGAGTCGACGACTACGATATCAACTGCACTGGAACGCACTAACATATCGGTAATTTCTAATGCTTGTTCACCTGTGTCGGGTTGTGAAACGAGCAAATCATCGACATTCACGCCTAATTTTTTAGCATAATTAGGGTCTAGAGCATGCTCAGCATCCACAAATGCAGCCGTGCCGCCCATGCGCTGACATGCAGCAATGACTTGCAAGGTGAGAGTGGTTTTCCCCGACGATTCAGGGCCATAAATTTCGACAATACGACCGCGTGGCAAGCCGCCAGCCCCGAGCGCGATATCAAGAGTGAGGGAGCCGGTTGAAACCACTTCGATGTCATGAGGTGTAGTGGCATCACCTAAACGCATGACAGAACCTTTACCAAATTGACGTTCGATTTGGCTTAATGCTGCGCCTAGGGCTTTTTTTCTATTTTCTTCCATTGGAGAGTCCTTAATTAAATGATGATGGCAAAATGTTGGATTTTTTTGGTACAGTATGGACACGCACTTGAATCTTATTTTCACCTAGGATAAATCAATTAGCGGGATGTTTACAAGCTATGTAAAAAAAAGATTTTATTCCTAAAACTGTGTTACACTTGCTCACGAATATTCTAAATGAACGAAGAGGAAACAGATCAATGAGCTATTCTCGAATTCCAATGGCACTCGGCGGCACAGCACTAGGACTAGCAGGTTCTGGTATTTTACCCCAAGAACAAACATCTGCTGGTGTAGCAGGATTAACTGTGGCAACTGTTATTCACTCTCTAGGAATAAGACGCCCATCTATTATACCTATTGTAGCTTGTGGCGCAGCACTCATGCTAGCTGCTGGTCTCCCCGGTAGAGGTGATGGATATGCAAGGTGTGAGGGAGAGGGAGTAAGAAAAAATAAGATGTAGCGCTGTCATGCCAGCATGCTCCTAGCTGGCATCCAGAGCGGACCGGCTGCCAGCTAGGGGATTACGCAGCAATACGATCATCGATAACAAGGTGAACCGGCTTGCCTAATTTTGTAAGCATATTGACTAACATATCAATAGTGAAAAGGTGTATTTTACCTTTCTTAAGATCACTGATCCTTGGCTGAGAAACGCCTAATAACTTTGATGCTTGCGTTTGCGTCAAACCACTTTTTTCTAATTGCTCTTCAATGCCACGCATAAGCGCTGCTCTGATTTTTAAATTAGCAGCTTCCGCTTCATCAAATCCAAGATCATCAAATACGCTACCTTTGGTAACATGCGGTTTCATTTTAACGTCCTCCTCATATCCAATATTTCCTTTTCTAAATATATAATATTTTGTATATTTATTAAATAAATTTATTTATATTCATAATGTTATTTTATAATTATATAATATTTTTAATAATATGGCAATAATGATGTAGCGTTGTCATGCCAGTTAGGAGCATGCTGGCATGACACAATTTAGGAATTGCCGCAGCGCCGCCACTATAGCTTGCTCGCGTATAGCACTTCGATCACCTAGAAATAGATATGATTCCGCGTTAACTTGACCGTCTTTAGTGGCAGTTGCAATCCAAACCAGACCCACTGGTTTATCAACGCTTCCGCCATCAGGGCCTGCGATACCTGTGATGGCAACACTGATATCAGCAGGGCAGTGTTGCAGTGCTCCAAGTGCCATTTCTTGAGCAGTTTCTCGGCTCACTGCGCCGAAATTTTTTAAGGTGTTTTTTTTAACACCTAATAATTCTTCTTTTGCCTGATTGCTATAAGTCACTAAACCGCGTTCAAACCATTCAGAGCTTCCAGGTACCGATGTTATCCAGTAGGAAAGTCCACCGCCTGTACAAGACTCAGCAGTGACACATTTCCAACGACGTTCAGTTAAAACTTTACCGAGTTCTTTTGCCAATAATGTTATTTGATTTGTCATGTGATTTACCTATACTTGGCCTTAGTCCACTAATGATGATTTTATGATGACCCAACAATTAGAATTGATCAAGCATCATACACCTATGATGCAACAATATTTACGCATTAAAGCCGATTATCCAGATACCTTATTGTTTTACCGTATGGGCGATTTTTATGAATTATTTTTTGAAGATGCGCAAAAGGTAGCGCGTCTTTTGGATATTACCTTAACTTCACGCGGTCAATCGAGCGGAAAACCCATTCCTATGGCGGGGGTGCCGTTTCATGCAGCAGAATCTTACATGGCAAGACTATTGCGTCAAGGTTTAGCGATTGCTGTGTGTGAACAAATCGGCGATCCTAAAACCAGTGTAGGCCCCGTAGAACGACAAGTGGCACGTTTATTAACGCCGGGCACCGTGAGTGATGCAGCTTTTTTAGAAGACAGGCAAGATAATTGTTTGGTTTCCGTGCACGCTGCACAAGATAAATTTGGTATCGCTTATCTTGATATAAGCAATGGACGCTTTTGTGTATTAGAAGTGCAGGGCATAGAAGCACTGCAGAGTGAGATAGAACGTTTGCAGCCCACTGAATTATTGGTGAGTGAAGACTTTAATACATCCGTATTAAATAGAATAGGTATGTTACGTAAAAGACCACCATGGGAGTTTGATTTAGAAACATCAACACGTTTATTAACGCAGCAAATGCAAACCCATGATCTTGCAGGGTTCGATTGCGCAGACATGAGAGCTGCGATTTCAGCCGCAGGTTGTTTGCTGCAATATGCCAAAGAAACGCAACGCACCAAACTCCCGCATATTCGTGCTATTTTAGTTGAGAGGCGTGATGAAAGCATTATGCTCGATGCAGCCACACGCCGTAATTTAGAATTAGTGACAAATCTTTCCGGAGGAGAGGAGCATACACTTGCGCATGTGTTTGATCATACCGCTACAACCATGGGCAGTCGTTTATTAAAACGCTGGTTAAATAGACCGTTGCGTCAGCTTGATATATTGCAGGCACGTCAAGCAAGCATTAAAAATCTTTTGGAAGATAGACGTTATTTATTTTTGCATAATGTTTTGCGAAGTGTAGGCGATTTAGAAAGAATTCTTGCACGAGTTGCCTTAAAATCTGCGCGTCCTCGAGATTTAATTGAATTGCGTCATACGTTATCCGTTTTACCCGAATTACATCAAGGTTTGGAATCGTCTTCTGGGCTATTAAAAAAATTGGCAAACAGTATAGGTCAGTATCCCGAATTGCATGCATTATTAATGAAAGCCATCGTTGAAAACCCGCCAGTCACGATACGTGATGGAGGTGTGATTGCATTAGGTTATGATCCTGAGCTCGATGAATTGCTCGCATTAAGTGAAAACACCGGCGCATTTTTATTGGAATTAGAAGAACGCGAAAAAACACGTACTGGACTTTCATCGTTAAAAGTAGGTTATAACCGAGTGCATGGATTTTATATTGAAATTAGCCGAGTGCAAGCCCGTGAAGCCCCTACTGATTATATCAGACGACAAACCTTAAAAAATGCTGAGCGATTTATTACGCCTGAATTAAAAAGTTATGAAGATAAAGCATTAAGCAGCCGGGAAAAAGCGCTTGCAAGAGAAAAATTATTATATGATGGTTTGCTAGAAAAAATTCTGGTTGATTTAGAACCCCTGCAAAAAACGGCGCAAGCACTGGCTGAATTAGATGTGATGACTAACTTTGCGGAACGCGCGGACAGTTTGCAATTGCATTGTCCCGAGTTAAATGAAGTTCCTGGAATTTCTATCCAAGCAGGGCGGCATTCTGTGGTTGAATCAGTGTTAACGAAACCCTTTGTGCCTAATGATGTTGATATGCACGATCAACAGCGCATGTTGATTATCACTGGTCCTAACATGGGCGGCAAATCAACGTACATGCGGCAAATTGCGCTTATTGTATTGTTGGCCTATGTAGGAAGTTATGTTCCAGCGAAATCAGCCCGTATCGGTCCTATCGATAGAATTTTTACGCGTATTGGTGCTGCGGATGATTTAGCAAGCGGCAGGTCAACTTTTATGGTTGAAATGACAGAAACCGCAACGATTTTGCATAATGCAACGCCCCAGAGTTTAGTGTTAATGGATGAAATAGGGCGGGGAACAAGCACTTTTGATGGCTTATCATTGGCATTTGCAACCGCGGAATATTTAGCGCATGAGATTAAAGCATTCACTTTATTTGCCACGCATTATTTTGAATTAACGGCGCTTTCGGATGAAATTTCGCAAGTTAAAAATATTCACTTCGATGCCACCGAGCAAAATGATAAAATTATCTTTTTACATACCGTAAACGAAGGGGCTGCTAATCAAAGTTACGGTATTCAAGTAGCGCAATTAGCAGGTGTGCCTCGACCGGTCATTCATCTTGCTAAACAAAAATTAGCGGAATTAGAATCACAAAGTTTGGTTGCACATGCTAAGCCTTTAACAAAACCCAAAGAAGTTTTTCATCCCGCCGTAGAATTTTTAAATAACATTCAACCCGACCAAATTTCTGCGCGTGAAGCACTGGATATGATTTATAAAATGAAGACATTGTTATGACGCCTATTCAATATTGTTATGAAAAAGTTGCTGCGCATGGTTCGCCAGTTTATTACAGTATTAAAAAAGTAAAACCAGAAAAAAGAGATGCTTTAATTATGGTGGAAGCCTTTTATCAAGAATTAGAAGATGTTTTGTTTAAGAATTCTGATTTTGATGCGGCACATAAGCAATTTGATTGGTGGCGAGGGGAGGTCATTAAAGTACCGCAGGGATTGGCGCATCATCCCGTGGCGATAGCGATGCAACATGCTGGATTAACGGATGCGCATAAGTTCTTTGATATCATAGATGGCATCGAACAAACGCTTGCATTTCAATCTTTCAATACCTTTGAAGATCTTGTGGTTCATATCATGCGAACCGGGGGCGCGCGTGAATTATTATTGATGGATTTGCTCGAAATACCTGTTCCTGAAGAAATGATTTATCAATGCAGTTTAGTGATTGAATCAGTCAAATATATTCAGTATTTGCGGCAATACCTCCGTCGCGGTTTTATCATGTTTCCACAAGATGAATTACAAAAATTTAATATTTCAAATGAATTATTATGCGCATATAAAACAACATCCGAAATAAAAGATTTCTTAGCATTTCAGAGTGAAAAAATTATACGTGCTTATGAAAAAGTACAAGCATTTCTGATGCGTTCGGAATTCAAACATTTACGCGCACGATGTGATTTATCGTTAGCCGCCCTGCGGGAAATTCAACAGAGTGGATTTACAGTGCTTGAAAATTTTATTCAACTAACGCCGTTGAAGATGTGGTGGGTGGCGTATAAAATTTAATCTAACTCTATATATAAGGAGTTCCTTATGCGTGAAGTAAATGTTACTGAGTTGCGTAACCATCTGCACCAGTATTTAGATAACATTCAAAAAGAAAAAGAAGTATTAGTGACTTGGCACGGAGAGGTTATTGCGCGTATTTTACCTCCTATAGACAAAAAAAAAGAAGCACTCAATCAATTAAAGGAATTGCGCAGCAAATGCAAGATGACTGATGTTCTTTCAGCTATTGATGAAGAATGGGAGGCTGATTGATTACACTTGATACATGTGCTATTAATAACTTTGCCACCTCCTGATGATTATTTTTTAAAGCCTCATCTGCCGCAGTTCTACCATACAAATTTTTAAAAGAAATGTCTACATCTGTTTCCAGCAAAGCTTGCACAATAGCAGTATGTCCATTGGCTGCAGCATACATTAAAGCCGTCCAATGAAATTTATCCATGATATTGAAGTCAAATGTGTCACACCAGTCCAGTGGTTTTTCATGCTTTCTATCATAAATAAAGCGTTTTACAAAGGCTATATCTTCCTTGCTGCCTCTTTGAGCAGCTTCTCGTAAATCTTTGCCCCAGGCTATTCTTTCTTCACCTACGGCTTCGAAGCGTTTGAAGAATCCCAATGAATTTTTAATTTTGAAAATGGCATGATGCCGCATTGTTGTTTTCCTCGTTATGTATTATTATGCAGCGAAATTCTGTCATACACGTTATTATTTGACAAGTAGAACCATTTTCATAATAAATAAAAAGGAAAGCAATATGTTAAGGTTGAATAAAAAAAATACTTTCACTCGAGCTGATATTCAACAATGGGAACAAGATTTACAAAAACTTCCTAACGAAATACAACAATTAACTGCAAATATTAAAAGTCATGAGCAAAAATTAAATCAACTTACCCCTGAATTAACATCCATTTGTGCAAAAATAGCGCCAATTGATGAAACGATTGATGCTCTTAACGCGCGCATTGAAATCCTTGAAAGCACCGCTAAAATTCGCGAGCTGGAAGCAGAGCTGCCGCCTCATCAAGCTGTCATTGATAAGCTTAGTCCAGAATTGAATGAGGTGATGAGCAAATTCAATCCTATTACTGATAAAATTAACGAACTGAAAAAAGTCATTAAAGCAAAAGAACTTCAGCTTAATATTCAGCGTTTGCAAGCTGAAATGGGACCGCTTAATACAACATTGGCAACGCTTAAACCATTGCATGATGCGGCTTATCATAATTTACAAATCAGTAATGCGGAGATATTGCAGCTAAATGCACAAATACGCAGTTTAGAAAGTCAAAATGGGAAGGATGCTGCGCATTTGGTGATGGATAGTATAGTTGGTCACCCTGCACAGCCGCATCCGGTAGCCATATCACCACAGCCGCAACCACAGCCAGTAGGCATAGGACAACCACAACCCGTACCCATACCATCTCATGATCATCATGATTGGGAGATTAAACATAGAATAGAACAGAGAAACTTGCAAATTAAGCAATTACAAACAACATTATGGGCGAATCAAGCGGCTCAATTGGCTTTTGAACAGGAAGTTAATCGCTTAAAGTCTGAGATAGACAACCAGCAAGCAAGAGTAAATTCATTAAACAGCGAGCTATCAAGTACCTCGTCAAATTTACAACATTTCATCAAAGAAATTGCATGGGCTGAAAGCGAAAGTCTTTTGCAGCTTCAAGTTAAGTTACAAGAACAAGAAACATTGCTTATTCCGTATGCAATAAGACGAGGACAGTTACAGGAACAAATATTACCTCATGCTACAAAAGTTTCAGATCTTAACTTCGCGATTTCTAGATTGGAACAAAGAATTAAGGTTTGTACGAATAAGGCGGCACCTTTTAAAGATAAAAATAATCTTGCTGATTTAAATGTTAGTTTAGAACAACAAAAAGCTAGTAAAAAGCCATTAAGCGATGATAAATCACGTTTAAACCGGGAAATTGATCAAGAAAATAATAGCATTCGTTCAGCTCAAGCTAAGATCTCAGATTTTGAACATACATTGGCTAGCCATCAAGCTACTCAATTTTTAATTAATTTACGGGATAACCCAGGAAATTTATTTGATGATTTAGTTGGGGCAGTGCGTGATAGGTTCGCTGATTATGATTATAAATTTCCGGCTCAGCAAAGTTATAAAGTTCGTGCCTATTTAAAAAATCTAGAAGAAGATTTACAAACCATAGCAAATATCTCAATACCTCAAAAAACAGGCAGCTCTTCTTTGTTAGATAATCCTTCGTGTATTAAATATTTGATATTGTGCGGCTATTTCCAAAAAATGTTAGATGAGGTAGATGATGGAAAAAATGATGAATTTGCAGGACGCATTGCAGGTATATTGTTAAAACATAAAGTTGATTCAACGCTATGTAAGGATATTTATGCGCCTTATGAAATCACACGAATATCTGAGGCAGAATTAAATGCATATGAACAAGAGAGATTTAGCAAAGCGCACTCTGATTTTTCAGCAACTTTAAACAGTCTTCCTGTGGCTGATAAAAACTACAAACAATTAAAAGAATTAGGTTTAGAAATTATTAAAAAAGTTGATGATAGAAAATCAAATGTTAAAGATCTTGATATTAAATATGCGGCATTGATTTTAGAAAACTCCAATGATTTAGCGAAAAACCCCTCTGATCCTATTTTTCAAGAAAGACAAAGATGTTTGGCTAATCCTGTGCCAAAAGATAAATCGGCTGCTAAAAAAAGATGTTGGGGTATTTTAATGATGTTTTTAGGAGCTGCCGCAGCTATAGGTAGTTCGCTTGTTGTAAGTGTATGTCCTTTTGCTGCAGGAGGGATAAGCGCAGGAGCTGTGGTGTTGCTTGCTGGCATAGGCTTATTCAGATCCGGACGTAAGCATTTAACACAGGCCATGAATGATTTTGAAGATAAAGCAGAAGAAATTAAGGGCGATGATGCGCCGCCTGCTTATACGCATGAAGCTAGTGCGCCGTTGTTGTTATCTAAATAATGTTGTAGGGTGGGCTAAGGAGCGCTGCGACGTGCCCACCATGGTGAGACACCACTGGTGGGCACGTCGCAGCGCTCCTTTGCCCACCCTACACTCTATCGCTTGGTGCGTAAAAAAATACCTAGCAATGATAACAATAGTTTCATCATAAAACCTACTTACTCCACCTAAAATCAACTTCAATGCCATCTATTTGCAAAGCATCAGCAATCGTCAATAAGGTCCCTCTTCTTGGCATAGCATTTGAATTAAAGAATCTTGATAAAGAAGGCTGAGGAATTCCAGTTAATTCAGATAAACGAGAAACGCCGCCTCGTGCTACAACCAATTGATAGAGAGTATCTTTGAATGCACGAACATCTTTAGCAATCGAATCAAGATCATTAAATTTCACATATTGTTCTTGTATACCCTTCTGACTGCTAGCATCAATTAAATCTTGAATATCTGCAATAATTTCATTTTTTTCTTCCAAATTTTTTTCTTTCATCCAAAGATGCATAAGATCAGCAGCACCCTCAAGACTAATAGCTGTTTTAACAGCAGCGACAATGAAAGTATCTGCTAAACCACAGCCTCTCATCTTTATCGCAATACGATATAATTCCACTTGTCTGGCAGGAGTAATAGATGATGATTTTTTTAATATTAATTTATCTGAACTGCGTTTAGCTTGTGCTTGCGCCGTCATATTAATTTCCCCCTAACTGTATAACATCCTTGTCGAATCAATTGTATATAACCTTTAAATTTTAATAATTTTCTTATATCAACTTTGTCATCTTTTTTAACATACGCTTCACATAAAAAACATTTATTATCTAAAATCGCTACTGTTAAACGCAATTGCACACGGCCATTCCCAATTTGATGCCATTTCATCTTGTATCCATTCGAGATAATACCACTACCGCTGTCATTTGCCGGCGACCAAAATTTTCCTTGTTTAAATTTTTGGTCATTCGGATATTGCCGTAATAACAGCACATCCGGGCGAAGTATTTCTTTATATTCTTCATCTGTAAAAACATTATCTGCTTTTAAATCTAAATAAGAATCCAACGCCCATTGAGTAATTAGAACATCCATCACAACATTTCCAAACAAATTATTATAATATTTCTAACTTAACTATATTATAACATATATAACATAAATAACAATATGAACATTTAAACAGGCAAGAAATATAAGGAATATATTAACAATCAGAGAGTTACAGAACGGCTTGATGATCTATCATGCCAGTATGTGGCATGATAGAGTAAAATGCTTTCCTAAGGACGCAACGATCTTGAGCTGTTTTCCTTTTGATTCTGATGGTCTTCATATGCCAAATAACCTATCGAACCCATAAAAGCTGCTTCTGGAAAAAGCGTCAAAGCAGCCAAGCCAAAGCCCCCAAACATACCCACAGAAGTTCCGAAAGTAGTAGAACGTGAAACGTTCTTATGATCTAGGCCTGGATGTGTTATGCCATAAATCAGTCCCGCATTTGCTCCTAAATACATGCCTCCACCCACACCTGCTCCGATAAAGGGTGCGGCAATACTACGCCTGAAAGCGTTTAATTCTTTATAGTTATTTGCCATTTTAGAAGCTGTTTTAAAAAAAGATATCCGTAGCATGATTACATTCCTTATAAAATTAATTGATGCGAGTTACCGAGAACGCCTAGTCTATAAAATACTACACGTAGAAGGAGCTTTTGGTTTCATTTTATCATTTCTACACCACTGACTTGTCCTTTGATCTAACACGTCAAGATGAACATCAACAAAAGAAGCTTTTATTTTTTTGCTCACAACGTTCCAAGCTTCATTATTAATAAACGTTTTACCTTGACATTCTGAATAAACAGTCTTCAACAAGGAATGAAATTTATCTAGCGGCATATTGAGCTCAATTGATATTCTTAACGAAAATTCTCTTTGCGCAAATTCAAAATAGGGTTCTGGCTCATATGAATGAAAGCCCAAATTGCTTCCTTTATAGTGGCGTCGTAATACATTCTTCGATGGCAACGTAGTTGTTTTAGATTGGAGGTCTAATTTATCATGTAAAGTAAAATAATAATCTTTATGACCTGATAACAAAAGTGAAAGAAATGTATCTCCCCGATAATTTAAAATACATTCAAAAGGAGATTCAAGAAAGTTTTTGTGGTATCCCTTGTCTATAGTGGAGTTTAAAACAACAAAACAATGCCCATGATTTTTTTCTTGTTTTTTGTCTTGTTTTATTTCTGGTCCTACTGGCCTCTCAAACATTGGTTTTCCTTATTATGAGTTAATTGTTTTTATGAACCGCATTATACTAAACTTTACATCTTACACAACAGCCAATGCATCTCTCGTTATTGTCTTCAATTCTGCCATCGTTTCCATGCTCATATTCAATGGCGGCAGCCAATAAATCGTATTGCCCAAGGGTCTTAAAAAAGCGCCTTTTTCAACAGCTTTTTGGAATACTTCAAAACCCATTCTACGTTTAGAATCACCTATAATATCTGCTGCAACGATGGCACCTATCCCTCTGACATTGTGAATTTTTTTGGTTTGATCCGCGATGTCGTGCATAGCCTCTAACATGGCATGACCTAATTGGTTTGCTTGCGATAAAATATCTTCCTCAGAAAAGATTTTTAACACTTCAAGGGCAACGCTTGCTGCTAATGCATTCCCCGTATAAGTATGCGAATGTAAAAACGCTTTGCCTGTATGATAATCATCATAAAACAAATCATACATATTTTGACTTGTTAGCATCGCACTTAATGGCAGCCAACCTGCTGTTAATCCTTTTGATAAACATAAAAAATCAGGCTGAATACCAGCATATTCGCAAGCAAGCATTTTTCCAGTTCGACCAACCCCTGTCATGATTTCATCGACGATTAAATGAATATTGTGCTGTTTAGTCCAAGCTCTTAGGCGCCGTAAAAAATCTTGGCTATAAATTTTCATGCCGCCAGCACCTTGCACAATTGGCTCAAGAATAATGGCCGTTGTAGTCTCTATCAAAGGCTCAAGTGATTTTTCTATACTTTCCCAATAAGAAGAACAATCTCCCCACAGTGGATCATGTGTGCCGCAAACATAAGGCAAAGGGGAAATATAATGCGGCGTAAACAATAATGATTCATAATCTTTTCGATAAAGGCCCAGATCACTTACACTTAATGTTGCAGCAGTTTCCCCATGATAACCATTCTCTAATGCAATAAAGTTTTTTTTCGCAGGCTGTCCCAGCAGTTTTCTTGCATGCAAACTCATTTTCATCGCAATTTCAACCGCACATGAGCCATCGCTCGCGTAAAAAACTTTATTTAATGTTGATGTAAGCTGTGTGAGTTTTTCTGAAAGCGACAAAATAGTGTCATTCACCGTATTGACTAATACTACATGCTCAAAGCACTCGAGTTGTTCTAACAATGCTTTTTTCAAACGTGGATGTTGATGACCTAAGGATTTACACCACCAACTGGAAATGGCATCGATGATTCTCCTCCCATCCTGCAAATGAAGATAACTGCCTTTTGCACCTATCACGTGCAGAGGCTTAAAGGTTTCATAATCTTTCATTTGTGAACATGGATGCCAAAGGGCATTGGAATATTGCATAGTAAACCTATTATTATTTATGGGTTGACTGGACGCAAAAGTTAACATATATTCTTTTTCAAAACAATCAAAGGTTAAAAATCATACATATGCCTATCTGGAACACTGAAAAAGTCGCTGAATTACTTGAACTTCCGCTCATGGATTTACTGTTTAAGGCACAAACAGTACATAGAGAACATTTCACGCCTAATGAAGTGCAATTAGCCACTCTACTTAGTATTAAAACAGGGCTATGTCCTGAAGATTGCAGCTATTGTCCACAAAGCGCCCATTATGATACAGGTTTAGAAAAAGAAAGTTTATTGGACGTAGCAGGTGTTATTGAAGATGCCAAACAAGCCAAGGCAAATGGCTCCTCGCGGTTTTGTATGGGTGCCGCATGGCGCAGCCCTCCTAAAAAAGATTTCCCTAAAGTGATAGAAATGATTAAAGCAGTCAAAGACCTTGGCTTAGAATCGTGTGTTACTTTAGGCATGCTAGATCAAGACCAAGCCAAACAATTAGCGGATGCAGGACTCGATTATTACAATCATAATTTAGATTCATCACCTGAATTTTATAAAAAAATTATCACTACGCGTACTTATGAAGAAAGATTAGAGACGTTAGAAAATGTCAGAAACGCAGGAATCAACGTATGCTGTGGCGGCATTATGGGCATGGGTGAAGCCAGAAAAGATCGTATTGAATTTTTATTACAATTAGCCAATTTATCGAAAGCACCCGAAAGCGTTCCTATTAATCGCCTTATCGCTATCAAAGGCACGCCTTTAGAAAACACAGAACAACTTGATAATATAGAATTCGTACGCATGATTGCTGTCGCAAGAATCATGTTTCCGACTTCTTATGTACGATTATCAGCAGGCCGCACTGCCATGTCAGAAGAGATGGTCGCGTTGTGTTTTATGGCTGGAGCAAATTCCATGCATTCTGGCGAGAGATTACTTACCACACCCAACCCGGAAATAAATAAAGATAATCAATTATTATCAAAGCTAGGTATGGTTATCCAAAAAAACGAAGCGAGCCATGCAATCCCTGGATAAACATAAAGCTCAATTTTTGTTTCGACATCGTCATACTATAGAAAATCGTGACGATACTGCAATTTCCATCCATGGAAAATCTGTACTGAATTTTACAAGTAATGATTATCTTAACCTTACAAACCATTCCGATGTAAAAAAAGCCTTTCAAGAAGGCGTTGAAAAATACGGTTTGGGCAGCGGATCTGCCTCTTTTGTCTCGGGTTATTTCAAATCACACCGCTTATTGGAAGATGCCTTTTGTGAGTTTTTAAATCGTGATCGCGCCATATTATTTAATTCTGGTTATCATGCTAATTTAGGGGTGTTAACATCGCTGGCACATCAAAATTCCGTCATTATTGCAGACAAATTATGTCATGCTTCACTTATCGATGGCATGATTTTATCGCGCGCGAAATATTATCGTTATCGCCATGCTGATTTAAAACGTGCGCAGTCCTTAGTCGAGCAACATGAAAATCCCTTGCTTGTAACTGAAAGTGTTTTTAGCATGCAAGGCAATATTACCGATGTAACAGCACTCGCCTCTTTAAAAGCTAAATTAATTGTCGATGATGCTCATGGTGTAGGGGTATTAGGCAAAGCAGGAAAAGGCATTTGTGAACAACAAAATCTTTCACAAAATGATGTTGCTTGTCTGATTACACCTTTAGGCAAAGCGTTAGGAAGTTTTGGTGCTATTGTTTCTGGTGATGAAGAAATCATTGAAACCATATTACAATTTTCTAGAACTTATTATTACACCACAGCTTTACCCCCTGCAGTGAGTCATGCCACTTTAACCTCTCTTAAAGTTATGCAGCAAGAATCCTGGCGTAGAGAAAAGCTGAATCATTTAATTGAATTATTTATAAAAGGTTCTTTCGAAAGAGAACTTACACTTGTTTCAACTGATAAAACACCGATTAAATCCATTATCATTGGATCAAGCACCAAAGCTATTGATATTCAAAAAAAATTGTTGGAGAAAAACATACTAGTTTCGTGCATTAGGCCGCCTACTGTTCCAGCCAATACTTCGCGCGTACGAATTTCGTTAAATTGCTTGCATACCGAAGCGCAAATTACACAATTACTTGATGAACTCTATGATAAAATTCATTAAAAACGCTTTTAATAAAGCAGCCCAACACTATGATACGTCCTGTCAATTACAATTAAAAACGGGTGAAGTATTAATTGATTTATTAAAAAATCATTGCATCAACAGCCATACTATTTTAGATGCGGGTTGCGGCACAGGCATTGTCACACAAAAACTTGCGTCAGCATTTCATTATAATACTTTTTATGCCATTGATTTAGCTGATCAACTGCTCGCAAAAGCTAAAGAAAAATTAAATGGTCTCAATATTCATGTCGAACCCATCGATTATAACCATGTTGATCGTATCCCGATTTTGTTTGATATGATTTATGCGAATTTATCTTTTCATTGGAGCAGTGATTTTGATAAAACGCTTAGTTCCATGCGTGATAAACTTAAAGAGAATGGCGTACTTGCATTTTCAGTTCCTTTGGATGGAACATTTCAGGAAATAAAAGATTATTTTTCTATTAATAAATTTCATGGGCTACCATTTATCGAAAAACAACTTGCAAATGCTGAATTCGCTATTATTCATGCTGAAAGCCAAACCATAACTTTTGAGTTTGATCATGTATTGCAAGCAATAAAATCGATTAAGTCAGTAGGTGCGCATTATGTTGCTAATAGGAACAAATTTTGTTTTACGAAGCTTAGGAAATATCTTCAAAATACTGAGCCTTTCAAACTAAGTTATCATATTGGGTATTTTATTATTAAAAAGTCATGACAATGAAAATATTTGTAACAGGCACTGACACTGATGCAGGAAAAACGTATGTTTCAACAGGCATACTTAATGCATTTAATAAACATCATAAATCAACCCTAGGTATCAAACCCATTGCATCAGGATGTGAAAAACATGATGGCATTTTATATAATGCAGATGCTTTAGCGTTGCAAAAAGCTTCTTCGATTAAATTACCTTATCATCATATCAACCCTTATGCATTTGAACCTGCCATTGCACCGCATATTGCAGCTCAACAAATCCAGTGCGATCTAACTGTTGCGAAATTAATCGAAGAAACAAAGGTTGCTTTACAACATTCTGCAGACATTTGCATTATCGAAGGCGCAGGCGGCTGGTATGTACCGCTTAATGATAAAGAAACCATGGCAGATTATGTTAAGGCACTGGGCTTAGGTGTTATCCTGGTTGTTGGAATTCGTTTAGGAAGCATTAATCATGCCATTTTAACCCATAAAGCAATAGAAAATGACGGGATTCCTGTTAAAGGTTGGATTGCAAACTGCGTCATCCCGGAACGGAAGGAACATAATGAAATTATTTTGACATTAAAAAAATGGTTAAGTTCACCCTGTCTTGGAGTGGTAGGGCATCATAAACCGATAGATATAGTGATTATTTAATATCCTTTGCGATAGCAAGAACTTTCGTAAGACGGCGGCGGCAATTGATCCAACAGAGCCCTAGTGAGCGCTTCTGTTATTTGAAGATTTCCTGCTAATTGCAATTGTGTCAATAAAGAAGTTGCATGTTCCGCATGCTCACAAATAAAGTTAATTGTTTCTTCTGAAAGCTTTTTATTTGTTTTCTTAAGCTCATCACCAAGAAACGAAACAACCCGACATACTGGCATAAGAAATTGGTAATTGCCATGCAATTTGTCACAAATAGCAGGGGTAAAAATAACAATAGGTGTGAACGGTGTATTTGTTGCAATATTCACTAACGCATCAGGATGCTTTAGAGCTAAAGAAGCAACTTTTTCGCGAATGATTTGCCTAAGCTCCCTTTCTAAAAACACTTCGTCATATAAACCAATATTTTGATGCGAAATGATATATCCATAACATGTGTTTTCAATGGGACCTATAAATTTACCCAATTCCGGGCGTTGCGCAATAAGAGTAAAAATTTCTAAGCTATGGTATGTATAATCAATTAATGGATATGTTTTAATTTCTAATTGTTCTGAAGCTTCAAACGCTTTCGGAGATTGGTGTTTATAAATATTAATTGATTTCAATATATTTGATAAACCATACAATTGGTGATACGTAAGCGGTTTATCCGCAGTTAATGACTGAAGAAAAACTTCTAACTCGGTTATAAAGGGAGATTTAGGATGCGTACAAGAAATAGTTTTTATACTATAATATTTATCTAAAACCTGTTTCACATCAGAAGGTTTAATAACAATGGGTTTAGATTCTGATTCAACTTTTTGTATGGGCTGAAAAAAAGCTGCGGAAGACATCATTAAAAAACACTCCTTTCTTATAATTGATTCATAGTTTACATATTAATGCGCCAAAATCAACATGATTTTTCTATACAATTCTTACCGAACTCTAAGGATTCTCGCTAAAAAAAGTTAGCTATTCATTTTTGGCGACTTGTTGTCAGGATGACAACACCAAGCACAGGGATGTGCTGTTTGGAGCAAAAAATGAATAGCTAACTTTTTTTAGAGGGAATTCCGCACCAAACTCGCCTCTCCCGAAGAACACACACGCACATTTCCATCAGACAATTGCAATAATAAATATCCTTGAGCATTGATACCCAACACTTTTCCGTCAATTTTTTCATTAAATATTTTCAATGAAATAAATTTATTTTTTAACGAATCCAATGTATCCCATTCTTCGATAAAGGCTTCAAACCCTAATGCTTCAAATTTATTTAAATATTGCATCAAATTATTTATCAATGAAACACATAACTCATTTCTATCAATATATCTATTTAAAATCGCCTTCACTGACGTCCAGTCTTGTGAAATTTTTTTGTCTTCATCATGCAGCATATTTACATTCAAACCTATCCCAATAATAGCATGACAGCCTGCATGCGTTTCTGCTTGCACTTCAATTAAATTTCCTGCTAACTTTTTGCCATCAAAAACAATATCATTAGACCATTTTACTGCTAGATCTTTTTTTATGCCCATATCATGCAAGGTTTTGATAATAGAAAGACTAGTCAATAAACTTAAGCCCGCAAGCTCACTTACGTCTTTCTGAAAAGGATAAAGACAAGATAAATAAATATTTTTTCCAAAAGGTGAATGCCATTCACGATTAAAACGGCCTTTGCCTGCAGTTTGTTGTTCTGCAATACAAATTTTTGGATGTTTATTAGTTTTAAATCGTTTTAGATAATGATTTGTCGAATCTATCGTCTCAAACACACTAAGATCGATATGTTTTGCTATGTTGTTTTTTATCTTTTCTGGGTCAATAAGCAAAAGCGGCTCTAATAATTGATAACCTTTGCCTTTAATGGACTCTATTTTAATACCATAGTTTTGTAATTTTTTTATGGTTTTCCAAACTGCGCTGCGAGTTAGTTGTAATGTGTCTCCTAGCGTATTACCATCGTGATATTGGCCATCATGCAATATTTTTACGAGTTTAATCAGATTATCTTTTAATTCATGCATAAATATTTTATTTCTAGGTAATCATCGATACCATATTTGGAACCTTCACGGCCTATACCCGATTCTTTAACACCGCCAAAAGGGGCAACTTCTGTTGAAAGAAAGCCTGCATTAATCGCAACCATTCCGTATTCAAGAGCTTCTGAAACACGCCATACCCTATGGATATCTTGCGAATAAAAATAAGAAGCAAGACCAAAGACCGTATCATTTGCCATGCGAATGGCTTCATCTTCGTCATGAAACCGAAATAAGGGTGCAACAGGGCCAAAGGTTTCTTGCTTGGCAACTAGCATGCTGGGATTCACATCGGAAAGCACGGTGGGTTCAAAAATTAATGATCCTTGTGCATGAAGATTGCCGCCTAACACTATTTTTGCACCTTTTGACACAGCATCCTCAATATGATTTTTAACTTTTTGAATAGCGTCTTTATTAATAAGCGGCCCGATATTCGATTTTTCATCTAGATTATTGCCGATATTTAACGTTTTAACGGCTGCCACTAATTTAGTTTTAAATTCATCATATACTCTATCATGTATCAAAAATCGATTTGCGGCCACACAGGATTGTCCGGTATTGCGAAATTTTGCAATAACTGCGCCTTTGACTGCTAAATCAATATCAGCATCATCAAATACAATAAAGGGTGCATTGCCGCCTAATTCTAATGAAAGTTTTTTAATGGTCGTTGCACATTGCTTCATGAGCAATTTGCCCACCTCAGTGGAACCAGTAAAAGATACTTTACGCACAAGCGGATTCGAAGTGAACTCTTCACCGATTAATTTTGCAGAGCCTGTAATGATATTAAAAACACCAGCAGGAAAGCCTGCTTTATCTGCTAAATAAGCCAATGCCAATGCTGATAATGGGGTATCTTCAGCCGGTTTTAAAACAAAAGTGCAGCCTGCTGCAAGTGCTGGGGCACATTTACGAGTAATCATGGCCATGGGAAAATTCCATGGGGTAATGGCAGCAACCACACCGATGGGCTGCTTGATTACGACAATATGCTGATTAGGTATATTTGATGGAATAACATCGCCATAAACTCTGCGGCCTTCCTCTGCAAACCATTTAATAAAAGCATTGCCATAATCAATTTCGCCGCGCGCTTCAACGATAGGTTTGCCTTGTTCTAGTGTCATTAACAGCGCTAAATCTTCTTTGTTTTCCTCAATCAACGCTGCCCAGCGATGTAAATATGCTGCGCGTTGTTTAGCTGTTAATTTTCGCCATTCATAAAAAGCTTGCTGTGCAGCCTGAATAGCCCGCATCGTTTCATCTTTACCGCAATCAGGAACTTGCGCAATCTCTTTTCCATCAAAAGGATTAATAACTGCAAAGGTTTTCTTACTATCAGCATCCAACCATTTTCCATCTATATAACATTGTTGGGTCAATAAGTTTTTATTTGCAAGCTGCATTATCATCATCCCTGATCATGTATCAAACTATCAAATAATGCGTAAATTTGCGGAGTGTTTTCCCAATTTCGCATAAATCTATTCAATTCTTTTTCATAAGCACGATTTAATGATTTATTAAAAAAATATTCCAGAGCACCATCAAAATCAATTAAATGAGGAGTATCATTCACAATTAAGATATTAGTCATCTTTAAATCACCTTGAATGATACGTAACTTCGTCAAATTTTTAAATAATGCCAAGGTGCTTAACATCATACGCTCACAGGCTGGCAAATCATTTTTATGATCCGCAAAATAATTTCCTACATGCTGGCCTTCCACATAGTCCATTATAAAATAGGATTTGCCGCGAAAACCTAGCACTTTATTTTCAATAAATGCAATGGGCTTTGGCGTTGCCACACCCGATGCATACAATTGCTGAGCTATTCGCCAAGATTGTTGCGCGCGTGAGGATCGCAAACAACGACGTAATCCGTGCCATAGATTTTTTATATTATAACGTTTAATAACTAATGGACGACCGTCCACCATGATCTTCACCACAGTTGAACTACGGCCAGCTTTTAATACTACAGCTGCAGGATTCTCTACATAAGCATCTGGATTACTCAATAGATGTTTAAATTCAGACGATTCATATTGTCTATCATACATCATTTTTTTGTTGACTTTTTCGACCTTGTTAAACGCAGAACATGAACGAAAGATTTTTTTCTTATAATTAAACATGCGTTCATGAGCAAGCTTTGTAAGAAACTTGTTAAATGTTTTGATATCTGCTGGAGACACAATCCAACCGCGTGATTTGGTATAAACATCAAAAAGTTCTTGTTGTAAATCTTCAACGCCAATACCCAATTGCACCAAAAACAATGCCAAATATTCTATGCTTAGCGGTTTATCTAATGGATTTTCAAAACATTCAATTTGACCGCCGTCTAAGGTATATATGGTTTTTTCGGTAACGAGAAAATTATTCAGATGCAAATCACGCTGTAAAATACCCAAAACATGCTGTGTTGCAATCTCTACTGTCACAGCGTGTAAAAGCGGCCGTACATCATCGAGGTTTTTACGCGTTTGCCATAATGTTGCTAAACTTGTGCCTTGATTAATTTTTTCAAAAATTAAAATATGAATACGGTCTTTATCTATGCTGCCTTCATAAAGTAATTTAGCTGTGGGGACATTGGCTTGCATCAGCAATTCAACGCCTGATGCATCGCGCTCTGCGTTTCGCTCAGCATCTCGTTCGCCATAAAATAATTTGATCGCAACTTCTTTGTCGCCCCAGGTCCCAAATGCAAGCAGACGTTTTTTAGGAACAATGCGAATCACGTCATCACATGTTAAAATTTCATTGCGGTCTGCTAATGCAATTTGAAAGGGGGTTTTTATCGTACGGTCCGCACGATAAAGCGCTTTCCATGTGATAGAATCTTCTGCGCTATTTTTTTTGTCGTTTATATAATTTATCGCCACGTTTTTTTACCTTTAACCAAAAGCTTAATTCCTTGTTGAATACCTTTTTTAAGGGCTTATTATGATATTCTATAATAAAACGCAACATATCTCTTTCCGTTAAACCAACTTCTTTGCTAGAAAAATAAAGCCCTGCCAAATCTTTAATCACCCATCTTGGTGGAGTTTGTTTGCGCAATTGTGCCCTGTGCAAATCAATTAAATACAATTTTATCTTAGAATTGATTAGATTTGATACATCTAACAAGAAATGGCAAATATAAAAATCTCTATGATTCATACCCTGCGTGTGTAAAGTTCGCGCAATCGCCGCCATCTCTTTAATTAATTTTTTCTTAAAATTAAAAGAAGGCGGACAACTTGACCAGTGTTTACAAAAATCTTCTAAACTTATGTGTTTAGGCAATTCTTTGGTGATGATAAATGAACGCAGGTTAGCCGGATTAACACCTTGATAACCATAGGCTGCAATTTCTGGCGCAGGAATATTCCATTCGGATAATTTTTTTAGTGCTATGTATTCATTCTTCGCACTAATCACAGGCAAGCGGCATTGCAACAAATTTTTGATAATTTCACGCCAGCCTACTCCTTGATGTTTTTTAATAAAATAAGATTGATTGCCAATGGCAATGCGTTGTGTGCTGCGTCCTTCCAACTCGCGATACACTTCTCCTTGCAGTGACATCATGCGTTCAAAAGAATGATCTGTTTTAGAAAATACATTTTCTAATTCAGCATGTATCATAAATTCTTTCATATTTTTCTTGATATCCTTTCAATGCAATCCGCTGCTCGTTCTGGAAGACTATAAATATCTGCTTGTTTGGCATAGTTAATAGCATTTTTTTGCAAGAATGCACGTTCATGAGATAACAGCATATTTGCTATCATGCCGCTAAATTCAGTTTGATTAAATGGCGATGATAAAACATGTCCCGCATTTGCATCTTTAATATAATGTGCATAACCGCATACATCGGTTGTTAAGACTGGCAGACCGGATGCCATGGCTTCTAGTAAGACGGTCCCGGTATTTTCATTATAAGCAGGATGCAGCAATAAATCTGCTGCCAGAAAAAAATTGGGCACATCATGTCTGCCGCCCAAAAACTGAATGCTATCTCTAATTCCAAGCTTGGTTGCTTGTTTTTGAAAAAGATGAGGATTGTCTTTGCCAATAATGTATACTTTGCAGCAACGTTTTATATCCAAAGGCAGCGCCGCAAAAGCTAATAAAATACGATCTAGGCCTTTCGTTTTGAATCCAGAACCTACCATTAACAATAAAAATTCATTTTCTTTAATACCATGCTCATGTCTTATGCGTGATCTGATTGCTTGCGCATTATCTGGAGCTATTCTGTCTCGTGCAATACCTGGCGGCAAAAGATGAAATTTTTGCGGCTCAGTTTGATAATATTGCATAAAATCATCTTGCTGTTTGCTAGATAATAATAAAATTTCCGTTTTAGACGATTTAAAAACTGCTTCTTCAAATTTAAGTAAATGCCGATAACGAGGTGTTAAACGATACCATGCACCTCTTTGAGTACGGGCTTTGGCTTGATAACAGGTATCAGCTGCATAATAAATGTCTAACCCAGGCATTTTATTAAAGCCCACCACACCATCATAGTTCTTTAAACGCCCAGCTATCGCATCAACAAAGTTTTTGGCCCGTACGTGATTGGATAGCCCTGGGGTTGGCACTCTATGAATAGTCAGACCAGGCTCTTGCTCACCTTCCCAAACCATAGTAAAAACATCAATTTCATGGCCGCGCCTTAGACATTCTTTGGCAATACGCAAAAAATCACGCTGTAGACCGCCGAATGGGAAGTATTTGTACAATAAAAATGCGAATTTCACTTAAAAACGATCCTTGCTTACTTTTAGTGCAATATAAATGATTCACTTTGTCATTACAACTTTTTCAAAGATATTATATTGACTATTTATACTTTATTCTGTTATATTTTTGAACAGTTTGATTTTATCACTATAGAGGCCATTATGAAAAAACTCTTATTTTTAATAGTAGCATTATGTTGCGTACCATTAGCTTTTGCAGAAGGATCTTCAAATTTAACGGGTGAAACCCTGGTGTCTGCACTCGTTGATCCAAATGCTGAAACCACAGAGTTTTCTGCAACCCATGGAGCTATGCCTTCAAGTGCAGCTGAATACGAAGCAGTCTATCTTAACAGTATTTCCAAAATCGTCCCCAAAACTAAACATGAAAAAAATCGCAGCATGTATTATACCGCAGATGCTACCTATCCCCAGATCACGGGAAAAAATAATAACGAAGCAGAACAAGCATTTAATAAACGTGTGAACACTATTATCAGTGAAGAAATGCAGCAATTTACCAACAGCGTGCAACTTGATATGCCGCATATGAAAACGCTGCCGAAAGAAGTACGTAATAATACTTTCAAAATTGATTATGATATCGATGTGATACGTGAACTTGCTATCGTCAGCATTCGTTTCACCATTCAAGGAATGCAAGCAGGCAGAGCGCATCCTTATCGTTCCCATCGTGTTTTGAATTATGATTTAATCCATAATAAAGAATTAGTATTAGGTGATTTATTTAAGTCTGATGCAAAATATTTAGATGTGCTATCTAAATACAGTAACAACAAATTACAGAAAACCGTCAATGAAAAAGATAAATGGATGATTGATGAAGGTGCTAAAGCCATTGCAAAAAATTATAAAAACTGGAACATTGAAAAAGATGCTATTTTAATTACGTTTGATGAATATCAGGTGGCTCCTTATGTTTACGGGCCGCAGGAAATTGAAATCCCCTATGCTGAGTTACAACAATTGCTATCTCCACAAGCAAAAATTATATCCAGCATTAAAGATAATAAAGCGAACATAGGCTAAGGAAAAATGCTTTAATGCACAAAAAAACCATTGCCATCATAGGCGCAGGAAATATGGGAGGCTGTCTTTTAGGCGGCCTTATTGCTAATAAATATCCGGAAAATCAATTGTGGATTAGCAATCCAACGCCTGCCAAATTAAATGCTTTGCAAAAGCAGCATCAGGCGGCATTTAACATCACGACCAGTAATATTGAAGCGGCAAAGACTGCGGATGTGATCGTATTTGCGGTGAAACCTCTGGTATTGCCCAAGGTGTTAGTTGAGTTAACAGATATTATTGAAATAAATAAGCCGCTCCTTATTTCGACTGCAGCAGGTGTTACTGAAAATATTATTCAACATTTTTTAAAATTTCCTGCTTCCATTATAAGAGCCATGCCTAATACGCCTTCTATATTAGGTTGCGGCGCATCGGCACTGTTTGCAAACACTCATGTCACCTTGACAGAACGTGACATCGCTGAAAATATTTTTCGAGCGGTAGGCATTGTGGTATGGCTTACGGAAGAAAAATTGATCGATGTTGCAACCGCTGTTTCGGGATGTGGGCCTGCTTATTTTTTCTTAATCATGGAAGCTATTCAAAATGTGGGGATGTCATTAGGGTTGTCTGCTGAAACAGCACGGCTGCTTACCTTACAAACTGCTTACGGTGCAGCATGCATGGCGCTTGAAAGTGAAAAAAGTGTTGCCGAACTTCGCGCACAAGTGACATCTAAAGGCGGCACGACGGAATCAGCTATTCAAGTATTAGAGCAAGCGAACATACATGATATTTTTGGCAAGGCATTAAAAGCTGCTAATGAACGCGCCGAAACCTTGGCAGGCATGATAAAAAAAGAAATGGAGTCATAACTATGTATCAATCATTAAACAACACCGGTATGTTTATCATTAATAGCTTATTTGATTTATATTTAATGGTATTATGCATTCGTTTAATTTTAGCTTACTCCCATGCTAATTATTTTAATCCTATCACACGATTAATCATCACCTTGACTCAACCCATTATTGCACCCCTACGACATTATATTCCTAACTATCGCGGCATTGAATGCTCTACACTTTTATTCATTATCCTACTTGCTACAATTAAATATTTAATTATTAGCGCATTATTCTTTTCTATTCCCAGCGCAGGAATATTACTCATAAGCGGACTGCTAAGTGCTATTAAATTAATACTTACTATCTTTTTTTATTCGATTTTAATTGGCGCTATCTTAAGTTTTTTAACTCCTGGGGATACCGCTTTATCACAACTGTTATCACAACTTTCGGCACCCATTTTACGCCCCTTACAAAGACTTATTCCACCCATAAGCGGGTTTGATTTGTCACCTATACCTGCACTACTTATTTTACAAATGCTTATGCGTGTCTTATGAAAATTATTTTCGCAAGCAATAACTCAGGAAAAATTCTTGAATTAACTGCATTACTTAAACCTTTTAATATTGAAATCATTCCACAGGCATTACTTCATGTGAATGACATTTCTGAAACGGGTTTAACTTTTGTAGAAAACGCCATTCTCAAAGCGCGCCACGCTTGTCACCAAACAGGATTGCCAGCTATTGCTGATGATTCAGGATTAGAAGTTTTTTCATTGCATGGTGCTCCAGGGATTTATTCTGCGCGTTATGCTGGAAAAAATGCCTCTTCAAAAGACAACATCGACAAATTACTTTCTGAACTTCAAAACATCCCCGATGTGGAACGCATGGCCCGTTTTTATTGTGCCTTAGTTTTTATGCAGCATGAAAAAGACCCCACACCCTTGATATGCGAAGCTGAATGGAGAGGCATGATACTCACGCAACCTTCTGGAAATGAAGGATTTGGTTATGATCCAGTATTTTATGATTATGCAGAAAAATGCTCTGCTGCTGAGCTTTCTTTAGAAAAAAAGAATCGCATCAGTCATAGAGGCAAAGCATTGCAACTATTGTTAGAAAAATTACCCAGCAAACTATCGTAGGAAATCATATGCACGCTTTATCGGTCACGAATCTCAAAAAAACCTATCGTAATGGACATGTTGCACTTAAGGGAATTAATTTAGAGGTTTCTCAAGGTGATTTTTTTGCTTTGCTCGGGCCGAATGGTGCAGGAAAATCGACGACCATAGGGATTTTATGTTCTCTTGTTAAAAAAACTTCAGGCACTGTCAAAGTTTTTGGTTATGATATCGATACTGATTTAGAAGCAGCAAAGTCATGTATAGGCGTGGTTCCACAAGAAATGAATTTTAATCCTTTTGAAAAAACATTACAGATCATCACCAATCAAGCAGGTTATTATGGCATACCTTATAAAATTGCTTGTGAACGAGCAGAATATTATTTAAAAAAAATGGACCTTTGGAACAAGCGCAAGCAATCAGCATTGCGTTTATCTGGCGGTATGAAAAGACGTCTGATGATCGCAAGGGCGCTGGTTAATAATCCAAAATTGCTTATTCTTGATGAGCCCACTGCAGGTGTTGATATTGAATTGCGACACTCCTTATGGAAATTTCTTACTGAACTTAATCAACAAGGTACAACTATCATATTAACAACGCATTATCTTGAAGAAGCTGAACATCTTTGCAAAAATCTTGCCATCATAGACCATGGCGATATTATCGAAAATGCAGCTATGAAATCGATGATGAATAGACTTAACATTCAAACGGTGCTTTTTGATCTTGCACAACCTCTGGATGGTATGCTTGACTTACCTCATTACCATTATCGTATGATAGATAACACCACATTAGAAGTTGAAATAACTCGTGATCAAAACTTAAATGATTTATTTAATTTATTTAATCGACAACATATTCAAGTAACTAGTATGCGTAACAAAACCAATAGGCTCGAAGAATTATTCGTTCGTTTAATCACTGAAAATAAGGCGAAATTAGCATGAACACCATCTTTCAGAAAAACATGATTGCGCTTCAAACTGTTCTTAGAAAAGAAATCATTCGTTTCATGCGCATTTGGACACAAACCTTATTACCGCCTGCGATTACCATGACGCTTTATTTTATTATTTTTGGTAAATTGATAGGCGCGCAAATTAAAGACATTCAAGGTTACAGCTACATGCAATACATAGTTCCTGGCTTAACTATGATGTCTATTATGACCAGCGCCTATGCCAATACCTCTTCTTCTTTTTTTAGTGCTAAATTCAGTAAAAGTGTCGAAGAAATGATGGTTTCCTCCATGCCCAATTATGTCATTTTATTTGGATATACGTTAGGCGGGGCAGTGCGCGGTTTATTAGTAGGCGTTATAGTGATGGGCATTGGCTTTTTATTCACGCATATTCCTATTTATCACGTGAGTGCTGTATTGAGTATGGCTATACTGTCGTCCTTTTTATTTTCATTAGGCGGTTTGTTAAATGGGATTTTCGCAAGAAAATTTGATGATGTATCCTTTATACCAACATTTGTTTTAACTCCTCTTACTTATTTAGGCGGGGTCTTTTACTCCATTCATCAACTACCCGAATTATGGCAAACACTTTCGCAATTCAACCCTGTTTTTATTATTGTCTCAACTTTTAAATATGGCATGTTAGGAACCACTGATATCAACGTATTTTTTGGGTTTTCTATGGTATGCATAGTGTTACTTATATTATTTATTGGGTGCTTATACCTGCTTGAAAAAGGGGTGGGACTTAAAACCTAATTATGTTATATTTTTATTATCACGCTAAAACAAGGATGTCTAGCCATGATCAAAAGAATTATCGCCATTTTAGTACTAAGTGTGGCTGTTATTATGGCCATGCCTTATGCGCAACAAGGTATGCAAATGTTGTTATCTTTGCATAATTGGCTTTCTGAGATGTTGACTGAAGTATTCACAGGGGCAAATGCAGGCAATATCACAAGACAATTGATTGCGCTACTCGCAGCTCCCGTCATTATTGGACTTGTTCCTGCTATCTTATATTGGGTTATTAAACACAGTTGGTTTCCTTATTTTATGCAATGTGTGTGGATTGTTTGGTTAATACAGACCTCGGCGTTGATTGTGATGTCGAAGATTTAAAAATATTAGCGAAGCGAAGGTGACCGTTTCGATTCACTAGCTAGTTCGTTTGTCTTCGCCAATAAACCTGCCAAAGCATTTATAGCACTCTTATTTCCACTGGATTGAACCAGGTTAAGATAATCAGTTTGTAACTTTTCAGCCGCAACACTAAATGAACCACTGCTTGGTGTCATAATCATTTGATAATAAGCATCATTGTTATTTTGATTATTTGTGAATCTTACTCCACTCGCAACAAGTTGCATGGCTTCTATATCTTGCAACAGACTTGCCTTATTTTCTAAGCTACTAAATTCAACAGCCGCATACATATGAGATAAAATACGGTAATAGCTGTGTTTGGCATCTTCTGATTTATTATCAAAATCATGGTAAAGCTTTTTCATTTCATCAATAGCAAGCTTAACTTCAGGCAAGGTTAATTTTTCTTTAAACAAAACAATTTTTACTGCATTCACAGTATTAAAATTCTCTTGAAAAATGTCAAAAATTTCTTTTACTTTTTTTATTGCATCCATTTGGAGTAATGCACCTCTCTGTGAAGCACAGTTAACAATAGCACTCCTTATTTTTTCTTCAATAGCAGCGCTAGAAGTTTCTTTCGACACAGATTTTTCATCTTTAGAATCTTTTGCATAAACCTCATAAATAGCTAAAAGAGCTTTCTTTTTTTCATTTTCATCCGATGGAAGTTTATTAATGGCACTATCAAATGCGTTCATATTTTCATTAACTATATCTTTATATCTGTCTAAAGACTGCATACAGAGATGTAAATACTTGGCATTAACATCAGGATTTTCTAATAGAAAATCCATATAATTTTTACCTAATTGATGCGTCGATTTCGTATAAGCTTTAGATGTTTCACATTTAATATCATCAGTTTCTAATCTTTTTAATGCAAAACGTTCACGCGCACCAAGATCAATACGCACCAATCGCTGAATTTCACCCTCTTGATTACAAACAGCCATAAATTGACCTGTATGTATGCTTTCATCACCTAGCATGGAACTGCCATAGATAGCTGCGGCTAAATCAGATTTAATAGGATGTGATATCTCTGCTAAATGATCCTGTAAAATTGAATTAGAAAACTTTTCTTTGCTTATGGGAGATTTGGCTATTCTTTTTTTACCAAAAATAACTGTATCCCATGGTTTTGCATCTTTAACGCTAGGTTGTATAGTTACAATAGCTTTTGTTCCATCTAATTTTGTCATATTCGCAACGTGAGCTAAATTAATGACTTCTTTACGTCCTTCTGGAAGATACTTTCTTACAAACTCTGCTGAACCTTCTTGTATACACGTCGCAGCGGTGTCTTCTTTAATTAAAAATTCTTTACCCTCTTTATTTGTATAGAAGCCTGCAACTCCTGGTTGTCCCCTGCCTTTTAAAGATCGCTGAAAAGTATATGTTTCACCGTCTAGTAGGATTTGTTCTACCGATGTTTTAAGCGTTTTTGATTTTGAAGGCCCAATTCTTCTCAAAATATTGGAACTTGATGATTTTCTAGGAGTTGTCATACAACACCTCATTTTATATATCTTTATTATAACTCAAAAATGATGGATATTTTTAATATATAACTTAAAGTGAAATCTAACTTATTGAAAAATAAAAGGTCAGATGCGATATGTGGTTTTAACCATAATCCTGGACATTATCCGCATCATGTTTTGAATAAATGAAGGAAGTTTGTTAGCACCTGCTTTGATAGCATCATCTCTATGTAAAGCTTCATCTTGCTGCATTTGTTTAAGTATGGCATGGCTTTTATGATCTTGATGGGCAAGCTGTGACATATGTTTTTCTAAATGATTTACCACTTGCTGTTCTGTTTCGGCCAAAAAACCCAAACTCCATTTATCACCTACTAATCCTGCTGCAAATCCGATTGAAAAAGACCCTGCATACCACAATGGATTAAGATAGCTAGTATGACTACCGAGTTCGAAGACGCGTTGTTTGCACCATGCTAAATGATCACCTTCTTCCATGGCTGCTTGTTGCATTTTTTCTTTTATCATAGATGAATGTGAAGCCAATGCTTGGCCATGGTAAAGAGCTTGAGCACACACTTCACCGGTGTGGTTAATGCGCATTAAAGCAGCAGCATGTTTGCGCTCTTCTGCATTCATATTGGATTCTTGAATAGATACGGCAGGATTTACTCTACCCGTTGTTTTAGATGTATTAGATAAAGCACGAAACGCTTGGTCAAAGCCAAGACAAAGACGGTCAATCAAAGAATAATTTCTTAATTCTTTCATACAGTAAACCTTCTAAAACGGGAGCTGTTCCAATACTGTTACGGTAAATAATACAACAAGAACCGCAATGGGCACCACATAGCGGATCAAGAACCGCCATAATCTATAGAAAATAGGCTTAAAACGCAATTCTTCTTCAGTAACATCACGCGACACAACCCATCCTATGAAAATCGCTATAAAAAATACCACCATAGGCGTTAATACATCCAGAGTAATATTCTTAAGTAAATTATGCAATGAATAATCACCCCAAATTTTCACATTAGCCCATTCAAATTGAGAAGCCGCTTCAAATGAACCACAAAGCAAAATCAATAAAATCAACATAATGGATGCGTAAGTTCTAGATAAATATAACCGTTCCATAAGAGTGACCACCACAGTTTCTGCCATGGCAATAATAGGTGTCCATGCAATTAAAATAGCTGCAAAGAAAAATACAGCGGAAATAATCAAGCCTCCGGGCAACCCATTAAAAATCGTAACGACATTATGTGTGGATAATTCACTTAAAACTTCTGCATTTCCCGTTAAAGTAAGTGGATAAACAATAAAATAACTAAATAATGACACTAAAGCATCAATAATCACCACGAGCAAGGTAGACTTAGCAAGCGACACATGATAAGGCAAATAAGATCCATACACTATCATGACACCCATACCTGTTTTATATTTCATAAACGCTAACGCCAAGGCTGCAAGAAATATTTCATACAAAGATATGTGAGGATCATTTGTAAAAATACGAGAAACTGAATCGCCAAAATAGCCTAGCGTTGAAATATAAATTGCGAGCAATAATAAAATAATGAAATAAAGCGGAACGGTGATCATGGAAATTTCTTCTAAACCGCGATGAATACCACGATATACCACTATCATGGCCAGTCCGACAAAAACAATAAACCATGTTTCCAGCTTAGCAAAACTCGATACTGCTTCATTATGTAATGGTATTGAGCCATTTAATGGAGTTGCATGTTGGTAAATGTCTTTCACGTTATCAATAAAATAGCCTATAGGAAACGCGGCTATAACGGTATAATAAATCATGGTCAAAAACGCAATTAAAACACATGACCAACCTAGCGCACGCCAATGATAATTAGCATCAGATTCGATGGTTAAAAGACCGATTGATCCTACGGGATTTTGTTTACCTCGCCTTCCTATTAATAATTCAGCAAATAGCAAGGGCAACGCAATAGTTAATTGACAAATAATATAAAACAATATAAACAAACCGCCGTATTTAATTGCTAAAAAAGGGAATTGAAAAACGTTGCCTAGACCTACTAAAGCACCGGTTGTTACCAAAACGTAACTCGTGAAAGAATACCATTGTGGTCGATGCTCTATGTCTCTCATAATTTATCTCTTTAGACTAGGATATTTGAAATGGTCTATACGCCGATCTAGATCTGCCTTGAGTTTAGTAATATCCTCTCTTTGAGCATCTGTTAGACGAGGCGTTTCAAGTATTTTCCCGAGCAATGTACTGTCTGTGACAAATTTGCTGTGAGTAACCATATCTTTGTCTTTATCTTCACTTGTTGACCTTAAAGTTTCCTTAATGCTATTGATATTCAGAGAAATTTCTCGAGCGACAGTATTTTCCCGACTGCTTCTCTCCGTAAAAAATTCAGATACAGATGTCGCTAATGAAGGTGTAATTTTTAATTTATATGCCAAGTCATAATCAGCCGGCACAACATATAAATCAGGATTTTCTCCTCCCGCCATATTTTTAAAGGGTATATTATTTTGTCTGCAAATCAAAGCATAAGCTTTCAAAAATCTTTCATCATGGACTTCAATAATGGGTTTCCCAGGAGGCGGAAATGCTTTTAATATTTCACGAATCTGATCCTTCACATATTGTAGACATTTCCAAGTAGGCATCCCTCTATAATCTACTAAAACTTCCGGTGGACTGGTAGCTATAATGGTAAGCCTGCCATCTGCTTCACATCTTTCAGTAAAACTTGCTTTTGCTTTACTTTCTTCAGTGATCGTTGTTTTTTTGCTAAAAACTGTTTTTTCTTGCACTTTCTCAAAGCCCTTTGGCATTTTTCCTTCCATATGCGAAGAAGCATCAGGTTTCACTTTTTTCGTTGTCTTCCACTCATCGTCATGTTTCAAATCTAGTCTTGCTAAATCACTTTCATGGGCTCTATTAAATGCTGCTTTTTCTCTTATTGTTTTTTCATCCAATCCTTCAGGTGCACGAACTTCAGCTCTTCTTGGTGTCTCCTCCACTACCTCATAATACATTTCTTTCACCTTGTCTCTAAAATCCGCTTTTGCTTTGGGGCTTTTAGTCTCAGGCGATCGCAACTTAATTTTGCCGCCTTCAAACTCCTTGTCTTCTTCAAAGAAACCTTTAAAAATATCTTTATCTTTGTTCTCTATAATAAGCTTCTTAAGTTCAGACTCTTTATCTGGATCCAAAATAAATTTTCCTTTTTCATCTTTTTTAAAACACAATGAAAGCCTGATGTTTAATGCATATGTTTCTAAGGAAAGTAAGCGAAGATCAAGCACGGATTTCATATGCTTTTGAATCTGATCATTTAAATTGGTTGGGTCAGGTTTAGGAATTCCAATGTAGCTCGCGAATTTCAGCCGGTCTTCCATGGGCCATAAATTAAATTCTGGATTGTCAAATAATTTGAGTTGTTCAGCCATATTCATATTAAAATTTGCAACGCATTCATCAATGGCTTTTGCAAAGTCTTCGGTATAAACGACACTTTTCGGATATTCAGTAAAGTGATTAGTTGGACTTGCCGTGAAGAATTGAGCTCTTTGCTCTGAACCTAATTTCAAACCTCTTTCAACATTGAAATATTCCTTGGCCAAAGCTGCACCAAAATCGATTCTCTTACAGTCTCTATTCCCTTTAGCATCAATGACTACACCAATATTTCCAGAATGCACATCATTATCAGCAAATAATGCAGATAAAACTAAGGCTTTTTCGATACCTTTATAGATTAATTCACCATCTTTTTTATCTTCTTTTCTTCGTGAAACAGCATGTTTAAATATATCGCCTTCTTTGTGACCTAAAAATTGTTTTAGACCGAGCACTTTAGGTCTTTTTTCAAGTGCACTAACGTTTTTTTCAAGCGCTTTAAGATAACTTTCAATATCATTGATAGCCTCATCTTTTGATCGAGCAAATGATAATCCATCAATAAATGCCAAATAGTTAGGGTCAATATATTTACTGTCTCTATCTTTTTCTTCATCGAGATATGCTTTCTTTAATGCATTATAATCGTAAACTACATTTTCTTTTGACAACTCCGCAAGTAAATTTTTTAATTGAGGTACTCTATAATAATTTTGATAAACGTCTTTAAACAAATCAACGTATTTTTCACCTGCACCTCCGCCAAAATACTTTGATCCTATGTAAGGGGATTTTTGGGCAGGATGCAGTTTCACAACCATTTCTGGCGCTACACCATCATATATACTAGCGCCCATTTTGGTTGCTACAAATTCACTGATATCTTTTGCAACATGATGTTTCGGGGGCTGTCCAAAACGCTCCCTCTTTATGGCTTTAACATATTCATAAGTGGTATCCTGCTTAAATAAATAAGTTGCTCCATCTGATACTTTTTTATAAAGTGCACCGTATTCACCCGGACTATTAGCACCACTATTTTCTTTTTCTTTGATATAAATATAGGCATTTTTAAAATGTTCTAAAATACCTAGATCGGACTTACCTATTTCCTTAATCAGTTTATACAGTTCTTTGCCATCCATCCCATCTTTTCTATATTCGATATCTGCTACAGGATGACTTGTTAAATATTTTTCAACATCGGCTAGCGTTATGATATTGAAATTATTAGATTCACTTAATTTTTCGTCAGCAATAGGTTTAAAATCCGGTTTTTCCTTCGTGATATCAATTAAAGCTGAGGTAAATTTTTCTTGGTCGCCCCCAACAGGATCTTTAATCCAGGCTTTAAATGCTTCTTCAGGATCTGCTTTACCTTGTTCAATCTCTTTCCATGCTTGAAATGCTCTGTAGGATAAGCCAATGGGATCATCTCCTGTATAATTATCCCCGCATTCTTTCCATGCCTTATCATCTTTAGAATAGTAAACATACATCCTATCGTTTGTGCAAGTTAAGCAATAAACAGTTTTACCTTGCTTTTGTTGTGCTTGTATATAGGCTTTTCGTGCTGCTTCTGTCGCTTCTCCTCCAGCCTCAAAATATTCTGCATGGTATTTTTTTGATTCGACACCAATGTTTCGGTTGTTAATGATAACATTCCATACTTTTTCCAGATTTTTTCTGGTGTTCTGAAACCACGCTCTTGAGTTACCCTGAAACGCTACTGTTCTTTTAAATCTTTCTTGGCCTTCTTTATCTTTTCCACCGGTGACTTCTGCAAATACCTGTTTTGTATTTTGCATTTCGGCATACTTGTTAAAGACTCCCCTTAAAATAGAGATATTTTTTAAAGCCAGAATAAACTTCCTTACGAAGGTATCAGGTATGACGATATTTAATGATTTAGTTTTTAATGCCGCGTTTTTTACTTTTCCCTTAACATCCAGTTTTGTTTTTTTATCTAAATCATCGATACCTTTATAACCATTTCTTATGGCAACTTGTAAAACGATTTGGTACATTTGTGAAACTTCTCTTCCTTTGCCGCCATCGATAGTAACAACATCATTGCCTGACTGATCTGCTGAAGAGGACATAATATCGGCTGCAATTTTAGCAATCATGGCGGGAACAACGTGACTCTTACCTGAACCGGATTGACCACCAATCCATAAAACTAACCTTTCATCCCACTTAGCGCCAGCGTGATGTTCGGTAGATTGTAAAAATACTGCATTTCTAAAAGCCTGACTTTTGGATTCTTCCTCAATAGCTTTTTTATATAATTTAAATATTTTTTTTCCTAAAAATGCTTCGAGCTGTATGGGAGGTCTGCTGCCCAAACTATCCGGGGTAATATTATCTAAACTACGAAATCTCTTTTGCATTTCAGTAATAAGCTTCTCTCTATCTTTTGTTGGATTATCTTTGTCTTTTTTGAAAGCGCCTCTAATGCGTTCTGTCACGGGTAGCTTATATAATGCTTTTAAAGCTTGATCGTTGTTTTCTAATAATTCTCTAACTTTGTCAGCTGATTGTTTTGAATCGAGTAGCTCTTTTGATTTGGATTTCATTTCATAGTTATCAATTTTAGATTTCATCACATCCCATTTAACAGCAGGCATACGAGAGGCTAATGGAGCTTCTGGAAGTTTATTAGGATCATCTTCGACATCTGCAATATCTTTCTTAACTTCCTTAACTCCGCCCAGCTCAATTTCGGGTTTACGTGATTCGGCCATTTTGCCCTCGTCAGTACAATCAAATAGTTATCATTTACAAAATTTGAAGTTATATATCTATTTTAGACGAGAATTGATCAATCTGGGGAATGTTTTGTGTATTTTTTTATCTAATTAAATCATTAAGTTAAATTATAATTCGCCGTATTCGGTATCACTTTAACCGTACCAGGCTTCACTAAATCAAGGAAAATCATCAGGGCCAGCTGTTCTGGTTCACGCAGTTTTTCGAAATAATTGTTTTCAAATAATTCTTGCGCGCGCGGGGTAATGATATCGAGTGGCACAAAATCCACGATATTAGATAAATAGGATTGCCATTCGGCATTTATTTTTTCTTTTTTCATAGCTTCCGCAATAGGAACTTTTAGCGCATCGCATAAAAATGCTATTAAACCTCTATCATCTTTGATCGCAACAACCACATAACTCTTGCATTGCTCTTCATTGCCCCATGCTTTCCAAGCATAAAGTATAGGTATCAATTGCGGGTGTTCAATCAATCGATTATTGTCAGTCCATATTAAGATTTTTTCTACTGCGATTTTTTTCAATGTCTGCAATTGATCAGAGGTAAAGTCGCGTTGTTCAGCAGGCACATAAGTATCTTCCTGTTCGCTATGTTGCCGAGTTTGCTCGTTAAGCTCATGCACGGACGTATAAATACTATTAATAATTTTTTCAAATGCTTCTTTAAACACATTAAAGCGCTCTTCATTGTTGTCATAACGCCGCAACAATTGATGAAGAATACGATGAATACGCATAGCAGTATCTAAGCGTAATGATGAACGCGTGCCTGCTGGGAACAAATCTCCGCTATCTAACAATGCCGCAATCACATTTTTTATATCATGTTTAGGCACGCTATAGACACCATGACTGTCCATCACGTCTAAAAATTTAAGTATTCTGTCATCTTGATTCAAACGCAACAGCGCCATCGCAAACCCTTTTTCATCATGCGCTGAATCTAATACTGCATTCATTTCAGCTTCTGAAAAAGAATCCGTTGCAACGGTAAATCGAAAATAAACATCAAAAAGATCGAAGCTGCATATTCTTTTATTTTTACGAGCAACAGCTTCTGAGTGAAAAAATGATAAGTCAGTTTCATATATCATACGTAATCGTGGAAATAAACATATTAATAGGCGCAGCAAAATATCTTTGGGTGTTTTAATGGAACGATTTATAATTTCATCGCAACGTGCTTTGTCTTCGGCTAGCTGTTCTGTATCGAAAGACAATACATGCTCTGCAAGATCGGCAAATAAATCTTTATTTTCTCTAACACCATTAAAGACATCCGGCTCAAATACTTCAAGTGCAGTAATTGCAAAAAAATCCACGGGATTTACAATATCCTTCACAAAAACGTAACTGAATCCTAAGGTATTGACATACCGGGTAATATCACGGCAATTTTCAAAGAAAAATTTAATTGTTGAATAATAGACATCTGACCAATAATCGGTATTCCATCTATCAGGAGGAACTACATCTATCACCGCTTTCAATCGGTCTAATAAAAGTGATTCAATATCTTGCTTGGAAATAGTAGGCACTTCAAAAGGAAGTTGTACAAGTTTTTCTACATACTCGCTACCTTCATTCCAACGTAAGTGATTGATGACCTTAATAACATATTCTTTATCCATCGATAATACATAAATTGTATTACAAAAATCACCTATGGATTTGATGATTTGAAAAACTTGATCAATTTCATGATCTTTTAAACGTGCGATGTTATCGATAAAAATAATAAGCTTATGTTTTTGCTTTCTTAACAATTCATTTAATTCTCTTTTTACCAAGGTTAAATCACGGCCTGATTCCCAACCAAACACTTCTTCTTTGATTTTTTTTCTGCGAAATAACCGAGTAAACCATGAATAGTGGAAACGCAATACTTTAGGAATAGGTTTATGGGTAAAAAATGAAATGTACAATTCTAACAATGCTATGATTTCATCTGAATTTTCAAAGTATTCGGCCGCACGCATTTCAGAAGATAATCTGCGAAAAAAACTATAAATTAATTCATTCTGGCCGGAATAACTCCAGGGGCTAAAATTTAATAAAATCGGTCGTTCGTCATCGAACATATTACTCGAAGCATAGCGTATTTCTTCGAGTGTTAAATTGATAATGGAAGTTTTACCTGTGCCCCAGCCGCCGTATAAACCAATGACTAAACTTTCTACGTCCGTGTGATCCACAATACAACGCGCCAGATATTTGGCAAATACGGCTCTGCCTAATCTATCTTGTTCTTTTGTCAGAATAGGACGGTCGGCGTCTAGCATATATACTCCAGTGTACTGGTGGGCACGTCGTGCACTCCCCGCAACGAGTGCGGGGCCCACCCTACATATAAATAGTATATCAGAACCGTCTAATTCTCATATTTTACTAGCTTATTTTTAACCAATAATTGAATAATGAATAATATTAAAGCAACCACAAAAGCTAAATAAGCGTATTCCATGAACGCTTCGCGATAAACTGCTAATTGTGCGACCATGTCTTTTGATTTCATTGAAATACTGGAAAAAGAGGCCAGCCAACCCGCAAATGCACCGCCAAAACCCAGGGCCACAAACCAAATACCCATCATCATGCCGGTCAAATGACGAGGGGATAATAGCGTTACTGCTGATAGTCCTATTGGCGAAAGCAATAACTCTCCTATCGTAATAAGTAAATAGGACAATACTATCCAGCTTGGATTGACGAGATGATAGTTATTCGGGAAATAAGTACTCATCGCGAGCACAACAAATCCTAATCCTAAAAAGAATAAAGCAAAAACAAATTTAATAAAATGCGATGCGGGTGAATATTTTTCTCCCGTCCCTTTCCATGACCAAGCAAAGATAGGACCAAGTAAAATGATAAATACACTTTCTAAAGCATAAAAAACGGTCGTTGGAATATGAAAACCAAAAAAATCTTTATTAACTAAACGATCAATAAATAAGTTTGCGGAAAAAAATATTTGCATCCATATCATCCAAAAAACAATGGACGCAATAATTAAAATATTTAAGGTGATTAAACGATTACGCTCACGCGGCATTTGTTTGCAAGCCAGCGCGAAGACAAAAAATAACAAAAACACACCTACAAGCGGAAGCAGCCACTTACCAGCCCATTCACTGCTTAAAAAATTGGCCAACAACGGAATCGCGAGTATCCCATAAAACAATAAAAACGGTTCAGTCAAAAACCATTTTTGTTTTAGCTCTCTCACCGCTGGGTGATAATCAATCTTACCTGAACGAATACCGTAGATAAAAATCAGCAAACCAATCATCAAACCGCCGCTTGCCAAGGCAAAGCTTGCACGCCAACCCACATAATCTTTGATAAACCCTGAAGTTAATCCTGCAAGCAGCGCACCTATGTTGATACCTACATAAAAAATGGTGAATCCCGCATCGCGCAATCCATCATTGTGGGTATATAACGTACCTAATAAGCTGGAGATATTAGGCTTAAACAAACCATTGCCAATGACAATAATGGCTAATGCATAATAAAAAGAAACAGGCCCGGAAAAGGTAAGAAAAGCATAACCCAAAATTAAAATGATAGCGCCCCATAATACTGCCTGCTTAAACCCTAGGATATGATCAGCAATAATGCCGCCTATCATCGGTGCAATATAAACGAGTGCGCTGAATGAACCTAAAATAGTATAACTTTTCGTGTCAGAAAATCCATACACCTTAGTCATATATAAAACTAATAGCCCTTGGACTACATAAAAGCCATACCGTTCCCACATTTCAGTCAAAAACAAATAGGGTAATGCTTTGGGGTGACGCATGTTTCTACTTTGCATAAGTATTCCTTTACAATCCACTGTATTTCAACAAGGCATCTACTGTTGGTTCACGGCCGCGAAAAGCCACGTATAAATCCATAGGCTCATACACGCCGCCTTTTTCTAAAATATCTTTCAAAAAAGCTTGTCCGGTATCATGATCAAAGATACCTGCTTCTTCGAATTTTTCAAAGGCATCGCTAGACAAAACTTCTGCCCATTTATAACCATAATATCCTGCTGCATAGCCTCCGGCAAAAATATGTGAAAAACTGTGTTGAAATCGATTAAATGCTGGCGCAGGCACCACTGACACTTTGCGGCGCACATCATCTAACACAGCTTGTATTTGCGGGCCTTTAGTTGGATCATACGCTAAATGCATATGAAAATCGAACAATGCAAATTCTAATTGACGCAGCATTTGCAAACCTGATTGAAAATTCTTTGCCTCAATAATTTTATTCAACAATGATTCAGGCAACGTTTCTTTGGTTTCCACATGAGAGGACATTAAATGCAATACTTCTTTTTCATAACACCAAAATTCTAAAAACTGACTTGGGAATTCGACCGCATCCCAAGGTACGCCATTGATGCCTGAGACGCCGGCATAATCCACTTTGGTCATCATATGATGCAGGCAGTGTCCAAATTCATGAAACAACGTTAACACTTCATCATGAGTAAGCAATGCAGGTTTATTATCAATAGGACGTGTAAAATTACAGGTTAAAAATGCGATAGGCAATTGAATTGTTTCATTGGACAACAAGCGGCGCACCCGGCATTCATCCATCCATGCGCCTTCGCGCTTATGCGGTCTTGCATAAAGATCGGTATAAAAGAATGCTCTTAAAACATTATGTTCATCATAGACTTCAAAAAACTGCACATGAGGATGCCAAATATCCACACCATGTCTTTCTTTTACCGTAATGCCATAAAGTTTTTGCATCACAGCAAACATGCCGGATAATACTTTATCTACTGGAAAATAAGGACGTAAATCTTCTTGTGAAAATAAAAACTTGCTTTGTTGCAGTTTTTCAGAATAAAAAGCCAAGTCCCATGCTTCTAATTTTTCTATATTATCTAACGATTTTGCAAATGCTGTTAATTCATTTATTTCAGCTTGTGCAGTTTTTTTGGATTTCTCCACTAAATCATTTAAAAAACTTAAAACACGTTCCGTCGTTTTCGCCATTTTCGTTTTTAGGGAATATTCTGCGTAATTGTTAAATCCTAGTAATAATGCCAATTCATGCCGCGCTTTTAAAATATCTTCCATAATAGCGCTATTATCAAAACGTTTTGCATCAGGTCCTAATTCTGATGCACGAGTCACGTAAGCCTCATACATTGACCTACGTAATTCGCGATTTTCTAAAAATTTCATCACCATGGAATAACATGGATAATCCAAGGTTAACACCCAGCCAGTTTTTTTTTGTTCTTTTGCATTTTCCTCGGCCATTTTTATCGTTTGTTCAGGAAGACCTTTCAGTGCATCTCTATCAGTAATATGCAACGTCCACGCATGAGTTGCATCTAAAATATTTTCGGAAAATTGAGTGCTTAATTGACTTAATTGTTTTTGCAGCTCACCAAAACGTATTTTTTCTTTTGCTCCCAAATCAACTCCTGCTAAATGAAAATCACGCAAATAATTTTCGATGATTTTACGCTGCGCAGGTTTTAATATTTTGAATTCAGGGCTTTTTGCAATATGTTGAATAGCTTTGTAGAAATCCACATTTTGCATGATGTCAGTATGATACTCGGTCAATTCCGGCAAACATTTTTTATATGCTTCACGTAATTGATCCGACTCCATCACGGCATGAAGATGTGATATCGGTGACCATACTTGTCCCAAATAATCATCCATGTCTTCCATCGGTGCTAAAAGATTGTCCCATGTGTAACTTTTATTCTGTGTAAGAAGATGATTAAATGTTGTGCGATTTTTGGTAAGCAATTGCTTGATGGTAGGTTCTATATCATCAGGACGTATAGTACTGAAAGAAGGAAATTGGCTTTGTGGATTATTCATGAACAGCCTCGTCTGGTTTGAAATGTTAAAATTATGCCTGCTTGTTTACGTAAAAAAAACCCCAATCCTATATTTTTCAGCTATAATCTCACTCTTTTACCTAATGAGTCATTATGAAACCCACGAATCATGATAGCAAAACATTACAAGGGATGATTACGACCTTACAACAATTTTGGGCGGCAAAAGGCTGCGTGATTGTACAGCCTTATGATATGGAAGTGGGTGCTGGAACCTTTCATCCTGCCACTTTTTTGCGCGCCATTGGGCCTGAGCCTTGGCGTGCTGCCTATGTTCAGCCTAGCCGTAGGCCTACGGATGGTCGTTATGGCGAAAATCCTAATCGCGTGCAACATTATTATCAACTGCAAGTGATGCTTAAACCCTCACCACCTGACATCCAGGAACTTTATCTTGATTCGCTGCGCACCTTAGGCATAGACCCGCTGGTCGATGATATTCGCTTTGTGGAAGACAATTGGGAAGCACCCACGTTAGGCGCATGGGGCCTGGGCTGGGAAATCTGGTTAAATGGTATGGAAGTGACACAATTCACTTATTTTCAACAAGTAGGCGGTTTAGCGTGCAGCCCTGTTACGGGTGAAATTACCTATGGTTTAGAACGTTTGGCCATGCCCATACAAGGCGTCGATAATATTTACGATTTAGTTTGGACCAAATCACCTGATGGCAATGTCGTCACGTATGGTGATGTTTTTCATCAAAATGAAGTTGAAATGTCTGTTTATAATTTTGAACAAGCTAACATTGATATTTTGTTTAAACAATTTCAAACCTATGAACAAGAAAGTTTGCGGTTAATTGAATTAGGATTACCGTTGCCTGCTTATGAAATGGCAATGAAAGCATCCCACACATTTAATTTATTAGATGCGCGACGTGCTATTTCCGTCACAGAACGTCAACAATATATTTTAAAAATTCGCCGTTTATCCAAAGCAATTGCCGAAGCTTATTTTGCCAGCCGTGAAAAACTAGGATTCCCTTTATTAAATAAAACCGGGAGTAAAAGCCATGCGTGATTTCTTGGTTGAAATCCACACTGAAGAATTGCCGCCTAAAACGCTCAAACGTTTGGCGAGTCATTTTTTACAAGAAATAGAAACACGTTTGAATCAAGCAGGGTTGCCTTTTGAAGCAGCCCGATTTTTTGCAACACCCAGACGTCTTGCTGTGTTAGTTAACAAACTCGCTGAAAAACAAGCGGATTCCATTGTGGAGCGCAAGGGCCCTGCCATACAAGCCGCTTACGATAAAGAAGGCAAGCCAACACAGGCGTGTTTAGGTTTTGCTAAAACGCTTGGCATCTCACCTGAACAACTTGGTAAAACAGAAGAAGGCGACAGAGTTGCTTTCAAACAACACGTCAAAGGCAAAATGGTACGTGAATTATTGCCCGATATTATCAATGCTGCACTTCTGGCATTACCGATCGCAAAACGTATGCGTTGGGGCGATAGTCCTATTGAATTTGTGAGACCAGTCCATTCCGTCATGATGTTGTACGGTGACAAAGTGATTTCAGGTGACATCTTAGGACTAGCTGCTAACAAAAAAACACGCGGGCACCGTTTTCTAAGCAAAGCATGGGTCTCCATCCCTACTCCTGCGACTTATGAAGAAATTTTAGAAACTCAATTTGTGATTGCCGATTTTGAACGACGCAAAACGCTTATTCGTCATGAAATTGATACTACGATACGAAATACCATTGGAGAGCATGCTGAAGCGGTATTTGATGAAGCACTGCTTGATGAAGTCACGGGTTTAGTTGAATGGCCGGTTGCCATGTGCGGCAGTTTTGATAAAACTTTTTTAGAAGTGCCGCAAGAAGTACTGATCTCTGCTATGCAAGACCATCAACGTTATTTCCCTGTTAAAGATAAAAAAACAGGTGAACTACTTGCGAATTTTATTACTATCGCTAATATCAAAACCAAAAGCCCGCTGCAAGTCATTACCGGCAATGAACGCGTTTTACGCGCTAGACTTTCGGATGCTGCTTTCTTTTATGAAACGGATAAAAAAACAAAACTCAGTGAACGTATTCCGCTGTTAAAACATATGATATTTCAGGCTGAACTTGGCAGTTTATTTGATAAATCAGAGCGCATTAAAAAATTAGCGCTCTTCATGGCAAAGACGCTAAAAGTGAATGAAACACAAATGGAACTTGCAGCTGATCTTGCAAAAACCGATTTGACCACGCAATTAGTAGGTGAATTTCCCGAATTGCAAGGCATTGCCGGTTATCGTTATGGACTTTATGAAAAACTCCCCGATGATGTACCGCTTGCATTGAAAGAACAATATCACCCACGTTTTTCGGGTGATACAGTGCCTACCACAAAACTAGGCAGCATTCTTGCCATTGCTGATCGATTGGATACTCTAGTAGGTGCATTTGGTGTGAATCAAATTCCTACTGGCGAAAAAGACCCTTTGGGTTTACGCCGCGCTGCATTAGGTGTGTTACGTATTTTAATTGAAAATAAAATCGACTTAGATTTACAAACATTAGTCGAACAAGCTTATAAAGTTTATACGCATCCTTTAAAAAATAAAGAAACCGTTGCGCAAGTATTAAATTTCATGTTTGAACGTGTCAAACCATGGTATCAAGAGCAACAAATTTCTGCGGATGTGATCGCTGCGGTAAACGCACTGCATATTACTAAACCTTATGACATGCATAGACGTATACTTGCGGTATCCATTTTCAAAAATCGTCCGGAAGCTGCTGCATTAAGTATTGCTAACAAACGTGTCAGTAATATTTTATCTAAATATGAAGAAGCGATTTCAGCTTCAAGCATTGATGCGAGCTTATTTGAAAATGATATTGAAAAAACGCTTGCGAGTGAAATTGCTAATATGCACGATTCAATAAATCTGCTTTCAGATAAAGGCGATTATCCTGAAATTTTAACCAAGCTTGCAGGTTTAAGAGACCCAGTTGATCGTTACTTCGATAAAATCATGGTGATGGCAGACAATAAATCCTTACGCGAAAATCGTTTATTATTACTCAAACAATTACGCGGATTATTTTTACATGTTGCGGACATAGCTTTATTACAATGAACAAATTAATCATTCTTGATCGCGATGGAGTTATTAACTATAACTCCGATCACTATATTAAAACGCCGGAGGAATGGCACGCTATTCCTGGAAGTCTAGAAGCCATCGCACGCTTGTGTAACGCGGGATACAAGGTTGTGATCGCCACCAATCAATCAGGTGTTGCGCGTGGTTATTATGATATTGCGATGTTACAACGTATTCATGAAAAATTAACGACTGAATTGCAAGCGTTGGGCGGCAGTATTGATGAAATATTTTTTTGCCCTCATCATCCCGATGATCATTGCAGTTGCCGCAAACCTGAGTTGGGGATGTTTCATAGCATACGCGATAAATATAACATGGATTTAGCTGATGTTTATTTCATTGGCGATTCTTACACAGATATGCAGGTAGCAGAAAAATTACCTTGCAAACCTATCTTTATAGGTAAAAAAAATAATTCTAAATTGTTAACCATTCCTCATTTTAATGATTTAGCAGCCGCGGTCGATTATATACTCGGCCAAGAACAGGAATAATTTATGAAAAAATATACTTTCTTTCAACGCATAAACATTGTTGTACGCTCATGTCTTTTTTCCATTTTCATGGCCACGTTAACTTTTTTTTATAGCTTTTTTTGTGTAGCCGCAAACGTTTTACCGTTTCGTTGCCGTTATGCCATTATCATGTCATGGAATAAAATGGTCATAGGTGCATTAAAAATTATTTGTAAAGTGGATTACAAACTAGAAGGCTTAGAAAATATTCCCAAAGATAGAGCGGGCATCATTTTAAGTAAACATCAATCCGCTTGGGAAACGTTTATGCTGCCCACGTTGTTCCATCATTCAGCCATTATTTTAAAGAGAGAATTATTATGGGTGCCTTTTTTTGGCTGGGGTCTAGCTATTATTGATCCTATCGCAATCAACCGAAAAGATAAAACCAGCGCCATGGACCAAGTCATTTCTAAGGGTAAAAAATGTCTGGAAGAAGGCCGTTGGATTTTAGTATTTCCCGAAGGCACGCGTATCCCTGCAGGACAGACAGGTAAATATCGTCTAGGCGGAGCAAGGCTTGCTACTGCCACTCATGCACCTGTGATTCCTGTTGCACATAATGCAGGACGTCATTGGCCTAAACGCGGATTTATGAAACATCCCGGCACGATTCGTCTTATTATCGGAAAACTCATTGAAACAGAAGGCCGCAAGCCGGAAGAGGTGATGGAAGAAGCGAAGACGTGGATTGAAAAGACCGTGAAGGAAATCGAAGATATGAATGTTAATAATAAAGAGCATATTGAACGCCTAAAAAAAGCCAGTCAAAAAGTTAGAAAAGAAAGCATGCGTATCAATAAGGAATTCAGCAAGATAGAACATGACCCAGATGACAAAACAAGGCTCAAATAGAATCCAAGGAAAGTGAGTTACCTCACCTTCCTTGTCTCCAACACCTGAAACAAATTATCATAATGATTTTGCGGACTCCAAACATACCAACCATCAGCATTAGCATTTTCAGCAGCTTGGATTTGCGCGTAAATATAATTTAATTTTTTTGCGCGTGATAAAGGATAACGATAATTGGAAAGCTCAATATAGGGTATCAATTTAAAAGGCAGCGGTTTGTTATTAAATTGTTTACGAATGGAAGCGAGTGAATTATAAACTGTGTCATAAGGTGTAACCGCATGGACTTTATACGGTTCGTAATGCGATGGATAAACCATAGGACAAATAGCATCAACGCCTTTAGAAAATAAAACAATGTCTTGGCCTATGTATTTAGACGGCCCAAAGCTTGCCACGCCAAATACGTCTACTTGAAGCGGCACCCCCACTTTTGATTTAAACCAGCTGATGATTTTAAAAATATCTTGGGCATTTTGTGCAGAACCGCCTTGTTTAGGATTATATCGAATGTAATCTAACTGAATTTGATCAGCACCAAGGTTTAATGCTTTTTGGGCTAAGTTGTATCTTTTTTCCCAATAAGCTTGTGAATGAACTTGATTAGACGTGCCGCCATTGTGGGGGAAAATAACTACCCTTGCCACGTAAGAAATACCGCTTTCTTTGATCATCTTGATACTTCTTTCATATGCAGGAGTGACACGTTCAAGATCTACTACAAAGGTATGAATTCCGACTTTTTTTGCACGGCTTATCAAATATTTTACATAAACCGGATCTTCCATCGTTGCTTGGCTAATATAAATACCCTTAACCAAGGCCATTGCGCTGTTCATTGGAAAGAAGAATAACAGCAATGATAATATCAGCACCCCTCCTAGATTCTTATTCATATTATTATCCTCGTAAGTTTTATTATAGATATAGGATAATTGTAATACTGGCTTAAGGCTTTTTACGGGATTTTTAAATTTTTTTCACGGTGGCCAAAAAATGCTGTGCCTATTCTAATCATTGTTGAACCTTCTGCAATAGCTGCTTCCATATCATCCGACATGCCCATCGATAAGGTGTCTAAATTAAAACCTTTTTCATTCAATTCATCAAAGAGTACACGTAATTTATGAAATTCCGCTCTTTGTTCATTAAATGAATCTTTATGCATGGGAACAGCCATTAAACCGCGAAGTTTCAGGCGTGGCAGTTTGCTGCACAGTTCGACAAGAGGTAATAAATCAGTTGCGGCAATGCCTGATTTAGAGGGTTCCTGGCTTATGTTAACTTCTATACATATGTTGAGAGGTGGTAAATCAGCAGGTCGTTGGTCGTTCAAGCGTTTAGCAATTTGTTCACTGTTAACGGTTTGCACCCAATCAAAGTTTTCTGCTATTTTTTTGGTTTTATTGCTTTGAATTGAGCCAATAAAATGCCATTCTAACTTTTCATCGGCGAAATAAGCTATTTTGGGTAATGCTTCTTGCAGGTAGTTTTCACCAAAAATATGCTGGCCGGCTGAGATGGCGGCTTTAACTCGTTCCATGGGTTGGTCTTTGCTTGCGCCTAATAAACGCACCGAGCCGGTAGAGCGTGAATACGTATCTTCGTATTCACGCATTTTGCGGTGTATGGTTATGAAATTTTGGTGGACACCCATAAAAAAATCCCCCCGGCCTAACGGCCGACCCCCTTTTTCAAAGGGGGTGCGGTCCTGCGTTCTTAATCGCATCACTCACTGTGAATTTTTTAAAATTCTCAATGAATTTTTCCATCAATAATTTAGCATACTTATCATAATCCTGCTGGTTATTCCATGTCTTGCGCGGGTTCAATGCCTTGACATCAACACCTGAAACTTCCACTGGGACAGCTAAATTAAAGCCTGGAATGGTTTCATAATTGGCGTTGCGTAAATCACCTTCGACTACAGCACGCACAATGGCTCTTGTGGCAGGGATAGAGAAACGCTTACCGCCTTCACCATGCGCACCCCCGGTCCATCCCGTATTAATCAAATAGACTTCAGCATCCGATGCATCCAATCGCTTCATCAATAAATCAGCATATTCGCCGGCTGGGCGGGGGAAGAATGGCGCACCAAAACAAGTGCTAAAGGTTTGCTTAATCCCGGTACCTTGACCGACTTCGGTACTTCCTACTAAAGCTGTGTAACCACTTAGAAAATAATAAGCAGCTTGTTCTTTCGTTAAACGCGCAACAGGCGGCAATACTCCGTATAAATCGCAAGTTAAAAATAAAACCGCGGTAGGTTCGGATGCTTTATTCTCATCAATGCGTAAAGGAATAAATTCTCTAGGATAAGCTGCGCGAGTATTTTGGGTAAGACTTACATCACTGTAATTCGGTTCCTGTGTTTTTGGATCAAGCACCACATTTTCCATGATAGAACCGTAACGTATCGCATCCCAAATCACCGGTTCACGTTCTTTTGATAAATCGATGCATTTAGCGTAACAGCCGCCTTCGAAATTAAATACGCCATCTTTGCCCCAGCCATGTTCATCATCACCAATGAGATAGCGATCAGGGTCGGCTGATAATGTGGTTTTACCGGTGCCAGAAAGTCCAAAGAACAATGCTGTTTTTCCATCCTTTCCGACATTGGCAGCACAGTGCATAGGAAGTACTTCATGTTCGGGCAATAAAAAGTTCAGTATTGAAAACATCGCTTTTTTCATTTCGCCGGCATAATACGTGCCGCAAATCAGTATTTTTTTATCGGCAAAATTAAGAATAACCGCCGCATCACTGTTTACACCATCTTGTGCCGGGTCTGCCTTAAATCCAGGGACGCATAACAGTTCCCACTGTCCAGGTTGATCTTTTGTGATCGCTGTATGGGGGCGTATGAATAAATTTTTGGTAAAAAGATTATGCCAAGCAAGCTCTGTCATGACCTTAACCGTGAGAGAAAATTTCTCTGCAGCGCCTACTTTTAAATAAGAAACAAAAGCAGCATCTTGCTGATCTAAATATTGTTCAGATTTTTTCCATAATGCATGGAATTTTTGCGCATCTATAGGTTGATTTATGGTATTCCAATCAACCGTTTTATCCGTGACCTTATCTCTAACAATGAATCTATCCTTAGGGGAGCGTCCGGTTCTAGCACCTGTGGCCACATTTAACGCTTGATTTGAGGCAAGTGCGCCCTCTTTTCGAGCTAAAGCCATATCGACTAACTCAGACGATGATAAATTCAAATAAATTTTTTTATTCATTGTTTGCCGCCCACCTTAAAAAAGTGGCATTGTACCTAAATTCAGCAAAAGATGCTATCATGAAAAGATTATAAGATCGTACAACACTTGGACCAAAAACCATGACTGATTTAGATAAAGCCATTTCTGCTGCTTTTACTAGCGAAGGCAAGCAGGACGATGTCAATAAAGTTTATTTATTATTACTGCGTACACTATTGTTTGTGCCTGTTTCTAAAGAAAAAAAACCGACGCAGGATGAACCTTTTTCTCCTTTATTTGCGGCTATTGATGATAAATATTATATGCTGGCCTTTGATACGCTTGAACGCCTGACAAGTTGGGCTGGTGAACATATGAATGAGATGGCTTATGTTGAGTTGTCTGGACATGATTTGGTCAAAGGTATCGGTGAGCAAGTTTATTTTTCGCTTAATTTAGGGTCGGATTTTTATAAAGAATTTTTGCCAGATGAAATAAAGCGTTTGAAGACGATTGCGGCGAAGATTGAACAATTTAAATCTGCGCCTCATAAGCCTTCCACCCAGCCTCACGATATTTCTTAGCTTCCATGAGTGGGTCATTGGCTTTAATAATACCGCGGCCTACAATGATAATATCGCTTTGATGCTTAACTAATGCGACCTCAGGTGTGACGTATTGTTGTCCAAGTGCATCTTTTCCTTCCTGCAACTGCACCCCTGGCGTCAGGTAAATCCAGCTAGGATCTTCTGATAATTTCCGTTGCGAAATAAAACCCATCACAAACTCAGGAAATTGTTCTGCCATGTTTACCGTTTGCATGGCATAGGCTTCGGTAAATAGATTATGTGCTGAACTCATTTCAGCTAACAATAACAGCCCGCGATGTTTTTTTAAGCCTGCCTCAAGCAATCCTGAGACAATACCTGGCCCTGGTAAGCTATGCGCATTGACGATATCTGCCCAGTCTACGATATGGTATATGCCTTTTTCATATTGCAATTTAACCGTATGACCGATATCCGCAAACTTTCGGTCTTCAAAAATTAAAAACTGATGCTTGTCCGCCAAATGACGTAATTGAACCGTAAAATCGGGGGTGAAATCTTCCAAAATATCGACATGCGTTTTTAATACACAAATCTCGGAACCTAATTGATCAGCCAAAGTCAATATCTCTTCACAACGTGTCACATCGGCTGACAAGGCAAGGTTTGATTTTTTTTCGTCCATTAATAAAAATAATTTTCTGGCTACCGGATTTTTACAATATGCCGCGCGTTCCGCATAAGAAAGCCTAACTTGCATTCATCGCTCCCTCATGCATAAGACTGCCAGCTATCACGCGATCTTCTTCAGATAATTCCTCAGAATGTAATAGCGTCGTTAAAAGATCTTTTAACGTAAATGCAGCATGCATATTATAATGTCTCTGACGTAAATTTTCTCTACCATGTTGTTCACGGTCAATTAATACGACGGCATCTCTAATTTTCAATCCTGCAACTTCCAGATCATCTGCTGTTTCAAGAATGCTTGCACCTGATGTAATGATATCTTCAATAATTAAGCAGCGTTGACCTGTCTTAAAATGGCCCTCAATGATTTGCTTGGTGCCATGGTCTTTTTTTTCTTTACGACGCATGACCATAGGAATGTTTTGCTGTAATGAAATACAAGTTGCGATAGGAAGTGCTGTATAGGGTACGCCGCAAATAACTTCAAAGGGTTCGCCGCTCACTTGCTGCCAGATGGTTTCACCTACCGCTTTTAATACATCGGGGTAAGAGACGATTTGCCGCAAATCAATATATATTTTTGACTGTTCGCCATTCTTCAACGTAAAATCGCCAAACCTAACTGCGCCAATTTTGTACAGCATTACCATCAAAGGTTTATAATTCATGATCATCCCCCATTAAGGCATAAGTGAGGCTATTATACTAAACTTCTTCATTGACTTACATGTACAAATAATGATTGAATTGCACTAACAAAAAAATGCAATAATTCAGCATGTATCTAACTAAAAAGGTCAACGCATGGCAAATTCAATGTATCAACGCGATATATTATCTATCAAAGACTTATCACTGGAAAATATCCAACTTATTCTTGAAACCGCACAAAAGCTCAAACAGCAGCCTGTATCAAATTTGATCCAAGGCAAGATCATCGCGCAATGTTTTTTTGAACCGTCTACCCGCACGCGATTGTCTTTTGAATCCGCTGCACTACGCTTGGGCGGCCAAGTTTTAGGCTTTGCCAGCGATGACAATTTATCCGTCAAGAAAGGCGAAACGTTGCACGATACCATTAAAGTTACTTCTGACTACGCTGATTTAATCGTTTTACGCCATCCGCGTGAAGGCGCTGCGCGTCTCGCCGCTGAAACGTCTAATAAACCGGTCATTAATGCCGGCGATGGAGCAAATCAACACCCTACCCAAGCTTTGGTTGATTTATTCACTATTAATGAATGTCAAAAAGGCCTTAATGGCTTAAGCATTGCTTTAGTGGGTGATCTAAAATATGGACGCACTATTCATTCCTTTGCCGAAATTTGCATGTTATTCGATGTACGTCTCTATCTGGTTTCTCCAGAAATCTTGGCATTGCCCGAGCCTATATGTGATCTTTTAAAAAAACAAGGCATACGTTTTTCATTTCATCGCTCAATGGAAGAAGTTATTCCTAAAATTGATATTCTTTATATGACACGTATTCAACAAGAACGTTTTAATGAAGCGGAATATCAACTGGTAAAAGATCATTACATATTAACACCCGAACATTTACAACAGACAAAACCTAATTTAAAAATCTTACATCCGCTGCCGCGTCTTAATGAAATTGCCATGGGTGTTGATGCAACTCCTTACGCACATTATTTTAATCAAGCGGCAAATGCCGTTTATGTAAGACAAGCTTTATTGGCCCTACTTTTAAATGAGCAATTACCATGACAAAAACACTTTCTGTTTCAGCCATCAATAACGGCACTGTGATCGATCACATTCGCGCAGGACAAGCGCTGCGTATTATGAAATTACTACGAGTGTTGGATAATAAAAATAAAGTTACACTGGGTTTAAATTTACCTAGCAAACTTCTGGGATTAAAAGACATTATTAAAATTGAAAATCGTGTGCTTACGAATGATGAAGCCAATGAAATTGTCACTTTTGCGCCAGAGGCCACGATTAACATTATCAAAGATTTTGAGGTCACCCAAAAAATTAATACGCATTTACCCAAAGCGATCATTGATATATTTGTTTGCCCAAATCCGGTCTGCATCACTCACAATGAACCTGTGGAAAGTCATTTCCTCATTGAAGAACAAGGCAAACAGATACGCTTGATTTGTCATTATTGCGAAAAATCGTTTGATAGAGATCAAGTAAAAGTTATTATTTAAAGGGTAAATGGATTAATGGAAATTACGTATAAACATTACTTAGAGGCTTGGCATAATCACTATCCTTATTTAATAGAGTTAATTATCCAAAAAAACTTAAAAAAAATTTGTGAAATTGGCGGGGGTGCTAATCCGCTTCTCCCGCTTGAATTCATTCAACACTATCAGTTGGAATACACCGTGCTGGATATTTCAGAGGAAGAACTTTCCAAGGCTCCGCAAGGTTATATCAAAGTGTTGGGTGATATCACCAGTGACAACATAGATCATTTAAAGAATGATTACGATTTAGTATTCAGCAAGATGCTCGCGGAACATGTGCAATCGGGAAAAAAATTCCATCACAATGTAAGAGAACTTTTAAGACCAGGCGGCATGGCTTTTCACTTTTTTCCAACGCTTTATGCTATTCCTTTTATGCTTAATAAAATAATACCAGAATCACTTTCTTTAAAATTGTTAGGCCGTGTTTCCAAAACAAGAAATAACCTGGGTAATCATGGGAAATTTCCGGGCTATTACAATATGTGTTTTGGTCCAACAAAAAATCAAATCCGTTTACTGCAAAACATAGGCTATCAAATTGATACTTATATAGGGTTCTTTGGGCATGATTATTTTAAAAATATACGTCTCTTCAATTGGCTTTCCAATCTAATGACGCGCTTGTTGATCAAATATCCTCTGGCAAGTTTAACAAGTTACAGTTACATGTTACTTACAAAAATATAACCGGGAATACACTCATGATTCATTTGAAAAATGCACAAACTATTGATGGTAAGGTGATGGATTTATCCCTCCAAAGCAAAGATGATCTCGCTATCGACGCCACCGGTTTAACTATGTTCCCCGGGCTTATTGATCCACATGTGCATTTTAGAACGCCAGGTCTTGAACACAAAGAAGATTGGCGCACCGCAGCAAAAGCTGCTATTGCAGGCGGCTATACTACTGTATTCGATATGCCAAATACTATTCCGCCTACCATTACCGAATCAAGACTTAAGGATAAACATGCGATTATTAATGCGCAACTAAAAGAAGTTGATATTCCCTTACGTTATAAACTTTTTTTCGGGGCTGATAAACAACACTTTAATCAAATTCCGTTAGTTGCAAAAGATGTGATTGGCATAAAAGTATTTATGGGCTGCAGCACCGGTGATTTAGTTATTGATGACGATGAAAGTTTAGATGCTGTGTTTGACATTGCTTCCAAAAATAATTTAATCGTAGCCGTTCATGCCGAAGATGAACATTTATTAAATCAAAATAAAATGAACTACAAAGGCCCAATGACTTATGCTGCCCATTCAACCCTACGAAACATTGAAGTGGCGCGGCATGCTGTTGAAAAAGCCATAACCTTGACTCGCAAATATGGCACACAATTATATATTCTGCATGTTTCAAGCAAACCTGAAATTGCCTTAATAAAAATGGCTAAGCAAGAAGGCCTGCCTGTTTTCGCAGAAACCACGCCGCACCATTTATTTCTCGATGAATCGGCTTATGATACTTTACATGGTCGCGCAGTCGTAAATCCTCCATTACGTTTAAAAGAACATAATCTTGAATTATTTAATGCTATTCATGAAGGAATTATCGATACGATAGGTTCCGATCATGCGCCTCATACCACGTCTGACAAAGAAAAACCTTATGGACAATGTCCATCCGGCATGCCAGGCATTGAAACGACCTTGGCACTCTTATTAAATGCCTTTCATGAAAACCAATTGTTACTGCAAGAAATTGTTTCATTAACTTCAACCCGGGCCAGGAAAATTTTTCATCTGGCTGAAAATGATGACATGGTACTGGTCGATCTTAACAAAATAAAAACCGTTGATGAAAGCAAACTTAACACCAAATGCGGCTGGTCACCGTTTGCTGGTCGTTCGTTAAAAGGCTGGCCGGTTTATACCATTTTGGATGGGCGTTGTTATCCTGTTGATTAAAAATAATTTCCAAGGTTATCGCTATTCAGGAATGGTCACTATTTACTTTATTAGACAAATTAGCTAAAATATACAATATATACAATTCATACAATATGGTGAATTATGAAAACTAACGCAACCCAATTCAAAAATCATTTTGGCGAATACATGCAAAAGGTCTATCAGGAACCTGTTATTGTCGAAAAATCGGGCAAACCTTCGGCTGTCCTTATCTCTTATGATACTTTTCAAAGACTCTCTCATCTTGAGGATTTTTATTGGGGGATGAAGGCTGAACAAGCGGCAAAAGAAGGCTTTCTTGGACCAAAAGAAAGTGAAAAAAGGTTAAAGGAATATGCGAAAAAAACGGGGATAAAGGTTGATGACGAAAGCAATGAATCAGAGATTGATTAATACCTCAAGGTCTGCAGATGATTTTTTAAAAAATTTACCTCCTAAACAATTTAAACAAGTGTTTACTAAAGTATGGGACTTAAGAATCAATCCACGTCCACATGACAGCATTAAATTAAATGGTTTTGCCGATAAATTCAGGACCGACATTGGCGAGTATCGCATTATTTATTCTTTTAATGAGACCATTATTCATGTTGAAATTATCGGTAAAAGAAATGATGGTGATGCGTATAAAAAAAGCAAAAGATAATCAAGGCCGCACTAACTCTCGCCACGATCTCACCGGCAAATCTGTTTCATAAAGATCAATCAAGCACTGCAAAATAATTTGCGCGCTTTGAATATTAGTGATCAAAGGAACATGATGATCGATTGCCATACGGCGAATGGAAAATCCATCCGTTTGTGATCGTGAACTTTGATTGGTAGGAATATTAATGATTAAATCCACTTTGTGATTGGCAATCACACTGCGAATATTAGGCTCGACTTTTTCACTGGTTTTATAAACGAAATAAGAACCCACACCATTTTTTGATAAGAAAGAATGGGTGCCGCTGGTGCTATAAATTTCCCAACCTTTTTCTTCCAGCTGCTGAAAATAACCCAGCAATTTTTGTTTATGCGCACTGGCAATTGACACTAAAATGCGTTTGCCGGCAACGGTTTGTTCGGTCGCTAACCATGCGCGCCAATAAGCATCATGCAGATTTTCGCCTAAACAAGCCACTTCACCAGTTGATGCCATTTCAACATGGGCTACGGGATCGGCACCTTTAAGACGGTTATATGAAAATTGTGGTGCTTTAACACCTACATAATCTAACTCTAAAGTTTCATAGCGTTCTTGTTTATACTCACCCATCATCACTTTGGTGGCTATTTCAATAAAATTATGACCTGTTGCTTTTGAAACAAAAGGAAAAGAACGCGATGCACGTAAATTACATTCGATGACTTGAATATGATTGTTTTTTGCGATGAACTGAATATTAAAAGGCCCAGTAATATGCAATGCCGCAGCAATTTGTGAAGTAATTTTTTTCGTGCGGCGAATGGTTTCTAAATAAAGACGCTGCGGTGGAATGACTAAGGTTGCATCCCCCGAATGTACGCCGGCATTTTCAATATGCTCAGTAATGGCTTCAATGACAATGCGGCCATCAAGTGCCACACCGTCCACTTCCAATTCTTTGGCATCAATAATAAATTTTGAAATAACAACAGGATATTCATTAGAAACCAATGCTGCTTGCTGCAAATAGCCTTTTAGTTCATCGTGACTATAAGCCACATTCATGGCTGATCCGGAAAGAATATAGGATGGACGAATCAATACGGGATAGCCCACTTGATCCGCAAATGCCTTGGCTTTTTCTAAACTTGTCACCGAAATCCATGCGGGTTGATCAATATCTAATTGATTTAATAAATCCGAAAATTTTTCACGATTTTCCGCCTGATCAATATTAACCGGAGAAGTACCTAAAATTTGATAGCCCACATCAAACAAACGAGTCGCAAGATTATTAGCGATTTGTCCGCCCACTGACACGACGATACCATGTGGATTTTCAAAATCAGCAATGTCTTGTACGCGCTCAAAGGTAAGTTGTTCGAAGTATAAACGGTCTGATTCATCATAATCGGTTGAAACCGTTTCTGGATTGGAATTAATTAAAATGGCTTTTTTGCCCATACTGCGCAGCGTACGTAACGTATTGACCGCACACCAATCAAATTCAACAGATGATCCTATGGCATAAGGGCCCGAACCTAATACTAAATTAGGTCGTTCAGAACTTGGTTCAATATCATGTTCGGCAGCATGATAGGTCATATAAAGATAATTAGTTTCTGCAGCAAATTCCCCTGCTAAGGTATCAATTTGCTTTACGAAAGGTATAATTTTTGCCGATTTACGCAATTCTCTTACATGACTTTCGGCTTGGCCTATGAGTTTAGCCAAGGATTTATCCGAAAAGCCTGCTTTTTTAGCTTTTAATAATATTTCTTCAAAAAGACCGCTTTTTTTAATCTCTTTTTCAAGAAGACTTATGTCATAAATGTGATGCAAAAACCAAGGATCAATTTTACTTAAGGAATGCGCTTTTGAAACGTCTCCTCCTTTAAGAAAGAATTGATACAGCGCAAACAAACGTCTGTCCGTAGGAAATTCAATTTCAAATGCAGGATTTTCAATTTCATAAGGATAATCGCCCAGGCTGGATGCGCCGATGTTTAACATACCTACTGCTTTTTGCAAAGCCTCAGGGAATGAGCGGCCTACACTCATTACCTCACCCACACTTTTCATTTCACTGCCAATGGTTCTATCAGCTGCTTTTAATTTATGAGTATCCCAACGTGGAATTTTTATCACGACATAATCAAGAGCAGGCTCGAAGAAAGCGCAAGTTTTACGTGTCACACTGTTTACAATTTCATGTAATTGATAACCCAACGCAAGTTTTGCTGCAACAAATGCTAACGGATATCCTGTTGCTTTTGACGCCAACGCACTTGAGCGTGATAATCTTGCATTTATTTCAATCGCTCGATAATCACCATTTGCTGGATTAATGGCAAATTGAATATTGCATTCACCCACAATATTAAAATGATTGGCTGCTTTAATGGCCATGTTACGCAGTGCTTGATGTTCGTGATTATTTAATGTTTGCGCTGGCGCAATCACAATACTTTCACCCGTGTGCACCCCCATAGGATCCAGATTTTCCATATTACAAATCGTTAGCGCATTGCCTGCATGATCGCGCACGATTTCATATTCATATTCTTTCCAGCCCAATAAATATTCTTCAATTAAAATTTGTGAAACAACGCCCAACGATTCTTTAGCGCGGCGTGCAAGTTCTTCAGGTGATGAAACTTTCCCTGAACCTAAGCCGCCTAACGAAAAACCGGAACGCATCATCACGGGATAACCAATTTGCAGAGCTGCTTTTATCGCTTCATCAACGGATGTCACACAAATACTTTTCGGTGATTTTATACCAATGCTGTCCAGTTCTCGTTTAAAAAGTTCTCGGTCTTCCGTCATACGAATAGCAGCAGTACTGGTGCCTAAAACGGTGATATGATGTTTGGCAAAGACTTTTTCTTTATCTAACGCAAGCCCAAGGTTTAAAGCAGTCTGTCCGCCAAAACCCAGTAATAATCCATCCGGTTTTTCTTTTTCAATGATACGTATCACCGTTGCAGGGTTCAGTGGCTGCAAATAAACTTCATTTGCCATGCCATCATCAGTTTGCACAGTTGCAATGTTTGGATTAATGAGTACCGTTTGAATACCTTCTTCTTTCAGTGCTTTAATGGCTTGCGAACCTGAATAATCAAATTCACCGGCTTGGCCAATGCGCAATCCGCCTGAACCCAGTATTAAAACTTTTTTACCCGTAAAACGCATAACATCTTACTCTTTTATCAAATCATTAAATTTTTGAAATAGCCATTGTGTATCAAGCGGCCCAGGGGCTGCTTCGGGATGAAATTGCACAGAGAAAAAAGGTAAGGATTCGTGTTCAATCCCTTCCACACTTTGATCATTTAAGTTACGAAAAGATACCCGCCAATCTTTAGGCAAGGTTGTTTCATCCACCGCATAACTGTGGTTTTGAGAGGTTAAAAAACAGCGGCCAGTTGCAAGCTCAAGACAAGGCTGATTATGGGCTCTATGGCCAAACGGCAATTTATAGGTTTTTGCACCGATAGCCAAAGCCATCAACTGCGTGCCTAAACATATGCCAAAAGTGGGTTTTTTCGCAGCCAGCACTTTTTGCAAAATCGCAATCGTCTCTTTGCAATGCACAGGATCGCCCGGCCCATTGGAAATAAAGACAGCATCATAGTCTTCTGTCGTAAAATCATAATTATAAGGCACACGTTTAATGCGTATAGGCAATTGCGACAAACAGCGAATAATGTTTTCCTTCATGCCGCAATCAATGGCAATCACTAATTTGCCGCTTGAACCATACATTTTAGGCTCTTTAATGGAAACTTTGCTGACCCAATCTATCCTTGAAAAATTTTCGAATTTTTTGGGTTTATCATGGATGGGAGTAATAGCGCCAGGAATAACACCATGGGTTCGTAAGCGTTTAGTCAAAGCCCTGGTATCCGCACCTATCAAACAAGGTATGTTGTTTTCACTTAACCATTCGGTCAGGGATTTTTGTGCACTATGACTGGAATAATTGGCCGCAAGTTCCGACATGATCACACCGCTGACATGAATTTGACCCGATTCCCATGTGGCTGGAGTGGAAACTCCATAATTTCCAATAAGTGGGTAAGTAAAGACTAATATTTGTCCTGTGTAAGAAGGGTCAGTCAGGGACTCCACATAACCCGTCATGCCAGTATTAAAAACAACTTCACCAAAATACTCGCCATCCTGTTTTACAGGAGATTGACCGCAGAAAGTCTCCCCGGTCTCTAAAATTAACTGTGCAGGTTTAAGTTGCATATTATAATTACTGTCATTCCGATTCGGTGCTAGTTTTTATCACTTTTTGTGAGCAAAGTAAATGAGTTTTTACGTAATGCTTATTTTAATCAAATCTTTAGGTCATTATTAGCCAGGCCTATCTCCATTAAGCGGCTTTATTCGATCCCTTCTTCTTAACATAATCTCTAAGCACTTTATCCATTCGTACTTGCCAGCCCTCACCCGTCTTTTTAAAATACCGCACTACTTCTGGACTATAACGAACAGTTAGAGGTACTTTTTTCGGTTCTTTTTGAAGTCCTCGCTGACCACGTTTGCGCTTTATTGCTTCTAAAAACTCTTTTGGCAACACTTCTTTTGCTGGCTTCATTGCTCGCATATCTTCTGTTGTTAATTCCCTAACTTTACCTGCTTTATTTGTTAGTGGTTTTAAATTCTTTTTCATATTTCTTTACCTCACGTTTATTTGCCTTACGAAAACTGATAATTCGGTAGTTTTCCCCAATAGTAGTAAAACAAACTACATGCAATCTACTATTCAAAAATCCCATCGCAATAAAACGCCTTTCCGGATAATTTTTTCTAGTATCTTCATATGTCATTGCAGTTTCCCATTCAAAATCGGCAACTAAATCGAATGGTAAGTTACGATCAACTATATTTTTCTTAGATTTATTAAGATCATATTCAATTTTCATTATTTAATTGTACCTACAAATAAATAAAATATCAAATATTTCCTGTTTTATTTTAAATCGCTGGTATAATTGGCACCGAGGTACTTTTATGCCATATCAAAACGACTTTAACACGCAACTTATCAAGAAACATACACATTTACCTGCTCGCGTCACCAAGATCACAACGCCCCATGGCGATATCATGACCCCTGCTTTTATGCCAGTAGGCACTAGAGCTTACGTGAATTTTATGACACCGGCTGATCTTACCGCGGCAGGCAGTCAAATTATCTTAGGCGGCAATACCTACCACATGTTATGCGCCCCAGGCATGGACATTATCCAGGCTGCAGGCGGTATGCATCGCTTTATGAGCTGGGATAAACCCATGCTGACCGATAGCGGCGGTTTTCAAGTGTTTAGCCTGTCCCAACAGGGTAAAATTTGTAAAATTGACTACCATGGGGCCCATTTTAAGCATCCCATTTCTGGAAAAATCATTGATCTTACCCCCAAAACTTCGATAGAAGCGCAAAAAATCATTGGTGCCGATATCATCATGGCCTTTGATGAATGCACACCCGAACAAGGGGGACGTGAGGCAGCACTAGCCGCCATGGAGCGAACCCATCGATGGTTGTATGAGTCCAAAGAAGTACATGATAAAAATCCGAATTCTGCTTATGGTTTTAAACAAGCATTATTTGGTATTGTGCAAGGCGGCAGTTTTTTAGATTTACGCGAACAAAGCGCTAAATTTATTATAGAAGCCGATCTTGATGGTATTGCTATTGGCGGCGAAGTCATTGGGTTTGATATGCAAAAAACGGTTGAAGTGATTGATTTTGTCCGTCCCCTGCTTCCTGAAAATAAAACACGATACACCATGGGTGTAGGCTTACATCCTAAAGATTTAATTGATGTCGTTGCACGCGGTATTGATATTTTTGATTGCGTGGCACCGACTCGAAACGCACGGCATGGCACACTTTATTGCGGCAATATCATTAAAAAAGATGACTGGGTGCAGTTTGAAAATCTGGAAGACAACGGAAAAATTTCCATTAAAAAAAGTATTTATGCCAAAGATGAAAGACCTATCATGCCAAATTGTGGTTGTTATACTTGCAAAAACTTTACTCGCGCTTATTTGCATTATCTTTTAAAGCAGCAATCCATGGCTTATGTAAATCTGGCGTGTATTCATAACGTGCATGTGATGCATGCGGTGTGTGAAAGCATGAGGGAAGTTATTTTATTTAAACAATGAATTGAGGATATTTTTGTGATTAAGGATAATTTATCTAATGTAAGCACTGATTGCACTTTTCTGATAGGCGATTACCTTGGTAACACATCACCATTAGTTGGAACATCCAGACGTTTTCATGGTTTATTTCAAACTCACTGCACATCGACCGCTTTATTGTCTTATGTTGTTAAAGGTATGCGAGATAAGGCTTCAGAGATGCCGCATACTAAACTTTTGCTATGCAAAAAAACGGTGACAGATTACGCTGGCAGACGGTTCAAAAATATAACTGCCTATCAATATGCTCTGTGGGCTTTTGATTTAGCTACGGTACGTATGATTGAGGAAAAGGCGTGCCATGAGATGGGACCAGTAGGTGATGTTATTAGAGCAAATCTTTTAAACCAGCGTAAAGAGCTTAAAGAAAAAGGAATAACATATACTTTAAAGGGTGAAGAATATTGTGAAACTGAATATAACCCTACTGCATTGTTCGATGCCTATCAGACTTTTATTGATAATCATGATGCACAAATGGCTGCAAAAGAGTTTAAGGAACTCAATAATGCATTGTTAGCCATAGGTGCACAACAGCGACTTATGCCCATGAATGTTCTACAAGCCATGTGTTCTCTGGAGGGTGATGATTTTTCTCCGAATCCATTGGGTCCTTTTAATGAGTCACCACCATTAGAACCCTCCATTAAAGGATACAATGAAAAGACTGTGGCAAAGTTCATCGATGGGTTAGGTATTCATTTTGCCATTTGCCGTGTTCGCAACGTCTTTCTTTCTTCTGAATCACATGGTTCGACCAGTGGTTCATATTATAGTAGTGGTTTGAAATTTCATGATAGCGTGCATAAAACAAGCGAGGGCGAATTCGACAAATCTGGAAGTCAATCTGACTTGGACTCATTAAAAAATTTATTTACGGCGAGAGCCAAAGAGCTTATGCAAGATCCGACATTGATTCCAAGAGAAGCCGGGTCTTACTTTTGTGTGATTTCCTAATAAAATAAATGCCATTGAGCCCCGCACAAGTTTTTGCTAGCTATTCTAAACAAAAATTTGTGCGGGGGTGTTGTCCTCGAAATTATTGACATGCACAGGGGTGACAGAGTTGTGGGTACAATTTATGTATGAACACGAATTCCGGCCCAACACTGTCATGCCATCACATAGCTTTAAGCTGAAGCGTTGCCTCTGCTGTCTGTTGCACTTCTTTTGCAACTTTAGGCAGCAAACCACATGCAGCCATTAAAAAGACCTTAGGCGAATCCCTTAAAAAGTCCTCTACAATATCCCAGGTTAAATAAGGCTTTCCACTTTCATCATGCCCACAAGCTAAACGATCAAATACCTCATTCCACCCTGCGACAGCTGCATTTGCTTGAAATGAAGCACGCATTTTTTTATTCGTTAAGAAAAACCAACCATTTGCATTTCTTCGATTGCCATTTTCAGTGACTTCTGGATCTTTCGCAAAACAATGAGCAAGATAGTCTTTCAGTTTTTGCGATGTAACAATGTGATCGGCTCTGCCTTCCGTTACAAAGGCTTTAAAAGCTTTCATGCGTTCTTCATTAATCGTACCATCAGGATTCCATATTCTTGTGGTTCCTAAATGCAGAAAACGTGCATAATTGTTTTCATCTTTTTTAAAATACCCGCTAAAAGCTGGACACATTCTATTATTACTTGCATGGGTCGCATTAAACATTGCGATCACGTTTCCTTTTAGGTCAGGTTGTGAGCCATGCATTGCTCTCAAAATTGAAGCAACAGTTGCGGGTGAAAATTGCTTTTCAGTATCTAGGAATGGCAAAATATGTTTTTCTAATGCCGTGACGGGTTGTTTCGTTTCTTGCTCGATTTGTTCTATGACATCATTATAAGCTTTTAATTTTTTTTGATATAAATCGTTAGGGTCGCTTGATTCTAATACTTCATTGAAAATTCCGGGAACGGTTCTATGCATTATAGTATCCTTATTAAATTTTTATGTTTTCATAACATATAAAATGTCCATAAATCATATCCATTTTATAAGTTGTGTAATATACTTTTAAATAGGTATTAAAACAAGGAAGTTATCATGATGACATTTGACCCGCACATGGATGCAGAAATTATACTGCGCGTTATTATTGCTTTATTACTCGGATGTATCTTAGGTTATGAACGCGAGCGGCATGGGATTTCTGCGGGCATTCGAACTTACGGGGCGATTTCCATGGGTTCTTGTGTGTTTGGCATTCTCTCTATCGCTATTAATGGGGCAGACCCGTCTCGTATTGCAGCGCAAGTGGCAACCGGGATGGGTTTTCTTTGCGGCGGTGTTATTTTTCGGGATGGCAGTCATGTGAATGGCTTAACCACCGCTGCGACTATTTGGGCTACAGCTGCAGTAGGACTTGCTATTTCATTTGGTATGTACGTGGTGGGTGTTACCACAACCATACTGATTTTTTTATTACTTTACTTCCCAAGAATGAAATGGTGGAAAAAAATATCACCTAAGGTGAAGTCTAGAAGTTTTCCATGATTTTTGCTTACTAATGCACCCATCCCGTCGTCCCGGGCTTGTCCGCGGGACGACGGGATGGGTTAGGTCGCTAAACCCTGAGTGCACTAACTGGCGGTAATGGGTTTTTCAGTTGGTTAACTTCGTCATACAATGTTGTATTGTTATAAATTAATTTTGATAGTTCCTTCATACGGTCGTCTGAATATTGCAAAAAAACATTCATTATTTCTTCTTTATCTTTTTTTCCGAGTTTCTTAAAAGTCCTAATAAATTCATCTTTTATCTTATCGTTAAATGCACTATCTACCTGATCATTACATTTTCTATTCTTCAGAAGAGCAATCATGTAATTAGCCAACCCCACGATGGCATGTAAGCGATCTGTGCTTCCTTCTTGCTCTAATTCATAAAGAGATTCTTTTCCACCTCTTTCTATCGAGATACGATGATACCGTCTGCGTTCAACAGGATCGGATACGGTACAGGCAATAACATAGGGTATATTTCGAAATAGAAAATCATTATATGTACCATCTTGGAGTCTTTTGCCAGATTTTCTTACCACACTCGCCATGTGCTTAATATCGAATTTTTTAGATGCTTCACATGCGATATTAAAATATTCATAAGCCATCGCTTTATTTTTATTTTTATAGTGAAGCGCTCCAAGCATAGTCATTGCTACGATATCGCCATCAGATGCTTTTTTATTTAACTCTGTTTGTTGTGATTTAGAAACGGATGGCAATTCATAGAAATCAAGCCATTCATACTGATAACCGACCAAAAACATTTCACTGTGAGAACCGATATGTATTCTACTTTCTACTAGATCTTCATAATCTGTAGCTTGTCCACAAAGCCACTCTAGAGAAGTCTTATCATTGGTATGTCCGTCACAATGTTTCTTACGAAATGCTTCTAATACTTCAACATTAGCAGCATTTTCTAGCTCTAAATCCGCGTTATCCCCGGGGTCTTTTGTACAAATAGAAAATGGGTTAAAAAAATTTAATGTATATGGCATTTTTTTTCCTTTAATTATGCAATGACTGATTCAATAAGGTCTTTCAACTCACCGCTTTCATACATTTCACCCATAATATCACTGCCGCCTATGAACTCCCCTTTAACATAAAGCTGTGGAATCGTCGGCCAATTTGAAAAATCTTTAATACCTTGGCGAATTTCTGGGTCTTCAAGCACATTAACGGCCACGATTTTAGTAGCACCGCAGGCTTTAAGCAAGCTTACTGCGCGTGATGAAAAACCACATTGTGGAAAGTCAGGTGTGCCTTTCATATATAAAACGATATCGTTTGTTTCTACTTGCTGCTTGATTTTGTCGTAAATTGTCATAATGAATACCTATTTGTCATTGTAAGTCTCTGCCGTCTATTACACTCATCCTGGATCCCGCGAACAAGTCGCGGGATGACGGTTTTACATCATCCCCAATTGTAATTTTGCCACGTCAGTCATCATACTTCTATCCCATGGCGGATCAAAAACCAAATCAACTTTTACACTGTTGACCTCGTGTATGCCTTTTATTTTCTGCTCAATGTCTGCAACCAAAACAGGGCCCATGCCGCAGCCTGCTGCAGTAAGTGTCATTTTAATTGCAACAGCGTATTTATCATCTTGTAACATGCTGTTGCATTCATAAACCAAACCAAGGTCTACCACATTAACCGGAATTTCAGGATCAAAACAAGTTTTTAATAAAGCCCATATTTTATCTTCAACCGTGCCTTCCATATCATTCACATCAGGCGATTCTAAAATAACCATGCCTAATGCATCTCCATCTTTGCCATCAACACGCGCGAGATTACCATTCACATAAACCGTGTAAGAATTGCCAAGTGCTTGCGTAATCATGACCAATGACCCTGCCTGAATCGTCACTTTAATTCCAGAAGGAATCAACATGGCGTCGCATTCACGTGTTACTTCAATGGTATCTTGTTTTAACATCGCTCACTCCATGGTAAAGCTTTCACCGCAACCGCAGCGATTTTTTTCATTAGGATTAATAAATACTAAACGTTTTTGTTTTAATCCATTTAACGAATCTGCCACATAATCGATGGTTAAATTTTTTAAAAAATTTTCACTCGCAGGATCAACATACACCGCTAACTGATCTTGTACAACAAAATGAATGTCTCCAGCTGTGACTTTGTCTATCATGGCTGGAACATAAGCGTAACCTGAACATCCTGTTTTTTTAATGGATAAGCGAAAACCTATGCCATTAGCATGGTTATTCAACATTTGTTTAATGTGAGCCACGGCTGCGTCGGTAAATGTTATCATCGTTATACCTACTCTGTCGTAACACTTGCATCATCATGCAATAATAAAGCTCTTAACGTATGCCATGCTAATGCTGCGCACTTTACCCGCGCTGGAAATTCTGATACACCACCTAACACCGCTAATTTACCCAATTTTTCTTTTGCTGCATCATCCACGCCTTCCGTAATAAGCGTACGAAATAATTCAAACAACTCTGCAGCATAAGCTATCGTTTGACCTTTTAAGCTTTCTGCCATCAACGATGCTGATGCCATGGAAATAGCACATCCACAACCATCAAAAGCAATGTTTTTAATCATGCCGCCTGATTCATGAAGAAAAATCGTTACTTTATCGCCGCACAGTGGATTAAAACCTTCTTTCATATGATTGGCGGTAGGCAGCACACCAAAATGCCGTGGATTACGGCCATGATCAATAATAACTTCTTGATACAATTCTCGTAATTCAGACATCTATGCAAAAACCTCTTTGACTTTCTGCAATCCGGAAATCAGTCTATCAATATCTTCTTTTGAATTATAAAGACCAAATGAAACACGCACACAGGCAGGAATTTTAAATCGATGCATTAATGGCATCGCACAATGATGGCCTGCGCGTACCGCAATGCCTTCGCGATCAAGTATAGTCCCTATATCATGCGGATGAATACCTGCTAACACAAATGATACTACGCCTAATCTTTCTTTTGCATTGCCTAACACAGAAAGCCCCGGGATCTCTTGTAATTTTTCTACGGTATAAGTTAATAAATCTTTTTCATGGGCCATGATATGTTGCATACCGATCTGATCAAGATATTCTAATGCCACATTAAAACTCACCACATCAGCGATGTTAGGCGTGCCCGCTTCAAATTTATAAGGAATTTGCATGTATGTGGTTTTTTCAAATGACACGGTTTCTATCATGGCACCACCCGTTTTATACGGCGGCATGTTTTCAAGTAAACTTGCTTTTCCATATAAAACGCCCATACCGGTAGGACCATAAGCTTTGTGCGCTGAAAAAGCATAAAAATCACAATCCAGGGCTTGCACATCCACCGGCATATGTGGAAAAGCTTGCGCTCCATCAATCAGCACTGGAACATGATGTGCATGCGCGATATCTATCATTTGTTTTATCGGATTGATTGTACCTAACACATTGGAAACATGAGTGATAGCCACCATTTTTGTGCGCGCGGAAAATAATTTTTCATACACGGCAAGATCTATTTCGCCGTCATCGGAAATTGGAATAATTTTTAATTGAATTCCCATTTCTTCTTTTAATATTTGCCATGGAACAATATTAGAATGATGTTCCATTTCACTTAAAATAACTTCATCACCTGCTTTAAAGTTTGAGCGTCCATAAGAATAAGCCACTAAATTAATGCTTTCGGTAGTGCCGCTGGTAAAAATAATTTCTTTTGCATGGTTAGCATTCAGCATGGTTTTAATTTTATGACGGGTTTTTTCGAAAGCAGCCGTGGCACGTTCACTCAATTGATAAACGCCGCGATGAACATTGGAATTATCATGACAATAATAATGATTAATAGCATCTAACACGCATTGCGGTTTTTGACTGGTGACACCGCTATCTAAAAAAACCAAAGGCTTACCATAAACCTCTTGGTTTAAAATGGGGAAGTCATTTTTATAATTAAAAGGCTTCATGTTGGGCAACCTTTTGTTGGATATAACTTCGTATGGACATATCTTCAATTTTTTCCACGATTTCTGCAACAAAAGCATCCGTTAACATTTTCAAAGCGGTATATTCATCAATGCCTCGCGAACGCAAATAAAACAATGAATCCTGATCTAACTGCCCCACGGTTGCGCCATGGGTACATTTAATATCATCCGCATAAATCTCAAGCATAGGCTGAGTTGTTACATCCGCCATGGGCGATAACAATAAATTATGGTTTTCTTGATGTGCATGGGTGCGTTTCGCATTTTCATGTACATGAACTTTTCCAAGAAATTGTGCTTTGGATTTTTTATCTAACACACCTTTAAAAACCATAGAACTAGTGCCAAGTTCTGCCAGATGTTCTACATGAATAGCATTATCGATGTGTTGGTCGTTATGATTTAAAAAATAAAGCCCATGCATATGACAAGAAGCAAAACGTTCTGATAACTTAATATTTACATCTGACCGGCTTTTATGACTGCCGCAATCTGCAAAAAACATGTGGATATCACTTGCTTCTTTTTGTTCGACTTGAATGCAGGTTTGATGAGAAGCATTTTTATTTTCATTTTGAATTTTATAATAATGCATTTTTGCATTTTTATGCAGTTGTAACTCAAGCATAGCATTTGTTAAATAAGTATCGTCATGATTAGCCACATACTCTTCAATAAATATTATGCTGCTATTTTCTTCCATAATTATTTTATATTGCGCATCATCGCAGCCATTCAAATATTTGAAATGAATAGGAAGCTTTGATGTTTGTTCTTTTGGTATATGTAATTGCAGTTGCTTATTTTCGTGCTGAAAGGTAATGGCATCTGGCAAGAGACTTATGTCCGATAACTCTTTGTTAAATTCACCGTTTATGAAAACAAATGAAATGACATTCATCATGCGCTCACCTGATCCATTAACCAGCCATAACCTTTTTGTTCTAATTCTAAGGCAAGCTCTTTACCGCCTGTTTTAATAATTTGGCCTTTTACCATGACATGCACCACATCAGGCACAATATAATCCAGCAAACGTTGATAGTGCGTCACCACAATCATGCTGCGTTTTGGAGAGCGCAAACTGTTAACACCTTTGGCGACCATTTGCAGAGCATCAATATCAAGGCCTGAATCTGTTTCATCTAACACAGCAAAGCTAGGTTCTAACATAAGCATTTGCAAAATTTCATTGCGTTTTTTTTCACCGCCAGAAAACCCTTCATTCACTGCACGATTTAAAAATTTTTCATCCATGCCTACTTCTTTTATTTTTGCTTTTATTAAAGTTAGAAAATCCATCGCATCAAGTGGAGCTAAACCGCGCTGTTTGCGCACACTATTGACCGCGGCTTTTAAAAAATACATGTTATTAACACCAGGAATTTCTACCGGGTATTGGAATGCCAAAAATAAACCTGATGTTGCACGCTCTTCCGGAGAAAGACTTAATATATTATTACCATTCAATAATATTTCGCCTTCTGAAACGGTATAATCCTTATGACCTGCAAGCACTCTTGCAAGCGTACTTTTGCCAGAACCATTCGGGCCCATAATGGCATGGATTTCGCCTGGTTTAATATCAAGATTAATCCCATGTAAAATGGTTTTTACTTTTTGCTTTTCATCTTGAATGGATGCATGCAAATTGCGAATACTTAACATTAACCTACACTCCCCTCTAAACTTACCTCTAATAATTTTTGTGCTTCGACTGCAAACTCCATCGGCAGTTCATTAAAAACACGTTTACAAAACCCATTGACTATCATGGTGACAGCATCTTCTACCGACAAGCCGCGTTGACGGCAATAAAACAATTGATCTTCACCGATTTTAGAAGTCGATGCTTCATGTTCAATTTGTGCCGTTGGATTTTTTGCTTCAATCACAGGCAAGGTATGCGCGCCGCAAGTGCTGCCTAATAACAAAGAATCACATTGCGTATAATTTCTTGCATTTTGCGCGGTAGGTGCGACACGCACTAAACCTCGATAAGTATTTTGGCCAAAGCCTGCCGAAATACCTTTGGAAATAATCGTACTACGCGTGTTTTTTCCAAGATGAATCATTTTGGTTCCCGTATCTGCTTGCTGTCTATGATTCGTTAATGCAACCGAATAAAATTCACCGACTGAATAATCGCCTTGCAAAATGACGCTTGGGTATTTCCAAGTAATCGCTGATCCTGTTTCAATTTGTGTCCATGAAATTTTTGAACGCTTACCGCGGCATGCTCCGCGCTTGGTCACAAAGTTATAAATACCGCCGCGGCCTTCTTCATCACCTGGATACCAGTTTTGTACGGTAGAATATTTAATTTCTGCATGGTCCATTGCAATTAATTCAACGACGGCAGCATGTAATTGGTTTTCATCGCGCTGTGGTGCGGTGCAGCCTTCTAAATAACTTACGTAACTTCCTTCTTCAGCAATGATCAGTGTTCGTTCGAACTGGCCGGTCTTTGCTGCATTAATACGAAAATAGGTGGACAACTCCATGGGGCAGCGCACACCTTTGGGAATATAAACAAACGATCCATCACTGAATACGGCAGAATTAAGTGCCGCAAAAAAATTATCGCGGTATGAAACAACCGTTCCTAAATATTTTTCAATAAGCTCAGGGTGATTTTGTAATGCTTCTGAAAAAGAACAAAAGATCACACCCGCTTCCGATAATTTTGCTTTAAATGTTGTGGCAACGGATACGCTATCAAAAACAGCATCGACGGCAACGCCTGCTAAGCGGCTATGTTCATGCAAGGGAATACCTAATTTTTTATAGGTTTCAATAAGTTTTGGATCTACTTCTTCTAAACTTTTTGGGCCGTCTGATTTTTATTTTGGTGCTGAATAATAAATAATGATTTGATAATCAATGTCTGCAAATTTAACGTTTGCCCAGGTAGGCGGTGATAAGGTTAACCAATGTTGATACGCACGCAATCGCCATGCCAGCATAAATTCCGGTTCATTTTTCCGTTTGGAAATTTCCCGTATCACATCCTCCGATAAACCTGGCGGAATCGTGTCAGACTCAATAGCGGTTATAAAGCCGTAAGCATAATTTTTGTTAACGACTTCTTTTAGGTATTCATTAGTCATGTTATCTGGTCTATTTTCAATAAATTGGTTTCAATTTGCACAGGGTGTACAGTACCATATTAGCCTCGATTAAAGCAAGATGATGAATCAGTATGTTTCGCCTTGCAAAAACTAAAATTTTAACTAAGATGACTTCAATAATTCTAACTTTTACATACAAAAATGAACCTCATAAAATCCAGCATAGTATTACATCAGCTTGAATTATCTATACATTTAGGCTGGCCAGAAGTTGAGAGATCAAAAAAACAAACGGTCCATGTGGATATTCACATGCATTTTACCACACCGCCTGAAGCTTGTATCACCGATGAACTTGATGAAAGAACGAATTATGATGCTTTAAGCCAGAAAATTACACAAGATTTCTCTACAAAATCATTCCGTTTGATTGAACATCTGGGTTTTGCTATTTATCAACTGACTAAAGCCTTTTTACCCAAGAATACTTTGGCCGCCATTTGTGTTACCAAATTCCCGCCTATCGCAAATCTTAAAGGCGGTGTGCAATTTTGGTATGGAGATACATTACCGTAGGAGCCATCATGGTTATACTTTGTCTAGGTTCAAACATAGGCGATCGATTAGAACATTTGCGAAAAGCATTCCGTTTAATAAAAAAAATTCCCTCATTACATGTACAGCAAGTGTCTCCTATCTATATTTCGGATGCTTTATTACCTAAAAACGCAGATGCTTCATGGAACATGCCCTATTTAAATGTAGCGCTTCGCTGCCAAACCTCTTTAACTCCGGAAGCATTGCTGGCCCAAACCAAAATCATCGAAAAACAATGCGGTCGTGATAAAAATATCGATTGGAGTCCGAGGATTATCGATATCGACATGCTTGCCTGGGATAATTTAATTAAATACGACGAAACATTGCATATTCCACATGAGCATTTACTTGATCGGCCTTTTGCATTACTGCCTTTGAGAGATGTTGCTCCTTTTTGGACCTATCCTATGCCAGGGCGGCATCAAGGCAAAACAGCTATAGAACTTGTTGCACAATGGAAGGCCGATGATATCCCTTTTCACACACGAGCCATTGCCCAACGCATTGATACGCCTGCATTAGTGGGCATTGTAAACATTACTCCAGACTCTTTTTCGGACGGTGGAAAATATCAAGAAACCGATGCCGCTATTCAAAAAATGATTCAAATGGTCGAAGAAGGTGCTGAAATCATTGATCTAGGAGCAGAATCAACCGGTCCAAAAGCAATACCTATCGATCCTATCGAGGAATGGGGGCGCCTAGAACCCATTTTAAGTACTATTTTGCAGCAAAAGTCAGGTATGTTCATTACTCCCAAAATAAGTATTGATACACGGCATGCTTATGTCGCAGAAAAAGCGCTCGCTCTAGGAGTTGATTGGATTAATGACGTAACAGGCCTAGCTAATAAAGAAATGCGTACTACAGTCGCTAATAAAGCCTGTGATATTGTTTTCATGCATCACTTAGGGATACCCGTAAGCCAATCCAAACTTATCCCCCTTAATGAAGATCCTGTTGCTCATGTCTATCAATGGGCAGAGAAACGTATAAGTGAATTGGATATCCCACATGAACGTTTAATTTTTGATATAGGCATTGGTTATGGGAAAACGGCGGAACAGTCTCTTTTGCTCCTAAAAAACATAAATTCTTTCAAAAAGTTAGGGGTTAAATTACTTGCGGGCCACTCACGTAAATCCTTTTTATCTCAATTTACTCAAGAACCCGCCGCTAATAGAGATGTTGAAACCGTTGCCATATCACATTATCTTGCCGAGCAAGAGGTTGATTTCTTGCGAGTCCATCATATCAACCATCATGCTCGTGCTCTAAAGGTAAGGTGCGCCTTAGCTTAACAGAAGCCCCATCTCTTCTTTTTGGGCTTTTCATTCACTTGAAGAGTAAGATTTTTTACCCTAGCTTCTGCTTCAGCGTGTTCTTTGACAAGCTCTGGCATTTCTTGCTTAAGTTTTTCGATTCGTTTAGTAAGTTGCTCAAGTTCCCTTTTGCTTTCTTCAAGACGGTAATCAACACCATGAAAATATTCTTGCGCATCTTTTAAACGCTCTTCTAAGGGTTTTTCTACAGGTTTTGCAGCTTCTTTAACAAGTTCCTGACCTGGTGTCAAAACATTTGGAGGAAATAAAAAAAGAGCTCTAGCCAAATTCGGTCTGCATAATTGAGTATCAATAGCATCTATCAGCTCACGTTCTTTTTTTAACGTTGACTGTATCTCACGTTTTATTTCTTCTGCCGTAAGTTCTTTTTCTGGATTTGGACGATTTAAAGACATAAAAAACCCCTCTTTCTAATATTAATACAGCTTGAATCTTAATCGCTATTCAAAAAAAAATCAAATGGGCGTCTCGAAAACTTCAGCCACCGTACGAAATGACCCAAATACCACAATTCTGTCGCCTACTTTTGCCAATGATTTTATTGTTTCATAAGCCTTTTTAACAGATTCGTACTTATCCACATGCTGAATGTTTTTCTTTTCAAAACAATCTCTTAATTTTTCTAAAGACGCCGCCCGCTCTGATTGCACCGCTGCAATATGCCATTCATCAATCGATGATTTAATAACATTTATCGTAGCTAAAATATCTTTATCGGCTAACATAGAAAAAACCGCGTAAGTTTTTCCAGGAATAGGATTGTTTTTTAGATATTCGACGAGCGGAACCACTGCCGCTGGATTATGTGAAACGTCAAAAATATGTTCAACATCTCCCGGAATAACTTGCACACGACCAGGTAAACGCACTGTCGATAAAGCTTTTTCTATAGCTTCTTTATTAACAGGCAATCGTGATTGCAATAAATCAATGGCCATCAATGCTGTAGACATGTTTTGCAACAATAATGTAGGAAGTGGTAATGCTGTTAATTGCTTATTGGAACACCACCAAGTCCATGATGTGTCCATTTTTTTAAAACCGAAATCTTTGCCCTGACAAAATAATGGGGTATGTGTTAACGTCGCTGGAGGATCAAAATCGCCGCAAACTGCAGGCTTCCCTGTTCGAAAAATACCGGCTTTTTCAATAGCGATTAATTCGCGAGTATTTCCCAACCATTCGACATGATCAATACCTATACTTGCGACAATCGCAACATCCGCATCAATGACATTAACCGCATCCCAGCGCCCTCCCATGCCTACTTCTAAAATCCAAACATCTAAGTTTGCTTCCTTAAAAATCATCAAAGCAGCCAACGTTCCATACTCAAACAAGGTCAATGATGTATTTTCTTGAACACAAGCCTCGTTAATGCGCTCAAATGCATGACAAAATAATGAATCATCAGAAGGATTGCCTTGAATACGCACCTGCTCATTATAAGAAATAAGAAAAGGTGTAGTAAAAGCGCCCACTTTATAGCCTTGGGCTAAATAAATGGCCTCAAGTGCAGCAACATTTGAACCTTTACCATTCGTCCCTGCCACGGTAATCACTGGACAAGATGGCTTTAATAAATCCAATCTAGCCCCTATTTTGGCAACCCGCTCTAAACTCAAATCAATTTCTTGCGTATGTTCTGCCTTTATCCACACCAACCATTCGTTAAGTGACTTATATTTGCTCATTTATACCTCTAAAAAACTGTTAATAACCCTTATCTAAAGCTATGTACTGTCTGTGCAAAACTAAGGTAAAACCAGGATGCCTCCATTTTACCCACATGAGTACCTGTTTCCACACAAGCGATTTTACACTTATCCACACTTATATACATCTATAACTCTATGAATAAAATAATAAATAATTCGTTTTCCACAGAAATTCCCTCCCTTATAAATAAAAGCTTCTAAATAAAGAAATATAAAATAATATTAATTTAATAAGCAGCGCAACTCTGCATACTAAACAATTTGACAAAAAAACAAATGCTACCTATCATAAGCCCCCTGATTAAAAAAATTTCATAGAGAGAAACATGTCATGAAAAGAACATATCAACCTAGCGTTATTAAACGTAAGCGAACCCATGGTTTTCGCGCTAGAATGGCAACTAAAAATGGTCGAATCGTATTAAATAGACGTCGTGCAAAAGGCCGTAAAACCTTAGCAGTATAAAATAATTTAATGAATTCATTGACTTATCCTCGCAACTACAGATTGCTGACCAAATCTGACTTTAAATCTGTATTTGATAATGCGCAAAAGATAAGTCAAAAACACCTATTAGTTCTATATAAACCCAACTCCTGTTTACATAGTAGATTGGGCCTTATTGTTGCAAAACGTTTTGCAAATAAAGCAGCATCAAGAAATCAGATTAAACGTGTATTAAGGGAAAGTTTTCGACATTCTTTTAAAGACTTAAAAGGATTGGACATTATCATCATTGCTCGCTATCAATGTGATACATTAACAAAGCATGAGTTACGAGAAGGCATTGACAAACTGTGGAAAAAGTTAAAAACATAGCATTAACTATTTTTTTATTTATCATACGTGCCTATCAATATGCTGTAAGTCCTTTTTTAGGCCAATGTTGTCGTTTTTATCCTTCCTGTTCAACCTATACTTTGCATGCTTTACAACAACATTCTTTTTTACGCGGATGTTGGTTAAGTGTGAAACGAATTTTACGATGTCATCCTTGGTGTCAAGGCGGCTTTGATCCTGTTCCGGAAAAATAAACTATGTTAACCAAAATGATTGATTATATAAGATACGCTCTTTATGCAACTTTAATTGTTATTTCTGTTTTTCTTTATCAAGCATGGGAAAAAGAACATCCCCAAGCAGTTACAAAAACTATTCCAACAACGCCTAGCGTTTCAGAAAACTATATTCCTGAAATAACGCCAACAAAAAGCGCTACTGAAACAACCCCCATCGCTCAAACTACCACTAAAAGTGCTATTGTTCATGTCAAAACCGATGTGCTTAACATGGATATCGATACCTTAGGCGGCAATATTATTCAAACAACACTGCCTAACTATAAAGAACAACTGCATTCCACTGAACCTTTAGTTTTACTAAATAATCAGCCCGATACACGTTATATTGCACAAAGTGGTTTATTAAGCAGCGAAGGACCTGATACCACCAAAGGCCAGGCACAATATACCAGCTCAAATACCATTTATGTGCTTGCTGAAAATCAAAATGAAATGCAAGTTAAATTAGACTGGCAACATAATAATGGTTTAAAGATATCAAAAATTTTCACCTTTAAACGCGGCAGTTATAATGTGGACATGAGTTATCATATTGAAAATGCATCTAATCAAACATGGAATGGTAATACTTATTTACAACTCATGCGTAAAAACACACCGCCTGCCAATACGCAAGGTTTTGTAAACTTCGCAACTTATTTTGGCGCAGCTGTTTCAAGCCCAGATAAAAGATTTCAAAAAGTACCATTCACTGATATGGCAAAACAAAATATCAACCTATCTTTTGCTGATGGTTGGGCTGCGATGATACAGCATTATTTTGTAAGTGCTTGGGTACCCGATCCAAAAGTAGTATCACAATATTTTTCAAAGATTACCAACGATGGTTTATACACCATAGGTATGATTAATCCCACAGTAAGTATACCTGCAGGACAAACCGCGGATACGCATGCAACCTTTTATGCAGGTCCTGCGATTGCTGATCAACTTGAAAAAGCTTCACCCAGTTTAAAATTAACTATCGATTACGGATGGTTTTGGTTTATTTCCGGTATTATTTTCTGGATGATGCAACACATTTATAATGTTGTTGGCAATTGGGGATGGTCCATTGTCCTTGTGACCCTCATCATTAAACTGATGTTTTATCATTTATCCGCAAAAAGTTATCGCTCCATGAGCGGGTTGAAAAAACTGCAGCCCAAAATTGCTGCATTAAAAGAAAAATTGGGTGATGATAAACAAAAGTTTACCCAAGCAACCTTAGAACTTTACAAAAAAGAAAAAGTAAATCCCATGAGCGGCTGCTTACCGATATTAGTGCAAATACCGGTATTTATCGGACTTTATTGGGTATTGATTGAAAGCGTACAGTTACGTCATGCGCCATTTATTTTTTGGATACAAGATCTTTCTATTAAAGATCCTTACTATATTTTGCCAGTGTTAATGGGATTATCGATGTTTTTCCAACAACGCTTAAACCCACCGCCACCGGATCCTATTCAAGCTAAAGTTATGATGTTTATGCCAGTGATATTTACGGTGCTATTTATTAATTTTCCAGCAGGTTTAATGTTGTATTGGTTTGTTAATAATACGCTGTCCTTCTTACAACAATGGTATATCATGCGCAGCTTAGATAAAGCTAAAAAATAATGAAAAACGTAGAAACCATTGTTGCACTTGCCACACCTTCTGGGCGCGGCGGTGTAGCAATGGTGCGTATCTCAGGGCCCCATGTTTTAGCCATTGCTAAACAAATCTTAGATGATATTCCCCAACCACGTTTTGCCTTTTTTACTACTTTCAATGATCAAGATGGTTTAGCAATAGATGAGGGCATTGCACTTTATTTTAAAGCACCGCATTCATTTACTGGCGAAGATGTTTTAGAACTGCATTGTCATGGCGGGCCTGCAGTCATTGAACGTTTGATAAAAAGAGTATTATCACTGAATGCTAGATTAGCAAGGCCAGGGGAATTTTCCGAACGTGCTTTTTTAAATGATAAAATCGATTTAATCCAAGCCGAAGCCATCGCAGATTTAATTGATGCTTCTTCTGAATCGGCTGCTCGTTCTGCTGTGCGTTCATTACAAGGCGAGTTTTCAAAAAAAATAAATGCATTAGTTGAAAGCATCATAAAATTACGCATGTATGTTGAAGCAGCTATTGATTTTGTGGAAGAAGAAATTGATTTTTTAGCCGATAAACAAATTAACACGCAATTAAATAGCATCATCGATCAATTAATATTAACGCAAGCATCGGCAAAACAAGGTGCCTTATTACGCGATGGCTTAACCGCAGTGATTGCTGGCAAACCCAATGTGGGCAAATCCAGTTTACTTAATCAATTAAGCGGAAAAGAATCTGCGATCGTAACTGATATTGCCGGAACTACGCGTGATTTATTAAGAGAATATATTCACATTGATGGCATGCCTATTCATATTATCGATACCGCGGGATTACGAGAAAGTAATGATTTGGTAGAACAAGAAGGGATACGCCGCGCGCATGCTGAAATAGTTAAGGCAGATTTAGTCTTGTTTGTCGTTGATGCAACAGAAGAGCTGCCGAATTTAGCTTCGGTTTTAAAAGATATTCCACCGAACGCAACTGTTGTCACGATACGTAATAAAATTGATTTACTTCAAGAAGAGGCAAATTTGCAGGGAAATTGTATTTCATTATCTGCGAAAAAAGGTATCGGAATTGAATTATTAAAAAATCATATTAAAACCATTGCAGGATATCAAATAACCCAGGAAAGCGTTTTTTCTGCAAGACAAAGACATCTCGATGCTCTAGATCGTGCAAAAAAATATTTGTTTGATGGAAAAGAACAGCTAGAAAACCACAAAGCAGGCGAACTTTTAGCAGAAGACCTCCGTCAAGCACAGTTAGCTTTAAATGAAATTACAGGAGAGTTTACTCACGATGATTTATTAGGGCGGATTTTTTCGAGTTTTTGTATTGGCAAATAGCCAGTGGTCAAATGTACAAATAATTATCATAATCGATAAACTTTTTCCTTGTTGAATTTTGCCTTCAACTGACGTACAATAATAATTGTTATGTACGTCAAAAAAGGTGTATTATATGCAAACTAAACTTACGCTGAGAGTGGATTCTTCTTTGATTTCAGCCGCAAAAAAATACTCAAAAGCTCATGGAAAATCTTTATCTAAGCTTTTTTCAGATTATCTGATGCTAGTTACATCACAAACGCGTGAAATATATTCTACAGAGATGCCGCCATTAACGCGCTCGTTGCAAGGTATTTTACGTAATAAAAAAATCAGCGAAAAAGACTATCAAAAATATTTAAAGGATAAATATAAATGAAAATCTTGATTGATACTAATATTGTTTTGGATCATTTGTTAGATAGAAGTCCTTTTAATGACGCTGCTAAATGGATATTTTCAGAAACAGAAAAAGGTAATCTTTCCACTTTCATCGGTGGTACAACGATTACTACCGTTCATTATTTAGTTACAAAAGCGATTGGCAGCAAAGAAAGTCGGATAGCTATTGAACAGTTACTTCGATTATTTGAAATTGCACCTATTACTCGCACCGTTTTAGCATCCGCATTGCTGCTCAAATTTTCTGATTTTGAAGATGCTGTGCTCCATGAGGCTGCCATTCACGCTGGTGTTCAAGCCATTATTACGCGTGATATGAAAGGATTTCAAAGAGCTAATATTGCAGTCTATTCCGCCGATGAATTTGTTATTTCTCAATATGGATGAGTGTCCTTCTAAACATTAAATTTAAAAGTCCCATAGCACATGATTTTAAATCGCTTAATGAGCATAACTCATTTTCAACAGACTTGATCTAAAATATGGCCATCTGTAAAATTTTCTTATTATTCAATAAGATACTAAATTGGCCATTCATCAAACCACAAAGATGCCTGAACAATAAATTGACAATTAGTGTCTATATAATATACAATACCTCGTTTTAAAGATATTAAATAGTTACAAACGAGGAAAAGATTATGCCAAGTATTGATTTTAGAAATAGAAAAAGGTTTTTTAATAAAGAAGTAAATAAAAATATCGGTGCTATTTATGATGGGTTAGGTAATTGCCAAACGATAGATGATGAACAATTCAAGCGTCTTCTTAAGAGTCTTGAGGATTATTACACCAACGATAGAAAAAAAGATTATAACCTTGAAGAAGGACGCATCAGAGCAAAAGAAGTCTATAGTCAATTTTTACAAAATTTGATCTATTTCAGTTGGCATAATAATAGCGAAAATAAGTCTTATGTACAGAACTTTATAGCAGATCTCATTGGTCAACCAGATTTTTTTTATGAACGCTCAGCTAAAGATGCTAAGAATGAAATCGTTATTTGGATTGATCCTCAAGAAAAAATGACAAATTTAATTTCCTTAAGTAAACATGGGGATTGTAAGAACGCAGCAGCTCTTATGCAAAATCTTAGTGCATTATATCAGAATAAAACAAACAATAATGGCTATAAAGCATACATTTCACATGAAGAGAAGAACGGCTTTACCGCACTGAGTACAGCCTGTAAGGAAGGGTATGTTGAGGTTGTTAGATTATTATTGAATGAAGCCAACGACATATTTGCGGATGACAAGGAAGGCTTAAAAGCATTTTTTACAAACAAAGATGGTTATGGGTTTACGGCATTGAATTCAGCCTGTAAAGAAGGGCATTTTGAGATTGCTGAATTATTGTTGAGCGAAGCCAAAGACATATTTGCGGATGACAAGGAAGGCTTAAA
>CAYVRW010000001.1:0-2011 GCA_964453575.1 uncultured Coxiellaceae bacterium | reverse complement strand
TGGAACAATAATACAAATACTTATGAATGAAGGTGCCTCAATCGATGAACCGAATGAAAAAGGTTTTAGCGCGCTAAAAAATGTCTCGAAAGAATCAAGGTTTATTCAGGATTATGCATCACGCCGAGGCAAACCCTCTGAATATCCTAACTTGTTTAAAAAACAAAATACAAGTAATGATGAAAAACCATGCGATGATCATAACAAAAGAAGCCTGAATAAACCTGATTCCACTGATTCTTATAAAAGACAGCGAGTTGACAAATGATTTTACATCACTCAATGAGCATAACTCATTTTCAACACGGCTTGACCTAAAATATGGCCCTGCATGGCTTTTATGAGGGTAGGTGCACCGATCTCTGAAGGTAAAGAAAATGTTTTATCCAGCGCATAAAGGGTAAACGTATAGTGATGCAACACACCTTTAGGCGGGCAAGGGCCATTATATTGAGATCGTCCCCAAGAATTTTTCCCTGTTAAAGTACCCAATGGCAAGGTTGTTATGGCTTGAGTCAGTTCATGGGCAGATGCTGGAATGTTAAAAACAACCCAATGATAAAATACACCGCCTGGCGCATCTTCGTCCGATAAAATAATAGCAGTACTTTGTGTTTTAGCAGGTAAGTTAGCCCAGGACAAATCAGGAGAAATGTCTTTTCCATCACAGGTATAAAGCACAGGAAAGGTGCTAGCGTTGGCTAATGCTTTGCTTGATAATGTCATATCAGCGGCATATATGGTGATGGGTAAAATAGAGCATAATAGTAAGCTTAGTAATCGCAACATTTCTTTCTCCTTAGCATAAACGCCTTGTATTATGTGTGCCAAAAAAATATGACTAATTTAAGCTGGCACTTTAAATTGGCCAACTTCTTCATTTATATCATATTTTTATTGAAAAAGCTTAAATACCTTTCTAATCGTATGTATTAGCTTAGCAAAAACAAGCTAAAAGCAGCCATAATTTCTTTCTCACTAGCATAAGAATCTTGTATTATCCTATACCAACTTATCACCTTGGAAATTGATCAAAATGGCAAAACCTATCATTCTTGTGGACGGTTCCTCCTATTTATACAGGGCCTTTCATGCCATGCCTGCTTTAATGAATTCAAAAGCATTTCCGACCGGGGCAGTTTACGGCGTCATTAACATGCTTAAAAAATTACAAAATGATTATAATCCTGAATACATGGCTGTCGTGTTTGATGCAAAAGGTAAAACATTTAGGGATGACCTTTATGAAAAATATAAAGCAAATCGTTCTGAAATGCCTGGTGATCTCGTTATACAAATTGAACCTATTCATGCGGTTATCAAAGCATTAGGTATACCATTGATCATGATAGAAGGTGTTGAAGCCGATGATGTCATTGGGACGTTAGCTAAAGAAGCCGAACGTCAAAACAAAGAAACACTGATTTCCACAGGTGATAAAGATTTAGCACAACTGGTGAATGAACATACGACACTTGTTAATACGATGACAGAAACAATATTAACAATTATTACAGTCAAAGAAAAATTTGGGATTCCTCCGCATTTAATGATTGATTATTTAACATTGATTGGCGATACCTCTGATAATGTTCCAGGTGTACCTCAAGTAGGCCCTAAAACGGCTGTTAAATGGTTAGAAGAACATGGAACTTTAGATAACATTATTTCAAATGCACACACTATAAAAGGCAAAGTAGGGGAAAATTTACGTAATTGTCTGGAGCAAATACCGTTAACGCGCAAACTTGTCACGATTAAAACTGATGTTAAATTAGATTTGCATATCGATGATCTTAAATTAAAAAATGTTGATCAAGAAAAATTAATGACGTTATATAAAGACTTGGAATTTAAAACGTGGTTAAATCAATTATTAGAAAAAAATACTTCAATTGCGAGCGACAAGCACCAGCATTATGAAATCATTTTTTCAGAAAAAGAGTTAGAAAAATGGTTGTCTGCTATTTCTAAAAAAGGGATTTTTGCATTTGATACTGAAACAACCAGT